>CBFCZG010000394.1:0-3953 GCA_965602375.1 uncultured Phycisphaerae bacterium | reverse complement strand
ACCGGCTGCGAGGAGGACGACGTCAAAGTCGTCAGGCAGAGAGAAACGGTCCACCAGTCGCAGCCGGAGCCGGTCGCTCCAGGTGAACCAATCGTCGAGTAGCAGGCATGCGGCCCGCGGGCGGCTAAGCCCGGGTCGCGTCGCTTGGGAGGAAAGCTATGCTCGTTCAGCTCGTTGTGGGCTGCGCTCTGCTGGTGGCCGCGCCGCCGGCGCAGGCGGACGACGTCCGCACCGTAACGGTCAAAAACGTGGAGGGCCTCGACTGCGACGACGCAGTCAAGCGCGCCCTGCGCCAGGCCATCGAGCAGGCCGGCAAGGTCGACGTCTTCTCCAAGAGCGAGACCGAAAACTTCCAGCTCATGAAAGACACCGTCCTGGCCCGCGCCGTCGGCAAGGTGACCGACTACAAGGTGCTGTCCAAACAGGAGGGAGTCGGGGGAACCTGTGTGGTCAGCCTCGAGGCGAAAGTCAGCAAGGAACTGCTCGACGCCACCTGGGGCGAGGTGGAGATCCTCCTGCAACAGATGGGTCGGCCCAAAATCATGGTGTTCTTCGCCGAGCGCATCTTCGACCTGAAAACCCCCGAGGGGCGGCGGAAAGGAATGCTCGATACCGACAGTCAGTTCCAGGTCATGATCGAGCAGAAGCTCGCCGACGTCGGCTTCGAGCTGGTGGCCAAGGAGCAGATCGAAGCCATCAAGCAGACCAAGGCCGCCGAAGCCGCCGCCAACGACGACGTGGGCGTGATGCAGGCCATCGCCGCCGACTACGGTGCGCATCTGTTCATCGCCGGCAAGGCCAACACCACCGGCCCGCAGGACAAGGAGGCGTTCGGCACCATGCTGCACATGTGGGAAACCGACGTGACGCTGCGGGCCTACTGGACCGAGACGGCGGGACTGCTGTTCGCCGCAGGTACGCCCGAGGGTTGGCGGCGCGGCGGCTCGCGGGTGGACGGGCGCCCGGGCGCCAAACAGGCGCTCCAGAACACAGCCAAGAACATGACCGAGCTCTGCGTGGCAAAGCTCCTGGAAACCTGGACGCGTCAGGCCGTCGGTGGCGGTGAGATCATCCTCGAAGTCCACAACTGTCAGTTCAAACAGGCACTGGCCGTTCAGAAGAAGGTCGAAAAGATCGCGGATGTCCAAGAAGTCCGGCGCGAATTCAAGAAGCCCCTGGCCAAGCTCCGCATCAAGTCCAAGATCTCAGCCGAGAAGCTCGTCGAGCTGGTGGCCGAGATGGAGTTTGAGGACTTTGCGCTGGAGATCGAGGACCAGAAGCTCAACACCATTACCTGCAAGATCGGCTCACCCTAGCCGACGAGCGATCCATCGATTGTCCGCACACTACCCGCCCCCGCCACAGATGCGCGGGGTCCGGCAGCGTCGCGCGCAGACCTCGCCGGGCCCGGAGGCGCTTGTCGCTCCACGCCACACGCGGTAAGGTGCCGTCGGCAAGGCACAGCTCCGTGCACAGGGTGGGTATGCCCGGACGGGGTCGTGCGTAAGTGGCTTGTAGGAGAGTCGTTGAGATGTCCAAACCCGTAGCAGGTGCCCAACTTTACACCATCCGCGAGTTCTGCAAAACCATGCCCGACGTGGCTGCTTCACTGAAGAAGGTGGCCGACATCGGATATACGACCATTCAAATCTCCGGTTTCGGTCCGGTTGATCCCAGAGACGTAGCCAAGGTCGTCGCCGACAACGGCCTGACCGTCGCGGCAACCCACATTGGCTGGAGCCGATTTCTCGAAGACCTCGACGGCGTCATCGCCGAGCACAAGCTGTGGAAGTGCGTACACCCGGCGATCGGTGGACTGCCGCGCGACTACCACACGCCCGACGGCGTCAAACGGTTCCGTGACGAACTGGCACCCATCGCCGAACGGTTGGGCAAAGAGGGTATGGATTTCTCCTATCACAACCACAACCACGAACTGGTCCGCTTCGGCGGCAAGACCTGGCTGGACATGCTCTACGAGCAGATCGGCCCGGAACTGCTCAAGGCCGAGATCGACACCTATTGGATTCAGGCCGGCGGCGCCGACCCGACCGCGTGGGTCCGCAAGTGCGCCGGACGCATGCCGCTGCTCCATGTGAAAGACATGGCCATCTCGCCCGAGCGCGAGCAGCGCTTCGCTGAGATCGGCGAGGGCAACTTGAATTGGCCGGCGATTCTCGACGCAGCCGAAGAGGCCGAGGTGGAGTACTGCCTCGTCGAGCAGGACCGCTGTTACGAGCGAGATCCGTTCGAGTCGTTGGCCATCAGCTATCGCAACCTAAAGGCCATGGGCGTCCGCTAGCTTCCGCAAGATGTCGCCCGTGTGTGCACGCGCACACTGCCCTGGACTTGAGGCGGCTAGCGCAAAAGGACCGAGCCGATGGATCAAGACCGCATTCGCGTCTGGCAGAAGACTCACACCCACTGGCAGTACAAGAGCAAGCCGGTGCTGCTTCTGGGCGGGTCGGATGAGGACAATCTGTTCAACCACCCCCATCTCTGGGCCAACCTCGATACGTTGAAACAGATCGGTGGCAACTACGTCCGCATGACCCTTTCAAGCCGCGACCCAGGCAACGTCTGGCCCTACGAGAAGGTCGCCGGCAAGTACGACCTCAACCAGTTCAACGCCGAATGGTGGGACCGCTTGCGCCAGTGCATCGAAATGGCCCAGCAGCGCGACATTATCGTGCAGATCGAGTTCTGGGCGACGTTCGACTTCTATCGCGACTGCTGGCTGGAAAACCCGTTCAACCCCGCGCTCAACAGCAACTACACCGCCGACAACACAAAGCTGGTACCCGAGTGGCCGCACCATCCCGCCCGTCAGCCGCAGCCGTTCTTTCATTCCGTGCCCGAGCTGAACAATGACATTGTGCTGCTGGACTACCAGAGGAAGTTCGTCCGCAACGTGCTCGAGGTGACCTTGCCGTTCGACAACGTGCTCTACTGCCTGGACAACGAGACGGCCACCCCGCCGCAGTGGGCGTGGTACTGGGCTGGGTTCATCCGCAAGGAGGCAGCCGATCGCGGCACGCACATTGAGTTGACCGAAATGTGGGACAGCCACGACATCACGCACGACCAGCACAAGGCTACGTTCGATCGGCCCGAGTTGTTCAGCTTCGTCGATGTATCGCAGAACAACTGGCAGGACGGGCGAACGCACTACGACAACCTGATGACCGTTCGGCGCCACCTCTCCGAGCGCAAGGCCGGCCCATGTCCCATGAATAACGTCAAGGTGTACGCCCGCCTGCATGGCGGCGGCGAGGACTACGACGTCGGACTCGACCGTTGGTGGCAGAACGTCTTTGCAGGCTGCGCGAGCACGCGGTTCCACCGGCCACCCAGCGGGTCGGGGCTCGACCAAGTCGCCCAGCAGGCCATCCACGCGGCACGGGTGCTGACGGACGCATTCAACGTGTTCGCCTGTCGTCCCAGGCCCGACCTGCTCTCACAGGCCGAGCCCGATGAGATCTACTGCCTGGCCGAGCCCGCGGTCGCGTATGCCGTCTACTTCAGCAAGGGCGGCTCGGCCGCGATCCGCACGACCGGACGGACGACGTGGCGAGTGCGTTGGCTCGATCCGCGAACGGGCCGGTTCGGTGAGTCTGAAACCATGGAGGCGGACGCCGGCCTGGTCAAACTGGCAGCGCCGGACAACCGCCCCTGGACCGTGCTCGTCGATCAACGGTAACACAGCCATGTGACGCGGACGCCGTGGGCCGCGCCACAAAGGTCAACACCAAATGGATCAGGCTGACAAGGTCATCGATCGCTTCGCCGACCAATCGATCCTCGTGGTGGGCGATCTGATGCTCGACCGGTACATCTGGGGCAGTGTCGAGCAGATCAGCCCCGAGGCACCGGTGCAGGTGCTCGCCGTCGATCACCAAAGCGCGGTCCCCGGTGGGTCGGGCAACACGGCACACAACATTGTGGCGCTGGGC
>CBFCZG010000393.1:0-3966 GCA_965602375.1 uncultured Phycisphaerae bacterium | reverse complement strand
CCAGCGCGGCATCGGCGCTGCTGTGGGTAGCGGGGTCATTGGCCTGCAATGTCCCCTCTCGAAAATGTCGAAAGGCCTGGGTCGATCCCATTCTGCGTGTCCGTCGATCTTGCCTGCTTGCCCGCTCCCAAACGTAGCCAAGTATAGGCTGTACCGAAGGTTGTTGCAACGCAGCCGGTCCTGGCAAGCCTCCTGGGCAGGGCCGTTGACACGTCCGCAGGCCACCGCTAGCATCCGGTCGGCCCGAAGGGCGCAAGTCAGTTCTGCACGCGTTAGTGGGCATAGCGTCGCCGATGCGGGCCGCGGCGCGCGGCGCACAAATCAGTCAGCAGGTGAGGTACACATGGCCGGTAAGTTCCAGCACGTAACGGTACCGTCGGAAGGCGAAAGGATCACCGTCCGTAACGGCAAGCTTCAGGTGCCCGACAACCCCATCCTTCCGTTCATCGAGGGCGATGGCACGGGACCGGATATCTGGCGAGCCAGTCAACCGGTTTTTGACGCTGCCGTCCGGAAAGCCTACGGAGGCAAGAGGAAAGTCGCCTGGATGGAGGTCTTCGCCGGACAGAAGGCGTTCGATCGCTTTGGGAGCTGGCTGCCCGATGATACGGTCGAGGCGTTCAGGTATTTCATCGTCGGGATCAAAGGACCGCTGACCACGCCCGTGGGCGGCGGCATCCGCTCGCTCAACGTCGCCCTCCGGCAGACGCTGGATCTGTACGTCTGCCTGCGCCCGGTTCGCTACTTTGCGGGCGTACCCTCGCCGGTCAAGCGCCCCGAGAAGGTGGACATGGTGATCTTCCGGGAGAACACCGAGGATATCTACGCCGGTGTGGAGTGGGCCGCCGAAACGCCCGAGGCTGAAAAGATCGTCGCTTGGCTCCAGAGCGAGATGGGCGTCAAGAAAATCCGCTTTCCCCGGACCAGCGGCATCGGCATCAAGCCGGTCAGTCGCGAGGGCACCGAACGCCTCGTCCGCGCGGCCGTCGAGCACGCCCTGCGCTACGGTCGCAAGAGCGTCACGTTCGTGCATAAGGGCAACATCATGAAGTTCACCGAAGGCGCGTTTCGCGACTGGGGCTATGCGCTGGCCACACGCGAATACCGCGACAAGGTGGTCACCCAACGTGAGTCGTGGATCTTCGGCAACAAGGACGACAACCCCGATCTGAGTGACGAAGACAATGCCCGTATGATCGAGCCCAGCTACGACAGTCTTCGGGCCGAAGACCGGCAAACCGTTCTCGCCGAGGTGCAGGAGACTCTCGCCGCGATCGGCACGACACACGGCGGCGGTCGATGGAAGAGCAAGCTGATGGTCAAGGATGCCATTGCCGACATTTTCCTTCAGCAGGTGCTGACCCGCGCCGACGAGTTCGACGTGGTCGCCACCATGAACCTCAACGGCGATTACGCTTCCGACGCGCTGGCCGCCCAGGTTGGGGGGATCGGTATCGCGCCGGGCGGAAACATTAACTACCAGACCGGGCACGCGATCTTCGAGGCCACCCACGGCACCGCCCCCAAATACGCTAACCGCGATCAGGTCAATCCCGGCTCCGTGATTCTCTCAGGGGACCTGATGTTTCGTCACCTAGGGTGGGACGAGGCGGCCGATCTGATCGTCAAGGGTATGGGTGGCGCCATCGCCGCCAAGACCGTCACCTACGATTTCCACCGACTCATGGAGGGCGCCACCAAGGTCAAGTGCTCCGAATTCGGCAAGGCTATTATTCAACATATGGATGATTGACCGCCCGGCCGGCGCGAACGGGTCGCACATCCCGAGTAGGGTGCCCCCGGGCCTATGCTCCGCCTGGCGAGCGGTCGTCGGCCGCTAGCCGATCGGTGTGAAGTGAGCAGAGAAAACGCTCCAGACAAGGCGCGCCCCAAGCTGCGACCCATCGAGGTCATCCCGACCACCCAGGGCGGCCGACGGATGATCACGTTGCACGACCCGACCGGCTTGGCCCGCGGAGTGGCCAGTCTCTCGCCCGTGGCGTTCTTCGTCGTGTCACATTTCGACGGCCGGCATGATCTGACCGAGATCCAGGCCGACTTCGTGCACCGGTTCGGTCAGCCTCTGCCGCTTGAGCGCATACACGAGATGATCGAACAACTCGAAGAGGCCGGCTATCTCGATGGGCCACAGTTCGAACGTCACTATGGTCAACTTGCCGAGCGGTATCGCAACGCCGACACGCACCGAGCCCGCTTGCCGCTCGAGGCCCAACAACTCGAAGAGGGACTCGCGGCCATCATGGCCGACGCCGAGCGTACGGCGAAGGGCGCCCCCGTTGTGGGAATCATCGCGCCGCACCTCGACTATGAGCGAGGCAGAAGCTGCTATGCCGCCGCCTATGGCGCGCTGCGACGGCGCTCGGCCGCTCGTCGGTTCGTGATCCTGGGGACCAACCATTTCGGGCGGGCACGCGGTGTGGTCGCCACCGACAAGCCGTTCGAAACACCTCTTGGCGCAACGCCGATCGACCCACAGCTTATGGCCGCGCTGCGCACGCGATGCGGACAAGCCCTGTTGGAGCACCAGTTCGATCACCAGCACGAGCACTCCGTCGAGTTGCAGATCATGCTGTTGCAGAAGGTGTACGGCCCGGAACGGATTCACATCGTCCCGCTTCTCTGCCCCGACGCGTGCGACGCTGAGGACGAGAGCGATGTGGCCCGCCCAAGCCTGACCGACGTGGCCGAGGCCCTTCGAGACGCGATCGGTCAAAGCAGCGATCCGATCTGCATCGTTGCCGGGGCCGATTTCAGTCATGTCGGCCGACGCTTCGGAGATGACCGCGACCTCGACCCTGACTTCCTTCAGGAAGTCGAACAGCACGACCGCCTTTTTCTGCACCACATCGAACAGAACGATCCCGAGGGGATGCTCCACTGGCTCCGGCAAGCGCGGAACCCCACCAGGGTGTGCAGCAGCGGGTGTCTCTACATCGCCCTGGCCGCCCTGCCCGACGCCCGCGTCGAGTTGCTGAAGTACCACCAGGCCGCCAGTCCCGAGATCGAGACGGCCGTCACCTCGGCCGCACTGGTCTTGACGCACTGACGCTGCAGCCCGATATGTCATCCCATCCGATCGGCTGCTGGCGGCTGTTAAGGCCCCTATGACGGGTCGGTATGGGGGGGCTAGGGGCTTCAGGCCGGTCTGCCCCCCCTGGCAGGCATGTTAGAGCCCGCTTGGCGAGGGTGCCAGACGCCCGAGCAGGCCATTGGGGCGCTTGCACCCCCATGCATGGCGCTCTAGAATAGTATTGAGCGGTGCGTTGCCGTTCTTGGCGGGCACTCATGTCTAAGTAGGGGGGCGGAGGGCTGCGCTGGATTCCAATGCCGACTTTTAAGTAGGTAGAACATGTGGCGTGCGTCCGCCGGTGCGGGCGCGGTGCCCGGCATCTCTTGCGGGGCCTCACGGACACATTTCACTTCCGGAAGGAGGAATGGGCATGAGAGTAAAACCATTGATTATGGCACTGGTGCTGACGGCGGCGGTCGCCGTGCCGGCCGGTGCGGGTCAGACTACGCCGGGTAGCGGCATGATTTTCGCTGCCGACGGAGAAGGCACCGTGGATGGGAACGTGTCCTTCGATGTCGACCATCCGTATCCGCACTATTCGACGCGTGCGGGCGACGCCTGCCTGGGCCTCGGCTACGGCGTGGTCAATTGGGACGCGGGCGTCTGCACCGCAGGCGAGCAGGCTCGTCTGGCCAAGTGGGACAGTGCAGACGACGACTATGAGAAGCTGGGCTCTTGGGGCCGCGGCGGTAGCTGGACGGAGATCCAACGCTCCGGGCGTGGTGTCGTGCGCTACGACCTTGATTCTTATGTTGTGCTGACCACGGAGTACGGCCCCGCGAATGCCAATGGTTCGCGTCCGCCGAAGTTGCTCCAGATTGAGTATTACGACGACTGGTTCACGACCGCGCCCTTCACCGACGATCAGTACCTCG
>CBFCZG010000392.1:0-4019 GCA_965602375.1 uncultured Phycisphaerae bacterium | reverse complement strand
GGGCGCGACGTGCCCCCGGCGGCCTCGTTCCTGTCAGTCGTAGCCATCTGCGCGGCTGTGGGTGAAGCCGCTTCTAGTCGAAGCGGACCTCCCTGCCGGTGCGGGCTGACTCATAGAGCCCATCGAGCATGCGCTGCACTTCGACGCCGTCGGCGGCTGACGGGCCTGGCTGCTTGCCGGTTACGAGGCAGTCGACGAAATGGTCGATCGGGCCGGCGGCCTGGGCGGGCAGTCGGGCGGGCTCGCCGCCGATGCGATATCCCGCCAGGTCCTGGAGGAACTTGACGGTCCACTGATAGCCGCCGCCGGTGTTGCGTTCGATGGCTGCGCCCTTCGTACCGTACAGCTCGGTCCACATTTGCTCGGGGTGTTCGCAGAAGGACGCCCAGGAGACGGCGACCTGCAAGCACCGGCCGTCGACGAAGCGGATTTGGCCGGCAGCGAAATCCTCGACGTCGAACTCGGGCAGCTGGCTGGGCCCGAACTTCTGGAACGTGGCGCCGCAGACGGAGGCCACCTTGGGTTTGCCCATCAGGTACCAGGCCAGGTCGATGCGGTGCACACCGAGATCGATGAGCGGGCCGCCGCCGGCTTGCTGCTTTTTGTAGAACCATCCCACGCCTCGCGGGATGCCCTGTTGCCGCAGCCATCCGGTCCGCGCGAAGTAGATCTCGCCGAGTTTTCCGGCGTTGACGACGTCCTCCATGGCGGCCGTCGTGGGCTTGAAGCGATAGGAGAAGTTGATCATAAGCGTTTTGCCGAGCTTGTCGGCGGTATCGGCCATTTCCTGCGCCTCGGCGACGTTCATGGCCATGGGTTTTTCGCACAGGACATGGGCGCCGGCCCGCAGGCAGTCGAGCGTGACGCGATGATGCAGGGCGTTGGGCAGGGCGACGATGGCGGCGTCGGGCTTGGTGCGTTTGAGCATCGTGGCGTAATCGTCGAAGAAGAGGTCGGCCGTCAGGTCGGGCTGCTCGTCGCGGACACGGGCGATTCGCTCGGTTGTTGTGTCGCAGGCGCCGACGAGGCGGACGGCGGGGTTGGCCCGCAGGGCTCGCAGGTGGCCTCGGCCGATGCCCAGGCCGATGACCGCCGCGGTGGGTTTGCCTGTTGTTTTGGCGCGTTTAGTCATGAAGGGCTGGCTCCTTCGTCGGCCGCGCGGGCCGGCGGCAAATCCGAGCAGTGGTGGTTACGCCTTCTGATCGGCGCCGAGCGGCTCGAGCGGTTTGACGTTGGGGGCGGTGTGCTCGATGTCGACACGCTTGCGGGCCCACTTGACGGCGTTGGTCAGGACGCGAATCACTTCCTCGTTGTAGTAGATGGGGTAGGTTTCGTGGCCGGGGCGGAAGTAGAAGATGCGTCCGTGGCCCCGTTCCCAGCAGCAGCCGCTGCGAAAGACCTCGCCGCCCTGGAACCAGGACAGGAATATGAGCTTGTCGGGCGTGGGGATGTCGAAGCGCTCGCCGTACATCTCGGTATGGGGCAGTTCGATATACTCGCCGATACCTTGTGTGATGGGATGACTGGGCTCGACGTTCCAGAGCCGTTCCTTTTCACCCACTTCGCGCCACTTGAGCGAACAGGTGGTGCCCAGCAGTGTTCTGAGGATCTTGGAGAAGTGGCCTGAATGCAGGACGATCAAGCCCATTCCCTGCAGTACGCTCTGCTGCACGCGCTGGACGATCTCGTCGCGGACCTCCTTGTGGGCCATGTGTCCCCACCAGACCAGCACGTCGGTCGCCGCCAGCACGTCCGGGGTGAGCCCGTGCTCGGGTTCGTCGAGCGTGGCGGTTTGCGTTGTGATGGCTGGGTCGGCTGCAAGGGCCTTGGCGATGACCACGTGCATACCGTCGGGATAGACCTTTCTGACGGCCTCATGCTTCTTCTCGTGACGAAATTCGTTCCACACCGTTACATGGATCGTGTCAGCCATTGCTCAGTCCTCTAAAAGAATACTTTAGCGGTCTGTCCAGGTCCGCTCGTGTTGGCGACCTCTTTGCGACTGCGTTCGATCACTCCCTCGCGGCCAGGGCGCTGCACCCGGGCGCATCCTCCTGCTGCCGAGCCTGTGTGAGGACGATTTCGGGGATGGGCCCGTCGGCATCCTCGACGGCGGCGTCGAAAAGACGTTTGACGATGTCGCGGTTCGCGTCGGCGACGTTGGTCTTGAACGGGTCAGCTGCGGTCAGGTCGTGCAACAGCACGCCCGCCCCGTCGAGCTTGCAGTTGAGCCACCAACGCTGATCGATGACGGTCACGTCGGGCCCCCAGGCGACAGTCACGTGGTCGCGGTGGTTCTTCTTACCTCCGACGGCGGCGTCGAAGAATGGTCGGCCGTGCAGGCCATCCGGAGGCTGTACGCCCGCGAAGGCAAGAACCTGGGCGGCCATGTCTGTGTGCTGAACCAGCAGATCGCTCTTTTGGCCCGCGCCGGCGCCATTGGGGTGGCGGATCATCAGGGGCACGTCGACCACCTCGGGGCCGGAGGGATATCCGCGTTTGCCCACGTAATCTCCGTCGCCGAGGCTGTGGCCGTGATCGGTGGTCACAATCAGGACGGTGTTGTCCAGCATGCCCAGCACGCGCAGGGTTTCATACAGGTGCCCGAACCAGCGATCGCACATGGTAACCAAGCCGCTGTAGTTGGCTTGTGCCCGGCGGACGAGCGGCTGGGGTATGCCTGTGCTGTAGGGGCTGATGACCATTTCGGTCGCGTCGGTCTGGTCGTACATGCGGCGGTAATGTTCAGGTACGAACCAAGGCTCGTGTGGGTCGAACGACTCGACGCAGAGGAAGAACTTGTCCGCGTCTCGGTTCTGCTCGAGCCATTCAGCCGCAGTGGCCAGGACGCGGGCGGAGAAGTAGTCCTCATCGTGCGGGCGGCCGTACATGTTCTTGAGCGCCGTGCGGACAAAGTTGCGTCGCCCAGGGGTCTCCAACTCGGCGGGCAGGTAGTGTCGTATCTGCTCGTCACTGGGCTCGGGGCCGCTGCGCGACCGGTCGATCTCCTGGCCGCGGAGAAACGTCCACTGATCGAACCCTCGCCAGAAGTTTTTCGACGGCTTGAACATGTGGTAGACGTCGGCAATCAGACCCGTGCGGTAACCGTGTTTGCTCAGCAGTTCGGCGACGGTGTCCTGGTCTTCGGGGATGGGTCCCCAGCCCAGCGCGCCGACGAAATCGCCCTTGAGGTGGAAGTCGCCGTTGCGGAACGGATAGACCCGCCTCCCCGTGTACAAGGCCCGCCGGGTGGGCAGCGTGGGCAGCGATTCGGGATACGCCCGAGTCATCAAGAGTGCTTCGCCGGCCAACGCGTCGAGATGAGGTGTATGCACCTTGCCCCATGGCGGCTGGCCGTATACCCCGATGCAGTCCTTACGGAGCGAATCAAACACCACCAATACAATGTTCATTCCCGTACGTACCTTCCTTTCTCTGCGCGACCGGCCGGCTGCTTTCAGGCCCCTTCACGGCGGGCGCGTCGCGATGAGCAAGAGCCCATTCTAGTTACCCAGGAGGAGGGCGACAACGTGGCGCCCGGTCTGGCAGCGTCCGCGAGAGGACGGGCTGAAGCATCTCACTGAACACGTCCCCACAGCGGCCAGATAGGGTACACTGCTGGGGCAAGGGCATATGTCATGCGCCTCGGACGGGTCGGGCAGGAGCGCCGCGACGAAAAGAAAGGGGATATACGATGACGATAAACCCGGTCAGACCCAGCTATGACGACGTGGTCGAGCAGATCGAGTACCTGCGACGGCAGAGCGGGCAGCTGGTCCACAGCGAGCCGATCGGACGATCGCCGGAGGGCAGGGACATCCCCTGCGCGGTTTTGACGGATCGGTCGGTGCCGCCCGACGACAAGCAGCACGTCCTGATCGTGGCCGGCCAGCACGGTTCGGAGGAAAGCGGGCGGGCGATGGCCATGGCGTTGATGGAGTTTCTGGCGTCGGGCGAAGCCGAGGCCCCCGACGTGTTGCGCAGGCAGGTGGTGGGGTTCGTGCCCTGTGCGAGCCCCG
>CBFCZG010000391.1:0-4062 GCA_965602375.1 uncultured Phycisphaerae bacterium | reverse complement strand
CGACGCTGTCGGAGACGATCATGGAGTCGGCCGAGTCCCTGTTCGGCCACGCGACACATCTGTTTCGCCCCAAGCGATAGCGCGGCAGACGCAAAGCGCATCACGTGCAGGCGATACCCGAGCTGTTCGACGGCGACTGCCCGTCGGCAGTGACTGGGCCCGCCTGCCCTTTCTCCATACAAATCCCGAATTTCTGGTCGCATCGCCCCCCGGGGCGTACTCTTACTAAAGGAAACGCGTCGGTGGGGAGTCGCAAGTAGCGTGAGATCGGACAGCGAGTTGACAGAAGCCGTACTGGACGGTGAGCCGGACGCATTTGCCGAACTGGTGCGCCGTCACGAGAGGGCAGTGTACGGGGTGTCACTGGCGGTCCTCGGCGACCACCACAATGCCGAAGATGCCACGCAGGAAGCATTCGTGATGGCTTACGAGAAACTGGGAACGCTGCGGAATGGGTCGGCCTTTGGGGTGTGGTTGCTGCGGATCGCGCGGCGCCATGCGACGAGACTGGCTCGTCGTCGCCGGAGGTTCCAGACGATCGACGTGACGGATCCCGAGTCTGCGAAAGGTCGAGACGGGCAACTCGATGAGGAGTTACAGGGGTTGCTGCGGGCATTGGTGCAACTGCCGCCACACGAGCAACGGGTTCTGACCCTCAAGCATTTCGACGGGTATGGCGTTCAGGCGATCGCCCAGATTACAGGGCGACCTGTGGGAACAATCACCAAGCAGCTCTCGCGGGCGTATGCGCGTCTGCGGGACCGATTGGGGGAGCGCTGATGATGTCACCGGATAGCAGACTGGACCAGAGGCTGGACCGACTGGGAGAGGCGATCAGGTCGAGGCAGTCGCTCGCGGGTCGGGTGATGAGCCGCATCGAGCAGGCGGGGCCTGCGCTGCCGCGCGGGCGCCGCCTGCTCGGAAGGGAATTCGTGCGGCCAGCAATGGGACTGGCGGCCTGCGTTGTCATCGCGGTAGCTCTGTGGGCCCTGTTCTCGCCGACCTCAACACCGCGGGCCTACGGCATCGAAGACGTGGTCTCCCGGATGCTCGCCGTAGACAGCCTGTACGTTCGAGGATCGCTCTACTTCAGCGCCGAGGAGGCTCCTGGTGGCGAAGCCGTTGAGGTACCGCTTGAGTATTACGTGCAGCGACCCCGGCGCTACTGGCTGACGACGGTGGGCAGGGACGACACGGTCCACACCGGCTATTGCGCGAGCGACGGTCGGCGCTATATCAACGTCGACCACAAGAGCAGGACGTGCAGATTGGGAAGCGACGCGCCGCTGGCGGCGGAGCTTCAAACGGCCAGCAGTTTTGAGGTATTGTTGCCTCAGCAACTCCTGGGGGGGCAGCCTTCTGAGTATACCAGGGCAGGGACAAGGGAACTGGACGGGGGGTGGGTCGATGTCTACGAGCGGCGATTGAGTTTTCCAGAAGACAGCACTTTCCGCCACGAGGTCTGGCTGAATCCCACAACGGGCCTGCCCGTCAGAACGGCGATCTATGAGTCTGACAAGCCAGGCGGAGTGGAGCGAATTCACGTGGAGCTTCGCGAGATCGCTGCAAACGTCGGCCCGCCGCCAGGTCTGTTCAGCTTTGATCCCCCCGCCGGATACGAGGTGGTATACCACGACCGACAACCCGATGAGATCAGCGGTGGAGGGGGCACTGGGCAAGCGGGAGAAGCTCACTGTGCCATCCGCTTTATGTTCAACCTCAATGACCGTGGAATCCTGGTGTGCTGGGCGTTCTGGGACACGTCCGAGTCACCGTATCTGGAGCCCGATCTTGACGGGCCTACAGGAAGACAACTCAGCTTTCCCGAGTTGTCGAGCGCTGACCGGCGATGCTATACGCATCATCTCCTGCGAGTCGATGAAGGGCCGGAATTTCACTGGCGATGGTCTCTGATCGTGCCGACGGACGCTATGCCCGTCGGCAACGACGTGCTGAAACTCACCTTCAGAAGCGAGTATGGCAGGAATTCGTTCGCCCTTACGCCGTTGCGGTGCGGCCCTGATCGTCTCGGCGATATTGTGGTGGAAGCCCAAGAGCTCACGCTGCCGGAAGATGCGCCGGCCGGCGCGGTCATGTCCCTGCAAGAGCTTAAAGTTCTGATCGCGGATATTCGCCGAGGCCAGTGGTAGGGGGGCTCTTGGGCGACTCTTGGGTTAGCCGTCTTAATTTCCCGAGTCGCCTTGGAGGAATGGGCCGAGCCATCGTCGACAAGATCGGCGTCGCACGTCTGTGCTGACGGGGCGTCACCGGTGTGTATAGAATGGGGGGCATGGCTACCAAACAGGTTCTTCTGATCAACACGAACACAGCCCGACCGCCGATCGCCCCGCTCGGGCTGGACTACTTGGCCGACGATCTTCGCGCGGCAGAGTTTGAGCCGACGCTGGTCGACTTGGCGTGGGAACCGGATTCGCACAAGGGTGTGGCCAATGCTTTGGCCGAGGCGGCGCCGCTGGCGGTGGGCCTGACGATCCGCAACACCGACACGTGTTTTCTGCTGGCCCCGCAGCCGTACCTTCGGCAGTTTCGCGATCTGGTGGGATGCATCCGGCGGCATACGGATGCGCCGATAGTCGCCGGAGGGTGCGGGTTCAGCATCTTTGGCCAACCGTTGTGCCGCTACCTGGACGTCGATTATGGGATACAGGGCGATGGCGAGAAGGCCTTTGCGGCGCTTCTGCAAGTCGTCGAGCGTAACGGTCGCGAGTCGGCGGCAGAAGCAGCGGCGGGGATTGATGGGGTAATTGCTCGCACGTCGCAGTCGCCGTCGAAGCTCAACCAGGCACCACCCCGAGGAGCTTCACCGCGCGACTTTGTAGACAACCGGCGATACTTCCAACTCGGCGGGCAGATGGGTTTCGAAACGAAGCGAGGCTGCAACCAGGCGTGTATCTACTGTGCCGATCCGGTGGCGAAGGGACGGGCGCTCCGCCTGCGAGAACCAACGGCTGTCGCAGACGAGTTGGAGGCGCTGGTAGGGCAAGGCATCGATGTGCTGCACACCTGTGACGCCGAGTTCAACGCACCACCCGAGCACGCCGAGGCCATTTGCCGGGAGTTGATCGGCCGAGGGCTGGGATCGCGCCTGCGATGGTACGCCTACTGCCAGGTATCGGGGTTCTCCGACGAGTTGTGCAGGCTGATGCGCCGGGCAGGGTGTGTGGGAATCAACTTCGGCGTGGATGCGGTGTGCGACACGATGTTGCGCCGGCTGGGTAGATCCTATCGTGCAGCGGATGTGGTGCCGGTGGTGACCGCATGCAGGCGAGAGGGCATCGCCGTCATGCTCGACCTGCTGCTGGGCGGGCCGGGCGAGACGCTTGAGACACTCACTGAGACCATCGATGCGGTCAAGCGGATGGACCCCGATTGCGCGGGCGCGGCGCTGGGCGTGCGGGTGTATCCGAACACGCCGCTGGCGGCCCTGGTTCGACAGCAGGGACCTATCGCTGGCAATCCCAACTTGCTGGGGCAAACGGGCGACAACGAGGCGCTGCTGGAGCCGGTGTTCTACGTTGAGCACGCGTTGGGGCCACAGCCACATCGGCTGGTGTATAAGATGATAGCCGGCGATGAGAGGTTCTTCGTGGCCGACCCCGACCAGGTCGAGGCCAACTACGATTATTCCGAGAACCAGCGGCTTTGCGAGGCGATCGCGGATGGGGCCCGCGGCGCCTACTGGGACATCCTGCGGAACTTACACGATTAGGATGGCGTCGGTCAGGCGCGAAATCTGGCGGCGACGTTACGTCGCCACACGGGTGCGATCCACTTCATCCAACGGATAGTTTGGGCTTAGGACTTGGCGGACGGCTGCTTGCCGAGAAGGCGGCCGAGCAGTCCCGACCGTCGCGGGGCCGGCTGCTCCTGTGCGACAGGCGGGGGTGCCTCGCGCAGGCCCAGCAGGCGCCGGGCCATGTTGCAGATGGCCATGCGCACCGGGTTGTTCGGCGCGTCTGCCAGCAGGGGATGCGACACATCGGCCGAACTGCGGACCAACTCGTAGTCGCTGGGGATGGTGGTGAAGACCTCTCGGCCGAA
>CBFCZG010000390.1:0-4081 GCA_965602375.1 uncultured Phycisphaerae bacterium | reverse complement strand
GTGCCACTCACACGCCTTTCACGCTGTACGACTATCTGTGTCGACGGGCCTGGCCTCACAGGATCGAGGCGCTCCATATGACCGCAGTTACCAAGCCCAGAGCGGCTACGGCGATAGCCATCGCCAGGATACGGTACGTAACCTTCCCACGGAAGACCAAAACTGCGTGAACAGCAGCCGTAGCACTGCACAATCCGAAAAGTGCCGCGTACACCCAGGCACAAGACCACAGCACCATGGAGGCGCCAATGGCCAGTGCAAAGAAAACCGCTGAAGCAATGAGACTGCTCATTTTCATCTCGCGTGTCGGCGGGGCCGAACGTGCCACCCGTCCCCGTCCCGCCGACCCGGGTCGGATATCCCGCCAGGGCCTGCCCCCGCACACGCTCCTCGCCGTCGTGTTGTGTGGCGCGCTCCTCTACTTACGCACCTCCTCTAACGTCACGGTGATATCATCGCCCTTACCATGCTCCCATTTCTGGTTTACGCCTCTGCTGGCCACGGCAACGAGCTTACCGTCCTCGGCGAGAAGCACGATCGGGTTGCGCCACACATCTCGTATAATCTTTTTCTGATAGTCGATGTAACGTTCCTCAGGCCCCGGCTCCGGGTAGTTGGCTGCAAACCAGTCGACCAGCTCAGCGGGCGACAACGGCGGCTCTGTGGGACTGTCCTCTTCCAGCACAATGATCATGAGGCAAAGCCCCCGAAGTCTGCTCTTTGTCTCGGTAATTGCGTGGCCCTTGCCATCGCGCCGCTCACATCCGACGAAGCCAACCATCAACGCCAGACACACGCCTGACAGGTGCTGAGCACAAGCCCACATGACGACCCTTCCTTCACTTGAGTAAGTTACTCCGCTGCCATCGACCGAATATCCGTAACCTCGCCCACGCCCAAGCATCGTAACGTCATCACGGCGCTGGGCTCCAATCGTAAAGCCCAGTGGTAATATCTTCCTCTCCAATCCGAATGACAGCCATATTGCCGCCTCGGCGGCCCGTCTCGAACGTCACTCTGTGCTCCTCGGCAACGTTTGCATCCTCTGCACTCGCATCAAAGTCGCCTTCCAGGCCTTGCACGACCGGGTCCCAAGAACGCTAGCCTCCCCAAGACATCGCAATCATACCTGTTTCGCCCCTGGCGGGGCAAGAGACGATGCGCAGCCAGAATCCGGGCGGATCTGCCTTTGCGATCTGGCCTGCAGCACCGCTGGAAAGCCCCCCGCAGCGAGGCACACGACCTTGCCGCACCGTCAAGCGGTCGGCTCGCAGAGCGCGGCGAACACCTCGGGCCGCCGCGTCTGAAGATTGAAGCACCGCTGGCTTCGCCTCTCGGCCACCGCGCGACCATCCAGATCGGCCACCACCATCTCGTCGCGTATGTCGCGACTCCGCGACTGCGCTGCGAGCCGGCCCGTCGGATCCCAGACCATGCATCCCCCGGAATGGTTGGCGTCGACGCCTCGCAGCCCGACCGCCGCCTGACCCGCGGCGTTGCACAATCCGACGTAACAGCCGTTGTCGAGCGACCGAGCGGAGTGCGTGATCGCGAAGCGATCCTTATGGTCGGCCACGATCCGCCTCCGCCTCTGCGCATTGCGAGGCCACTTGCCGAACCGCGCCGCGTGCGGGCACAGAAGCAACTCCGCACCTTTGACGGCCAGACAGCGAGCGATCTCAGGAAAGCTGTTGTCGTAGCAGATGATCATCCCCACGCGGCCCACCGCAAGCTCGAGCACGGGCAGGTCGGTCCCGCCGCGGAAGTAGAAGTACTCGTCGTTCGACAGGTGAACCTTCCGCTGCTTGCCGACGTAGCCCTCCGGCCCGACGAGAAACTGTGTGTTGTAGTGAATGCCCCGATCGTCCTCGGCGATGCCGGCGCAGATGTACATGTCCAGCTCCGAGGCCAGTTCGCTCAGCGCGTCCACGCTTTCACCGCCCGGCACGGCTTCGGCCTCGCGCACCATCGCGGCATGGCCGGCGTGGCCGGTGACGCCCAGTTCGGGCAGGCACACCAGCGACGCGCCTTTCCGCCGCGCCTTGCGGACCCACGAAACTGTCGCCGCCAGATTCTCGCTCTTGCGGCCCACGATGCTGTTATGCTGCACCAACGCAAGTTTGAACGATTCCATGACGCCTCCTGATCTGCTGGCAAAACCTTCCCCCTGTCGGCCGGGTCGAGCCACGCGGCTATGTACGTGCACCGCACCTTACGTCTGCTGAATCTGACTCCGACCCGCCGGTGCTGTCAAGATCGTGCAGGGCTCTCATCCCCACGAGCAAACAGCCACCCATCTCAGGAACACGAACCCCCCCTGCATCTGGACAGAATCGAGGGCGTTTCCTAACCTATAATGTGTTGTTCGGGCAGGAGCCCTCACCTTGCTACTCGATCAACTGCTCGCGTCGACCGAGCGCGACCCGTCGCAGGTCGCGGTAAGCGATCCCGTGCGGCAACTTTCCTACGCAAACCTCGCGCGCCTGGCCGACGTGCTCGCCCGTCAAATCGCCAGGAAAACGTCGTGCCCGCGCGTCGGGCTAATGCTGCCGTCGAGCTGCGCGTTCGCGGGCACGTTCTACGGCTGCCTGTACGCGCGACGCACGGTCGTGCCGCTGAATTTCCTGCTTCAGCCGACCGAATTGGCCCAGGTCGTCGCCGACGCGCAGATCGACCTGATCCTAACCATCAAACACTTCGAAAACATCCTGCGCGCGCTGCCGGTCCGCGCGGTCTACCTGGAAGATCTGCCCCTCAAGCGCGAGATGATTCTCCAGCGACTGAGGCGAAGCACGCCCGCGCCGCCGGCGCACGCCGACGACGTGGCTGTCATCGTCTACACCTCCGGCACCTCGGCCGTGCCCAAGGGCGTATGCCTGACGCACGGCAACCTCAGCCGCAACGCCGCCGCCTGCGTCGAGCACGCGCGCCTGACCGGTCAACATCGGTTCCTCGGACTCCTGCCGCTCTTCCACGGCTTCGGCCTGACGGGCACGCTGCTGGCGCCGATAAGCGTCGGGGCGAGTACGTGGTACATGCCGCGCTTCCAGCCGGCCGCCGTGTTCGACACCGTTCGCCAACAGCGAACGTCGGTGATGATGGGCATTGCGTCGATGTACGCCGCCATGGTCAGGGTCAAACAAGCCGGGCACGACGATCTGGCCACGATCGAGTACGCCGTCTCCGGGGGCGAGGCGCTGCCGGGCATGGTGCACTCGGCCTTCGCCGAGCGCTTCGGCGTATCGCTGCTTCAGGGCTACGGAATGACCGAAACCTCACCTGTGGTCAGCCTCAACCTGCCCTGGGCCAATCGGCCCGACTCCGTAGGTCCGCCCCTGCCCGGTGTGACGGTCGCCGCCGTTGACGAGGCGCAGAAGCCCCTGCCCGCCGGCCAGACGGGCGAGTTGTGGATTCGCGGCCACAACGTCATGCAGGGCTACTACCGCAAGAGCGACCAGACCCGCGAGGCGATCACTCAAGACGGCTGGCTCAAGTCCGGCGACGTCGGCACGATCGACCCCGACGGTCACGTCTCGATTCGCGGGCGCAAGAAGGAGATCATCATCGTCAGCGGATACAACGTGTATCCACGCGAGGTCGAATCGGTCCTCGAGCAGCACCCGGCCGTCGAGCAGGTCGCCGTCCTCGGCCAGCCCGACGCCAGCCGCGGCGAGGTGATCGTCGCTTTCGTCATCCCCGCCGACGGGGCCGAGGTCAGCGAGACGGCGCTGCGCGAGTTCTGTCGCGACAGGCTCGCGGGCTACAAGGTGCCCCGGCGTGTCATCCTGCGCGCCGACCTGCCGCGCGGCCCCACCGGCAAAATCCAGAAACGCGCCCTGCGCGATCTGCTCGAGCCCCGAGAATTCAAGACGGCCACCACTTCGCCGACGGTCTAGCCGCCGGGTGGGCGGAGGGGCTGGTGTTTTCCACCGGAAACAAAACGGTGGATTCCTCTATCTCAATCGTCCGCCGCTTTGGCGTCCGTCTTGGCCTCGGTGAGTCGCCGTTTCAAATCGGCGATTTGCCTGTTTTGCTCGGCGAGAACTTGATCAACCTGATCAGCCTCGTAATTGCCCCACAC
>CBFCZG010000389.1:0-4093 GCA_965602375.1 uncultured Phycisphaerae bacterium | reverse complement strand
TGTCATCGGCCAAAGCGACTCCCGACGGGTTGCATCCATCGCGCCGACATGCTACTCGGTAACATGAACTTGGTCGTCAGCGTGATCCGGGAGCGGTAATGCCTCAGCCCAATCTGCTGTTTGTCTTTGCCGATCAGATGCGTCGGTTTGATATGGGCTGTGCGGGTAACCCCCAGGTACGCACGCCCAACATGGATCGCCTGGCCTCGGAGGGGCTCATGGCCACCCAGGCGATTGCCAACTGCCCCGTTTGCACGCCGAGCCGGGCCACCATGCTGACCGGGCGCTACCCCCTTGCCCACCGGGCCGTCGCGAATGACCTGCCGTTGCCGACCGACGTGCCGGGCATCGGAACGCTCGCCCGGCAGGCCGGCTATCGAACCGGGTACATCGGCAAGTGGCACCTCGACGGCGTGCCGCGCGACCGGTTCACGCCGCCGGGACCGCGCCGCCACGGCTTCGATTACTGGGCGGTATGGAACTGCTCGCACCAATACTTTGACGCACGCTACTACCGCGACACCCCCGACCCGATTCCGATCGACGGATACGAACCTGTCGCACAGACCGAGTTGGCCCTGCAGTTCCTGGCCCAACGCGACGATCGGCCGTTCTGCCTTTTCGTCTCGTGGGGTCCGCCGCACGCGCCGTGGGACGAGGCCAACGTGCCGGCGGAGTACCTTTACGATCCCGAGCGCCTCACACTCCGCGGCAACGTTCGCGATCTGGCGAGCACCACCAACGACCGAGCGCGCGCGTTCGGCCCGGCGCGGTGTGTCGCCTACTACTACGCAGCGATCACCGCCTTGGACGATCAACTCGGCAGGCTGCTGGCCGGTCTGGACGAGTTGGGTCTTGCGCAGGACACCATCGTCGTCTTTACGTCGGACCATGGCGACATGCTGTTCTCTCAAGGCTGGCTGAAGAAGCAGCACCCGTTCGAGGAGTCCGTCGGCATACCGTTTCTGTTGCGGTGGCCCGCGCACGTGCCGGCCGGGCTGACAACCGGCGCGCTGCTCGACACCGCCTCCTTCGCGCCGTCGCTTCTTACACTGATGCAGCTTACACCGGACGGCGGCATGCAAGGCGACGACCTCAGCGCCGTCATGCTCGGTGAGGCAAACGCAGGGCCCAGTGCGGTTCCCATTATGGACGTGGTGGCCGTCGACGAGAGCGTGGCCCAAGGGCTGCGCGAATGGCGCGGCGTGCGCACCACAACCCACACATACGCCCGCTGGCTCGATGGCGAGCCCTGGGTGATGTTTGACAACGCGACCGATCCGCTGCAAATGCATAACCTGATTGACGACAAAGCCAGCCAATCGCTACGTAAGCAGCTGGCTGCCCGCACAGACGCCTGGATGGACCGCCTGGGCGATCCCGGCCACGCCTGGGACCGCGTCATTCGAGAGCTCGGCTTGACGGATGTCTGGAACGCACGGGTGACTGAGTTGCCTTGGGGCAGGAGGCCAGAGCCACTCGAACCGTAGCAGCGCGCAGGAGGAAGCGATCTCGATGGCACAAGAGCAAAGCCGCCCTAACGTCGTGTGGATCTTCGGCGACCAGCATCGCGGTCAGGCCCTCGGCTGCGCGGGCGACCCGAACGTTTCCACGCCCCATATTGACCGTCTGGCCGCCGAGGGTCTGCACTTCACCGACGCGGTGGCCGGATGCCCGCTATGCTGCCCGTACCGCGGCTCGCTATTGACCAGTCGCTATCCGCACGAATGCGTGCCCGGCCACGAGTTCCCCAGGCCCGTCGAGCAACCCACCCTCACCAAGGCGTTCAAAGAGGCGGGCTACCACACGGCGTACTTCGGCAAGTGGCACGTCGACGGCCATCACGAGCGAGACTACCGTGGGGCCATGCACATCGTGCCGCCCGAGCGGCGGGGCGAATTCGACGAATGGGTCGGCTACGAAAACAACAACAGCCAATGGGATAGCTGGGTGCACGGCGGGCAGGACGACTCGGCGTTCCACTACCGCCTGCGCCGTTACGAGACCGACGCCCTGACCGATCTGTTCATCGACCACCTCAAGCGGTGCGCCCGACATATCGCCGACGGGACCGGCCCGGCCGTCTTCGCGGTCCTGTCGGTGCAGCCGCCGCACGACCCTTACGTGGCGCCGGCGGACTGGATGGCACGTCACACACCCGGCTCGGTCCAGCTTCGACCGAACGTGCCCAACGTGCCTCGAGTCGTCGAACAGGCGCGGCGCGAACTGGCCGGGTACTACGCCATGATCGAAAACCTTGACTGGAACCTGGGTCGTATCCGCGACGCCCTGGCTCGGGCGGGACTGGCCCACACCACCCACATCATGTTTTTCTCCGATCACGGCGACCTTCACGGCTCGCACGGGCAGTTCCGAAAGACGGCCCCGTGGGAAGAGGCCATCCGCATACCGTTTATCGTCGGAGGCTTCCTGCCGCGCTACGGCGGGCGCAGCGGTCGCGTGACGATCCCCATCAACCACGTCGACGTGGCGCCGACCACGTTGGGACTATGCGGCATCGACAAACCCGACTGGATGGTGGGAACCGATTACTCCGGCCATCGCCTGCGCCAGCGCCCCAATGTCGATTACCCTGATTCGGCGTTTCTGCAATTGGTCGAGCCGACCGGCCACCACGACAGCGTCGACCGTGCCTGGCGCGGGCTCGTCACCCGCGACGGCTGGAAATATGTCGTCCTCGAAGGTCAACCGTGGCTGATGTACAATCTCAACGAAGATCCGTATGAGATGGTAAACCTGGCACACAACAGCAGATTCGCCGTCGAGCGGCGGCGTCTTCAGGATCGCCTCGCACAATGGATCCGCGACACCGGCGACCCATTTCGTTTACCCAAGCTGTAAGGAAACCACAATGCCCGACCGACCCAACATCATTATTCTTATGACTGACCAGTGGCGCGGCGACTGCTTCAGCGTCGCCAAGCACCCTGTGGTGCATACGCCTTACCTCGATCAGATGGCCCTGGACGGTGCGCGCTTCACGCGAGCATACTCGTCGACACCCACGTGCATCCCGGCCCGGGCGGGACTGCACACCGGGCAGTCACCCCGCAACCATGGCCGCGTCGGATACCGTGACGGTGTGCCCTGGAACTATCCCGTCACGCTGGCCGGCGAGTTCACGCGCCACGGCTATCAGACCCAAGCCGTGGGCAAGATGCATGTCTACCCCGAACGGTCCCAAATGGGGTTCCAGAACGTGATCCTGCACGACGGCTTCCTGCACTTCGCTCGCCGCGAGAGCCCGACGTTGGACCTGATCGACGATTATATCCCCTGGCTTCGCCGGCATGTGGGTCGCAACGCCGACTACTTCGAACACGGGGTCAACTGCAATTCGATCATCGCACGTCCATGGGACAAGGACGAGTATCTACATCCCACCAACTTCGTCGTGTCCCAGTCGATCGACTTCCTGAGGCGCCGCGACCCGCGAAAGCCGTTCTTCCTCTTTGTATCGTTCCATCGCCCCCATCCGCCGTATGACCCGCCCGCATGGGCGTTCGAACAGTACGTCGGCCAGACCATGCCCGACGTAGCCGTCGGCGACTGGGTCGACCTGCTGGCCGAATACGCCGACCCGGACCGGCCGGAGTGTCAGGTCGGCCAGGTCGATCCTCGAGTCCTGCATCGCGCTCGGGCGGGGTATTACGGCCACATGACGCACATCGACCACCAGATCAACTACTTCCTGGAGGTACTGGAAGACTTCGATCTGGCGCGCAACAGTTACGTCTGCTTTACCAGCGACCACGGCGAACTGCTCGGCGATCACCATCTGTTTCGTAAGAGCCTGCCGTACGAAGGCTCGGCGCATGTTCCCATGCTGCTGAAGGGGCCGCGCGGTGGCGACATCCCCGCGGGTGGGGTCTGCGATCAACTCGTCGAACTGCGAGACGTCATGCCGACGTTGCTGGAATGTGCGGGCCTGCCCACACCCGATAGTGTCGAGGGGCAAAGCGCCCTGCCGCTCGCTCGCGGGCAGGACACTCCCTGGCGCGGTCACCTTCACGGCGAGCATACGACGCTGGATCAGTCCGTGCAGTGGATTACTGATGGCCACGAGAAGTAC
>CBFCZG010000388.1:0-4096 GCA_965602375.1 uncultured Phycisphaerae bacterium | reverse complement strand
CCTCCAGCAGGTGAACCATCAGCAGCTCGGCCGATCCGTCGAAGACGCGGTCGACGAACCGGCGGAGCATTCGCCTGGTCGTGGCCTTCTCGCTCCGTGCAGCCGACCAGACATACTGCCGCTCGCCCCGGCTGCGCTTGACCAGTCCCTTGCCGAGCATGACCTGTAGCATGGTTGCCACCGTGGTGGTGGCCACGGGTCGCTGTTTGCGAAGCTCGCTGCAAACCTGACGCAGCTCGGCGGGTCCGGTTTCCCAGAGGATTTTGAGGATCTCCAGTTCGCCGTCGGTGGGCTGATCGCTGGCTGGTCTGGCCACTGTCTTGCTCCCCTGTGAGATGCACGAGGACTTTATTCTATCGAATTAGAATATACCACAGGTTTCCGCCCTGTCAAATCCGGCCTGCTGACGGCGGGCGAGCCCGCCGGCCTGTGCGCCGTCGGTGGATGCTATAAAAACTTGCAGTCAAAAGAGTTACGGTGTCTACACGAACGTATCGGGTATGCAGGCGCCGACGGCGCTTACACAAACCCACTTGCTCGACCTATACTGCCGCCTGCCCGGTGGCATTGGCGTCCGGCGCAGTAGGAGTTTGAGCCGCCCCGGACCGCCTGCTTGGAGCCGGTTTTGAACACGATGCGTTCTCGCCTCTTGCACTGCTCAAGAGCAGTGGCACACTTGGCTCCTGCTTAGAGAGGGTTGTGGTCATGATGCATTCTCACGGACGAATCGCACTCTGGCGCCAATGGGTGGCGATGCTGGCCGGCGTGAGCCTGATCATCGCCCCGTTCGGCTGTCAGACCGTCCAGCTTGCCGGCGGCGAGGCGACCGATGGCGACAGCCTTTTCGGACTTCTGGTCAACACCAACACCGACAGCAACGTCCTGGGGGGCGTGAAGCTGGAGAGCGGCGAGTCGGTCTTCGTGTACGGCCAATTCGCCGACGACGGAAGCATTGAGGAGATTTTCGGCGCGGTCTTCCGCAATGCACAAGGCCAGGAGGCGGTCGTCGTACTGGACCAGGGCCGACCTACGCTGGCCCGCGGGTTCGACGGCTCGACGATCGAGTTCACGTATGACCAGGTAAGCAGCGAACGACTCATCGGTCACATCGACGTGTTCTTTGCCCAGGACGGCTCGCGCGAGACGATCGCATTTGACGTCGACCTCAACGCAGCGATCGAACAGCTTGTCCAGACGGTCAACGACTTGACCGGCGTGAACTTGACCGAATGGTGGACCGACGCCACCGCCGCCCGCGCCACAAGTTCCGCACTTCCAGCCGGCGAGGCGAGGCGGGCCCTGGCGGGCGTGGTGCAGGCGTTGCTGTTTGGGGCCACGTTCGCGTTCGTGGGCTATGCAGTGCTGGCGGTCATGACTCAGGTGATGGAAGCCGTGATGCTTTCGGTGTCGGTGGTGGCGGCTGCGGTGATCGCCTCGGTGTTTCTGCCGTTCGTCCTGCTGGGCGAAATCCTACGCACGAGCGGCGATCTGCCGGCGTTCTCCATCGACTTCGACCTGTTGGATCTGCCGCTGGCCAACCCGCTCGACCCCCTCGGGCTGCTCGATTAGCGCGCCGGCCGCCTTAGCGCTTGGCTACCGCGGCTTGCCCGCAAGCGCCCGATCGACCGAACACAATCCGCCGCCGCGAATGATCAGCGCGACCGCAATACCCAGCGCCAGCAGATGAAATTCAAATCCCTCGCCTTGTCTGCTGCTGGACCAGTTCATGAAGAAGCCGTTCTGCCAGTGCACCATCACGATAGCCACGGCCATCACGGCCCCGATGCCCAGAGCCGCGACACGTGTAAGGAACCCCACGATCAGCCCGACGGATCCCAGCGACTCAGCCAGGACAGCCAGCAGCGCAAAGATCCAAGGGATGCCCATGTTCTCGGTGAAACTGTTCATCGTGGCCGAGAATCCATGGCCGCCGAACCATCCGAACACCTTCTGCGCGCCGTGAGGAAACATTACGACCCCCAGCATGACTCGCAGCACCAGCCCCGCAAGGCTGTTGTCGGTTGCTACTACAGCCCGCGTCCAGCTCAGGCGGCCGGCCCCTTTGTCCACTGTGTCCATACTGCCGGTGGGTGAATCGACCGGTGCAGGCATGAGTTTCTCCTTGTCTGGGGCGTTTTTCCCTGGCCACGATAGGACTGTACGCATTATAGGGCCCGTTTGTGGATTACGCAGCCGCCAGAGGCGGCGCGCAACGTTCGCTCGCGTGGGATATTTACCTAAGCCGGTGCTTTGTAGGAATTTGCGCGCCTACGTGTAGTCTGTGCGGCAGGGCCAGCTTGGTGATACATTCCAGGATGCCTCGACATGGCTCCATGCGTGCTGATCCATGGCGTGCGCCCGGTCTGCGGCGTGGTGCACCCGGGCGCATCGCCTCGCGCCGAATCAAGCAGCACTGGCACCTACCTAGTTGCTGACGTGCCTGGCGGTTGTATTCACCACGCCGCAACCTTACGATGGATATGGACGGGGTGTTTATGGAGCACGCCGTGACCATCGGGGAGGAGAAGGAGCGTTCATGCCTGTCGTTTCCTGCTGCATAACGCCGACGGTGAAGCTCTATCCGCTTGTCGATCGGTGCGTCATTTGCGTAGCGGCCATCCTATGTATGTTGCTGGCCGAGCGAAGCGCAGGCGAAGTGTGGAACGTTTCAACGCCTGCCGAACTGCAGTTCGCCTGCCAGCAAGCGTGGCCCGGCGACGAGATCGTCATCGCCCCCGGCACCTACCAGCTCACCAGCACGCTTATGATCCACACGAACAACCTCCTGATTCGCGGAGCCACGGGCAATCGTGACGACGTCGTCATTCTCGGCAGCGGAATGAACAGCGCTGACGGCGCTTGCACCGCCATCGAAATTCGAACGTTTTACGTCACGATCAAAGATCTCACCGTCAGTGAATGTTACTGGCACGGCATTCACTTCCAGAACGGCGCCAACCTTGCCCGCGTGTCCAACGTCTGTACGCTCAACATCGGCGAACATCATATGAAGGGCGTCCGCTACACGTCGAGCGGCGTGCTCGAACACTGCCTGTTCCTCCAGACCAAGGTGCGCGAAAACGACGGGGAGGCGCGGCCCGACAATTACCTCGGCGGCCCGGATTTGATTGGTGCCCGATGTTGGGTCATCCGCGACAACATGGCGATGAACATCAATGCGGCCCAACCCGGCTTGGGCGACCCGGGCATATTTCTGTGGCAGGAGATCATCGACTGCATAACCGAGCGGAACGTGATCATCAACTGCAACAAGGGCATCGGCTACGGCAATCCCTCTGCCGGCACGCTCTACCACGCCGAGGGCGGCATCATCCGCAACAACTTCATCGTCCGCGGCAACGACATCGGTCTGGAGTTGTGCTACACCAAGAACGTCAAGGTCTACAACAACACCATCTACAGCGAGAACGACAACTATTTCCGCAGCCTGCACATTCTGGACAACACGACCATCCCGACGATCAACCTCGACCTGCGCTACAACATCATTCGCGGGCGCATTCTGGACAACACGCGCGCGGGCGGGTGGACCTCGACGGGCGACATCGTGGGCAGTACGGCCACGCCCGACTGGTTCGTCGACCCGCTCAACGGTGATTTGCACCTGACCGCACTGGCCACACCGGCGATCGACGTCGCCGCACCTCTGCTCGAAGTCCAGCAGGATGCAGACGGCGATCCACGCCCGACGGCCGCGCAGTCGGATGTTGGCGCCGACGAGTACGCCCCGTACGCCGCCGGCGACGCCGATTTCGACGGCGACGTGGACCTGGCCGATGCGGCTTCGCTGATCGGGCAGATGACCGGACCGGTCGTGCCCAAGACATATCACGAGTACGGCGGCAACGTCGTCATGGAGGCCGAGCATTACTCCCAAAAGACCGACGGCAGCGGCTCGGCCGAAGGGTCGACGTGGCTGTTCATGACCGGATACGCCTCGAGGGGCGACGGCCTGATGCGAGCCAACCCCGATGTAGGGGTGAGCGTCGACGCGCCGTACATCGAATCGGACGCCCCACACATGAGTTATTCGGTCGAGTTCTCGACGGCGGGCACCTACTACCTGTGGCTGCGG
>CBFCZG010000387.1:0-4098 GCA_965602375.1 uncultured Phycisphaerae bacterium | reverse complement strand
CGCGAAAGGCAAAATGCACAGTTTGGGTATCTTGCGGATGGTATAGGGCTGGTGGCGAGGGTGCGGGCTGTCATGGCATTCTAGGCACACACCTACAGTTATATGGGACCTGCGACGTGATGGGATCAGCTCTCTGCCAGCGCGTTTTGCCAATCAACTCAGGTCTGTTGTTCGATTTTCCGCCAGATCGTGACCAGCCTCATGCTCTGGATGACATACGAGCAACCGTCGTAATCCCCATACGCCTCGGCGAGGGTGAAGCCGGTTCGGTGCATGATCGTACGAAGCTCGGGTAAGGTGTAGAACCTCAAGTCCCAGCCCGATTCGGTGCGAGCGTCCTGGTGCTCAAGAACGGAACGCCTGCTGAGTACGCAGCTTGCGGGATCGAAGGTGGTCTCGTAATGGTGCACACGGCCGTCGTCCAGCTTCTTCGAGCCTTTGTGCCGGCCGGCCCCAAAAAACTGTGCAAGCCAGAAGACGTTGGCCTGATCGAAGAAGAAACTCCCTCCGGGTTTGAGGGCCCGCCATATCCGGGAGATGATGTCAGCGTTGACGTCATCTGCGTAGAAGGCCAGGGAACTCGACATGGAAAGGACAACGTCGAACTGGTCGGTGAGGTCCAATCTGCGCATGTCTGCGAGCTTGAATGTGACGTGCAGATTAGCGCTGCCAACTGCCTCCTTCGCTTGCTCGATGTACTCGCGCGATTGGTCGCATCCGACGACGGAGTATCCCTTATCAGCCAGGATGATTGCGTGACGTCCGTAGCCACACGCGAGATCGAGGATTTTGTCTTCGCGTTCTAGAGGGATTGCTCTTTCGATAAAGGCGACCTGGGACGGGGCTTCGGATTCCTTGTAGAAATCCGTCACAGCCTGGAACTGTTTTGTGTAATAGCTGTCGTGAATGGCCATACACGCTTCCGTTTCGTGGCGTGGCTTGTCCCCCACCCTTTGCTGACGCAAAGGATGGGGCACCCCAGCACTGTTCAAGAACAGTGCCACATGAACCAAACACTGGCGGACAAGCCGTTCGGCTGAGCTCACGACCGAAGCCGCCAGTGGCACGCGAGAATACCACATCGGACCGGTCCAACACAGGCTTAGTGGAGGTCATGCTGGCGGATCGTTTGGCCGATCCGGCGGAGCACCTGCTGCTCTTCGGGGTGAATATCGCCGAACGGGCGCGGGCCCACGTTGAGGAAGAACACCGCGTTTCTGGACCGTGCGGCTCGGTATGTGCCGACGATCTCGTCTGCGCTCTTTACGCAGTGGTTCCATGGCTGGTACGACCAGCCGGTGTTGAGGTTCCACCAACAGGCGGTCGACTTGTCGCCAATCTCGGTGCAGTTGAAGCCGATCTTGTTCTCGCCGGGCAGGTCGAGCTCCCAGATCTGATAGTCCTCGCCCTTGAGGGGTAAGACGTGCGTGTTGTTGGTGATCACGGCGTCGGGCTGCAAGCTGTGGATCAGATCGTACGTGCCGGTCAGATCCCACGGGCCGCGGGGGGCGAAGTATTCAAGCTCGTCTCCTTCGAACTCGTTCCGCGGCCAATAGCCGTCGAAGACGATGCCGGCGATCTGGCCGAAGCGGGTGCACAGCTCCCTCAACTGGTTCTGGTAGTACTCGACGTAGCGGGGCCAGTCCTGTCGGTAGGCGGGATGCGTCCAGTCGACCAGCGAGTAGTAAAAATGAAGACCCAGGCCACGCTCGTGCAACGCGTCGGCCAGTTCGGCCAGGACGTCGCGCCCGAACGGCGTGTTGGTGATCTTGAAGTCGATGTGGGCCGTATCCCACATACAGAAGCCGTCGTGATGCTTCGACGTGATGAGCAGGAATTTCTGACCGGCTTCGACCATCAGGTCGGCCCATTCGTCGGCGTCGAATCGCACGGGATTGAATTTCGCCACCCGCTTCTGATAGGTCTCGAGTGGGATGCGATTGTGGAAGTAGATCCACTCATTGCCGCTGTGGCTGAGGCAGTAGAGTCCCCAGTGCACCGATAGGCCGAACGCCGATTCCTGGAACTGGGTGAGACCGCTCGGCGAGACCGCCAGCTTGGCGCCGCTCGTGTCCTCGACTTCGTAATCGGGATTTCTCTTCATGTTTGGTTCCGCCAGGAAGACGCGAGTGCGGACTTTCCGCGTCGCACGATTAGTATAGGGCACGACGCTGCTCGCGCCACGGCAGTCGGATCATTCTTGCTGAGCGTCTCTCGACTCCAGGGAACGACGCGGGCGATCCAAGCGTTGGCAATCATCAAGTCCCCCGACCTCGGAGAGGGCGGGCCACCCACTTTTACCTGACCTGTCAGCTACCCACGCAAAACGACCTCATTGACTTGGCTGAGATTCAGGTTGCCGCTGCGTGGGTTGAGTTGTCGGCGGCCCGGCCGTCGCGAGTTCGTCCGACTCGATCAGCAGCGCGAGCAGGCGCTCGGCCACGGGGTCGAACTGGGCGCCGTCGGCGGCGTTGAGGCGTCCGGTCAACGGGATCTGGCAGGCTAGGACATGCCCTTTACCGTAGTCGCGCCGGGCGAGCGCAAAATCGGGCTGCTCGGGACTGGTGCTGAACCCGACGATCATGGGCGTCCATACAGAGGGTCGCGCGGCCGTCGCCGCTGCGGCTTGATCGGCGTCAGGCGTCAGCTTGGCGCCGGGACCGGTTTGCTCGGCCTCGGCGGCTTCCACTTCGGGATGCAGGCCGACCCTCAGGGCTTCGTGCTCCAAACCATTAAACCGAGCGTAGTCGGCCGACGGACCCAAGATCGACTCGAAGCCGGGCTCGGTGAACACGTTTTCGAGGGCGACCTGGACCGGTTTGGCAGTAACACCGTCGAGGGCTTGGCGCATATTCTCCTGCATGCGGTCGGCCTGCCACGCATGCTGCTCGAGCACCACCATCCGACAGCCGTTGGCGATGCGATTGGACATGCTGAAACCATGGGTCCGGGCCCGCTCGTCGTACAGACGTCCTTCGGCAATGAGGATGACGTCAGGGCGTTCGTCCAAATACGGCAGCACCACGCGGTGGCCGCGGCGACGAAGCCAGTCGGCCAGGCGCCCGTCGGTTTCCACAACGCCGACGACCCGGGGACGTGTGAGCGGGGGCAGGGGCCCGTACACGCGGATCGGCCGAAGGCTGATGGCTACTGTCTTCTCGTCGCCCTTCTTGCGAAGGACGGCAGCCAGACACGCACCGCCGGGCGTGGCCGGTGCGGTCAGCGTGATCGTTTGCTGTCGGTGAGCCCATGCGGTCAGCTCGGCGTCAAACGAAGTTCGGGCGAGCACCTTCACGTTGTCGGTCGCGCCGTCCCAGTCAAAGGTCGGGCGCTTATCGAGCAGCAGCACGTCGACCTGCACGCGTCCGGCGGCGGTATCGGCATCACTCATGACCCACACGGGAACGTTGAGCGTACTGCCTGCTGCCACGTGGCGGCGGCTGAAGTCCAAGCTCACAGCCATGGGGCTATAGGCGTTGCGTAGGGCGTGGTAGCTGGGTCCGCAATCGGCGTACCGACCGGTCTGAGAGGCGCGGCCGTATCGAATGCCATAGGGCATGATGATGTCGAACCGTGCCCGCCGCATGGCTTCGGTGTGTTCCATGCGGATCTGGGCGACGTCGTTGCGGAACTCGTCTGAATCGCGCGGCGGCTCGTGCCGGCCGTACCAGCGGTGCCTACCGTGGAACGCTCCATACTCGGTGCAGCCGGTCAATCGGTCGGGATAGACTCGGGCCAGGTCGAAGATGAGTCGGTTCAGATGGGCGTACGTGCCCCACCACAGGTCGGCGAAATCGTGCTGGTCGGCGATCTCGGGCGTGATGTCGGCCGACAGCATGACCAGCCGAGTGGGGTCGACCGATTTGACGAATGGGACGAGATGCCGACGCTCCCAGTCGCCGAAGCCGTTGCCCTCGTTCGAGGCCGACCAGCCGACGACGGAGGGGTGGTTGAAGCGGTTGGCGATCAGGCCTGCGGCGTCGCGTTGCAGGTTCTTCCAGTAGTCGGGCAGGTCATAGGGGCTTGCGTCGCCCTTGATCTGCACGTCGGGGAAGTTGGGGAACTCGGGAAACACGAGGATCCCGTTGCGGTCGCACA
>CBFCZG010000386.1:0-4111 GCA_965602375.1 uncultured Phycisphaerae bacterium | reverse complement strand
AGGGCGTGGCGCGGCGTACTCAGAAAAGAAGCGCCTCGCCGCTCGTGTAAGGCAGCGAGACGCTCTATCCATCCGGATCGACGCGCCGAACGGCGCGGAGGGCTACTTGCTTATCACGGCCTCCATCCGGTCAAGGATGCTGACGCACTCATCGAGCCCGGCCAGCCCCGCCTGAAAGTCGGGCTCGCCGACCTCGACTTTTGCTGCCACCTTCTCGTCAAACGTCTGGGCCAGTTCATCCGACATCGCCGCAAGCTGGGACCTCTTGTCCGCGTCGGGCACGCGCTTTCTGACAACCGCTCTGATCTCCCCATGGACGTACGAGGACGCGTTGTCGAAAATGATGTCCTCAGGACCGGCCCGGACCACGCCCTGCTCGAACCGGGCGCGCACCGACTCCAACAGCTTGCGTGCCTCGCCGAGTTGAAAAGCCGCGGTGCTGCGGTCCTCGGCTGACTGACCGCAGCCCGCCCAAACGCCAGCGAACACAACGCTCGCACATACCAGCCGCGCCCACATCCGAAATTGTGTCATGTCGCTGTCGCTCCTCCGATGAGATTAAGACTTCTCGCACCCGGCTGCGCGTCACTGCACAGGTATCTTGGTGCCCTGCGGCATGATGTAGAACTGCGATTCAACGTGTCCCACGTCAAGTCGCATCGAGTAAACGCTGATCTTCTTTCCTCGAAAATTCGGATTGGTGTCATCCTTGAATGGCTGTTGGCCATCCCTCGATACATGGGCGTCGGCGTAGCAGACGTTGGCAGAACCCAGATGCCGTGGGCTGAGGACCAACTGGTTCCCATGTGTGACGCCATGCATCCTGAAGTCACCGGCTGGGCGCCAGAGGTCCCACGCTCGGTCGAGCGTATCGGACCACAGTGCACAATCGGATGGTGAACGCACCTCCGACATGCTGACGCCCTGCACGTAATAACCGTCCTCCGTCCCCGTCAGATTGAGCGAAACATAAGGTGGCCCACCTTGCGTATTATCGCCCGCGCGAGGGTTGGAGGGGTTTGGCACCGCCGAGGCGCGCCCTCCGTACGGTCCCGTCTTCGGCGTCGGGCAACGCAACATCTCGTTGTATTTGAACGCCGCCGTATGCCTCCATGTCGGTGAAAAAGACGCGCCACCGCCGGGCGGAGCCGTCTCCGCGTTCTGTGTGTAGATGATGGCAGAATCCTGGGACGGACACTTGAAGATCTCGGGCAATTCGTCTTCGAACATAAGTTTGAAGAAGTAATGGAACTTGCCATGGTAACCGTCAGTCAATGCATCGCCGAAGCCCCACATGGTGATATCCTGGTCGGACACTCCCGGGTTGATTTTCATCGCATAGGCCGCATAGTAGGCGTGAGGCGGGTCATATCTGCGGTCTGTGGGATTCTGTGTGAAGCTGTAAAGCGGCGCTAAGGCCCGACTGGGCGAGAAAGTTCCGAAGTCCGTCTCATAGATGGCCACCGCCCGACCCCACTGACCCATGGTTGACGCACACACTGCCCCCTTGGCCTGCTCGCGGGCCTTGCTCAGGCTCGGCAGCAGAATGGACACCAGCAGGGCGATGATGGCCACGACCACCAATAATTCAATTAACGTAAACGCCCTTCGGTTCATACAAATCCCTGCCTTTCTCGACTCGGTCTGGACGGGCCAAACCTGTCCGGACCGCCCACGCATAACAGGATAATCCATAATCCAATGATGGCGCCACAGCAACGCCACAAACTCGGCAGGCGCACACTACTCCCTGCCATTACAAGTGTTACCGAAAACCAACGGCAGGTCAACCGCCTGGTCGACTGTGTGGCCGTCCCCCCCCCATGACAGGTGCAAAAAAACTCGAACTTTAAAGCGTCCTAGGGTTTTCCGGGGCCGAAGTGTTCCGGCCCACGCCCGGGTCCCCAGTCATCGCCGCGACGGTCGGGCTGACGCCAGTGGGTCCGATCCCGTTCGGTCAGCTCCTCCAACCGGCGCAGAACGGTTTGCTCGCGGGCCTCTCGACGATGCTCCAATCGACGTTTTTGCACTGCAAGCCGAGCCTCCAGTTCTCTTAGCTCCAGCGCCCTGCGCTCGGTCTGCACGTCAAACTGCTCGCGCAGCAGCTTCTCAAGCTCGCCTCGCAGCTCCTGACGGTCGGCCTCGTCTTCCATGCTCCTGTAGCTGCGGGCCGCCTGGCGGATGCGAAACTCCAGCTTGTGCTCGGCCACCAGCAGCCCACCAAGCTCGGGATTGCGCTGACAGGTTTCATAGAGCGGCCAGAGCTTGCGAATCAACCGCCCGGCAACCGGTCGGTCTGCGGCGGCTTCGTCGGCGAGCCGCTCGTGCAGGAAGGGGAAGTGCTCTGCGATGAACGCCAGAAGCTGCTCGCGCTGCTCGGCGTTCAACTCGACCGTCGGGCGCCCCGGCCGACCAGCACCGTCACGCCGCCGCGGCCCGTGACGCTCCAACAGGTCGTCCGACGGCACGCCCTGTCGTCCACCCCCGCCTCGGCCCGGCCGGCGCATTCCGGGATGCCAGGCAGGCTGGGTCGACGCATCGGGCGCCTCGAGCGATTCACCCATTGCAGCGGGCGAGGCCCCCAGTACGACGACGGAAGCGATCAGGGCGGCCGTGAACAGAAGCGGCGTACAAAATATGCCTCGAAACATCATCTTCCTCCATTCTCGAACGATACCGATGTCTGCGTCAACCGTCGTAGGTCGCACCCGAGTCGGTCAGAATCGCCTCAAACTGTTCCAGTACGTCGCCGTTGCCCGACACGGGTGTAAGCCATTCCGATGCAGCATCGGCCTCCGCACGCGAGGCGTATCGCTCCAAATCGAGGCGAAGCGCCGCCAGTGCATCCTCGTCACTGAGTTCATCGGCGACCTGGTTGAACGCCACAATCACGTCGTAGCCGGGTGAATCGTCAGTCGGCGCGACGTATTCGATCAGGCCGACGGCGGCCGCCAGCACCGCAGCAGCCGCCAGTGCCCCAGCCAGGCGATACACCAACGAATCTCGGCGCGGCGAATGGTCCGGCCGCCTGTCAGCGGCCAGCTCGGCCCGGACGGCCGACTTAATCCGCTCAAGAGTGCGGCGCGATGGCGCCGGCGTCGCGAGCGACGCAAGCCACCGCTCGTGTTCGGCCAAGTCGCGCGAGATGTTCGGGTCGTCAGATCCGCTCACTGCCGGTCACCACCTTCCATGATTCCTCGCAGACGCGCCAGACCGCGGTGCGCTCGCGCCAGGGCCGTTCCCAGCGGCGTGTCCATCACTTGGGCGATCTGGCTGAAACTCATGTCGGAGAAGTGGCGCAGCATGATGACCTCTCGCTCAGCTACGGGCAGTCGCTGTAGGGCCTTCTGGAGCCGGTCGGCCTGTTGGGCCACGTCGAGCGGCTGATCGGGGGGCGGCCCGTCGGCCGGGTAGGCGGCGAGCCCCTCAGAACCATCCACCCGCGATGTGGCCGCGTGCTCGGATACCGTCCTATGACGCTTCTGCCGCCGGAGCTGGTCGCGCGCGAGGTTGACAGCGATGCGGTACAGCCACGCCTCAAACCGGCCTTCATGCGTGTAGCCCTCCAGCGTTCGCACGACCCGCAGAAACGTCTCCTGGAGCAGGTCTTCGGCGTCGTGCCGCGAACCGGTCAGGCGGTAGAGCAGCCCGAAAAGCCGTCCGCTGAAGCGATCGACCAATTCGTCGAACGCCGCCGGGTCGCGCTGTTGGGCCCGTCTGATCACCGCCGCCAGCGGGTCGCGCCGTTCCATAACACCGTTACTCTACTGAGTTAAACGCAGGAAAGGCAGGGTCATTGCCCAATCGGCTCAGGTTGGTGCAGATAGCACGAGCCAGCCGACCGGCAGGTCGCCACGACCCAGGTAGCAGAAGCCCGGGCGGCTGCGTCAAACCGCCCGGGCTCTCGTTGGATAGTCCCATCCCTTTGGGTTCAGAATAGGGATGCGCCCCAGCTGATATCGTGTGGCACGATCACCGTTGTGGTCTCGAGCGCGCTGTTGCCCGCCGCGTCGGTGCACTCCACGGTAATGGTGTACACGCGGTCCTGGCCGGTCCCCGCGCGTTCGGCTCTGAGTTGGACGGAGAGGTCACCGGTGATCACCCAGTCCGG
>CBFCZG010000385.1:0-4120 GCA_965602375.1 uncultured Phycisphaerae bacterium | reverse complement strand
TGCCCTCATCGGCCAGCCGGTAGATCTCCTGATGCATCGGATCGATCCGAATGCTATCGCGGTCCTCAGCCTGGCCGGACGAAGGCGTGGGATCGTCGGATACCGTGACGTCGACGCCCTCGTGACCGCCCGCACGCCGCAGCAGACGCTCCAGCCGTTCGATTCGCTGGTCGGCGTCGCCGATGCAGGCCTCGAGCTTGGCGAAGCGGGTATCGATCTGACTGTTGATTTGGCGGGCCACCTGCTGAAGCTGCACGGCAAGCTCCTCCATATCCTGCTTGAGGTGCTGCTGGTCGCGAAGTCGGGCCCGCTGCTGGCGGGTGTAGTCCTTGAGCGACGGCTGACGGTCGCGCAGGCGCCGGCGGGTCGAGATCAGCACCAGCGTGGTGACGGCCACGACCACCGCCACGATGATCAGGTCCCGCGGATCGGTCTGCGCCAAAATGATGGCTGACGGTTGCATGGGCCGTTCATTCAGAATCGGCGATCTGCTGCCAGGCCTGCATGGCCGCAGCGACCACCACGCGCAACGCGACACCGTGCTGTCGAGCCGCGGCGCGGCAGTCCTCGTACTCGGCGGTGGCCGTCAGGAGCTGCTCGCCGCTGTGACCCAACTTGATGCGTATCGCCCCGTACGGGGTCTGCACCTGCCGGTGCGACCGCTGGAGCTTCGTTCGGTGACAGGTCCAGCGTCGGACGCCGAAGGTGGTGGTTTCGGCAAACAGGACGCGCTCGACGTGGTCGATCCGCTCGGCCGGCGCGATGACCGACAGCTTGGTGGCCGGTCGGTTCTTCTTCATGACGATGGGGGTGGCGTATACATCGAGGGCGCCGGCTTCCAGCAGCTGATCGAAGGCGTAGGCAATCTGGCGCGGGTCCTGGTCGTCGATGTTGGCTTCGAGCACGACCACCTCGTCCTGGTCGGAGCGGTCGGTCTGCTGGCCGATGAGCAGGCGCATGACGTTGGGCCGCGTCACCCCGTCGCGGGCGCCGGCACCGACCCCGATGCGATCGAGGGTCATCTGGGGCAGCGGGCCGAACGACTCGCTAAGGGTGGTGAGGATGGCGGCACCGGTGGGGGTGGTCAGTTCGCCGGGCTCATCCGCCGCCGCCAGGGGCACGCCGCGCAGCAGTTGAGCGGTGGCCGGCGCGGGCACGGGCATGATCCCGTGGTCGCACTTGACGGTTCCGCATCCGGTCGGGATGGGCGAACAGGTGACGCGATCGATGCCCAGCAACTCAATGCCCAGCGACGCGCCGACGACGTCGACGATGGCGTCGACGGCTCCGACCTCATGGAAGTGGACGCGCTCGGGCGTGGTGCCGTGGACGGCCGCCTCGGCCTCGGCGAGCCGAACGAAGATGCCGACCGCGCGTGCCTGGACCGATGCCGGCAGGTCACTGGCTTCGATCAACTCGCGGATGTGAGACAAGTGACGATGGGGCTGGGCCTGCTGTGGATCGAGCTCGACATGGCATCGGGTGGCCGCAAAGCCCTGCTTGGTGAGCTTCTCGACGCGAAGGGTGAAGCCGGAAACGGGCAGTTTCTCGAGATGACTGTGCAACTCGTCGAAGGGCAGGCCAACGTCGAGTAGGGCACCCAGGATCATGTCTCCGCTGGCGCCGCTGAAGCAGTCGAAGTATCCGATTCTCATTTGGCCAATACACCTGTCTGGGAGCGGGAACGCCCGAGGAGAGTCTAGGCCACGCGCGCGGGCGACGCAATACTGACCAGGCTGGAGCGGTCGGCCGCCGACGAGGAGCGGGACGCGAGGCATGGGGGCCGTTCGTGCACGCTGGGGCGGTTCTTGAAGGCTCCCCGACAGACCCGTAGAATAGTGGTGGGTGGCAGGAGCATTGACCCTGACGCGGTCGGCAGCACAGCGACTGGCCCGCGGAGCGGCCTCGGGGGTCGACGGCGTCCGGACGTAGCAGACGACTGGCTGTGTGCTGAGCCGTTACGACGCTCGTAGGTGAAACGAGGCGTGACCGATGGCGCGACGTCAGAAGAAACTCGGGGAAATCCTGATAAGCTGGAAGATGCTGAGCGACAGCCAACTTGAGGAGGCGTTGACGTACGCCCAGGAGCATGGCAAGCGTCTTGGGGAGGCGCTGATCGAACTTCAGTTGGTCAGCGAGGAAGACGTAACCAAGGCGTTGGCGACGCAGCAGGACATGGAGTACGTGGACCTGGACAAGAATGTGGTTTCGCCGGAGGCGTTGGATGCGGTACCGCGCGATCTGATTCGTCAGCACCAGGTTCTACCCATGCGTTACGACAACGGCCGGCTCAAGGTAATCGTGACCGACCCGTTGGATCTGGATACACCGGATCTTCTGCGGTTCCGACTGAACTGCGACGTGGAGTGCGCGCTGGCGCCGCCGAGCAAAGTATCCACGTTCATCGACAAGTACCTCTCTGCGCTGGAGGGCCAGATTGAGGAAACCGTGCACAGCATGGACACCATCGACGAGGAGAGCACGCTGGAGACTGAGGGGGATCTCAGCGTAGCCGGTGGCAGCGTCGACAGGAGCGATGCGCCCATCATCCGACTGATCAACCTGATGATCTCGGAGGCGGTCAACACCCGGGCGAGCGACATTCACGTCGAGCCCATGGTCGATCGCGTGCGCGTCCGGTACCGCGTCGACGGGGTGTGCGTGGAGCGGGACAACGTCCCGAAAAACATGCAGGGGGCGGTGCTGACGCGTTTGAAGATCATGGCGGGCATCGACATCGCCGAGAAGCGGTTGCCTCAGGACGGGCGTATCAAGATGCGGATCGGAGGCGAGGACATCGACTTCCGCGTAAGTTCGCTGCCGAGCTACCACGGGGAGAGCGTGGTTTTGCGTATTCTCCGTCCGGAAGGCGCGAGCATCGGCGTCCGGAGTCTCGGTTTTGAGGAAGACGATTACCAGGTTTTCCAGCAGATCATTCGCCGTCCGAACGGGATCTTCCTGGTGACCGGGCCGACGGGTTCGGGCAAGACGACAACGCTGTATGCGGCGTTGCAGGAGCTGAACCGTCCGGACCGCAAGATCATCACGGCCGAGGACCCGATCGAATACAACTTCACGGGAATGAACCAGTGCCAGGTTCGCGACGAGATCGGCCTGACGTTCGCGCGGATCTTGCGGGCCATGCTGCGTCAGGCGCCGAACATCATCCTGGTCGGTGAGATTCGCGACTTGGAGGTCGCCGACGTGGCGATTCAGGCCGCGCTGACCGGGCACCTGGTGTTCAGCACGCTGCACACGAACGACGCGCCGTCGGCGATGACCCGCCTGATCGACATGGGTGTCAAGCCGTTCCTGGTGGCCAGTTCGATTCAGGCGGTGATGGCACAGCGACTGGTTCGCGTGATATGCAGCCAGTGCAAAGAGGTCGATCCGAATCCCAACCCGCACATACTGCGGCTGCTGAACCTGGGGGAAGACCAGCTTCGGGGCAAACAGGTTTTCCGAGGCCGGGGCTGCAAGAACTGCAACAACACCGGGTATCGAGGACGACTCGGCATTTTCGAGTTGATGGTGCTCAACAGCGAGCTGCGGGAGTTGGCGTTCAATCGGGCGCCGGTCAGTCAGATCCGCGAAGCCGCCCGGGTGAGCGGCATGAAGAACTTGCTGGACGACGGGAAGACAAAAATCCTCAACGGCATCACGACGCCGGATGAGATCGTGCGCATCACTCAGGCGGAGGGTGTGCTCACTGCGGATGAGTAACGGGCGGAGTTTCTCCGCTGAGCGAGGACGAGCAGGTGGCTACGCTGCACATTGATCGGTTGTTGGAAACGTGCGTCAAGCGCAACGCGTCGGATCTGCATTTGCACGTCGGGCGACCTCCGGTGATCCGGCTGCACGGCAGGCTGCGATCGCTTGAAACGAAGGTGCTCGAACCGGACGACACAGTAGCCCTGATGAAGCAGATCGCACCCGATCGTTACCAGCAGGAGCTTCAGGAGGAAGGCGGAGCCGACTTTGGCTTTGCTTTCGGCAAAGAGGCCCGCTTCCGTGTGTCGGTCTTCCGACAGAAAGGCAACGTCTCGGTCGTTCTACGACTGATTCCCACCAAGATCCTCACGTTCGAGGAGATCGGGCTGCCTGCGATCGTTCGCGCACT
>CBFCZG010000384.1:0-4151 GCA_965602375.1 uncultured Phycisphaerae bacterium | reverse complement strand
AACAGCGATAATTCCCGCCATAGCCGCCGCCCACCAGGTTATCGGACGGTAGCCACCACGGTCGAGGAGTCGGCCAAGCTCGACCGCCCCCAAAACCACCAACGCCGTGACCGCCAGGACGATCGGACCGCCCTGCCAGATGGGCAGCGCCACGTTCAGCGACCACGCCGGCCACGCGGCAGGGGCCGGCCGGCCCGACAGCCAGATGTCAAGCCATACCAGACCGATGCACGCAGCGATCATCAGCGAGCCGAATATCAGACGCAGCACGAGCACGGGCGGCTATGGTGACAGCAAAGCACAGAGAGGGCAAATGTTTTCTGCACGGGGTTCCGTAGAGCGCCGCTTCTGGGGCGGAGGGTAGTATGATAGCTACCCGTGGTGCCTGGTGTGATTGGCGTCGTAGTGGGGTTGGCGGGATGGGCGTCTGCCGAGCAGCCGTCCACGCGCCCGACGGGCTCGCCTTGCTCAAGTGCCATGGCAGACGGCACGACGCAGGCAGCCGAGACCGAACTGAGGGCTGACGGTGGCCTGACGGCGAAGGTTTTCCAGACCAACCTGGACGGTGTGGGCGGTATGGCCTTCACGCCGCTCGCCCAGCCGGCGCATGCACCGCCGCCCGGTCGGTTGGGCCGACCGGTCGTCAGCACCATGTTCGGAGCCGGGCACGATAAGACGCTCACCGCGGCGGCGCTTAGTTTGCCCGTTACCGACCGAATCGAGCTGGGGGTCTCGCACCAGAGCCTTCACCTCGGCTCGCTGCGCAGCCGGGTCCGCCGCGCGACGACGCTGGACATGGGCACGCATCACGTGGCGGTCGAGACGGTGTCGCTGAAATACGTGGTCGTTCCCGAGGGCGGCCTGTCGCTCGACTGGATGCCCGCGGTGGCTGTCGGGGCACACTACAAGCGCAACTGCGAAATCTCACGGATCAACAGAAGACTCCTGGGCGGATTGCGGTGGATGGGCGTGGACGACGACGACGGGATTGACTTCACCATCACGGCCAGCCGGCAGTTTGACAGCAAGCTGGCCGGCCCGGTGGTCGTGTCGGGCGGCGTCCGTTTTACGGAATCGAACCAGACGGGCTTTTTCGGCTTCACCGACGGCTACAGCGCGGGATTCGAGGGCAACATCAGTTGGACCATTACCGAACGACTGGTGCTGGGCGCCGAATACCGGCAGAAGCCCGATCGTCTGCGGCGTGTCGGTTCGCTCTATCGGCCCGAGGACGACTTCTGGGCGATCTACGCGGGCTATCGGATCGACGACCGTTTGTCCGTCGGACTGGGCTGGGTGAACCTGGGTCGCGTGGCCAACTCGCGCGAGCATGCGTTCTTCGGCCTGTCGGTCACGTACGGATTTTGAGCGGGCGCGGGCATGTCTGGGCAGGTTTCACCTGCCATCCGTCTGAGATGCCGGGCCGGTCGACCATGCGATCGCGTGCAACGAGTTGCGGGCCCTACGACTGATTCTCGGGCGGCATGTCCAAGTCCGCCGCGGCGGACGCGGGCATGTTTTTTCTCAGGGGTAATCGTGTGCCACTGTCTGCGAAGCGGACGTAGGGCGGGTCCGATCCGCCGTCCTATTCGCCGTGTGCCACTTTCGCGGCGCGTTCTCGAGCAATGCCTTCTCTGACGTCAGCCGATGGGCGCGCCCATCAGCGCGCCATTCGCCAAACCCGCGACGTCCTACTTCCCGCGTGACGAGAGGTAGCGAAGGGCATCCACCAGCCGCTTATTGGAGGGGTCAAGCAGTATCCCGTCACGTATCATAGAGATGGCCTCGTCAGTCTGCTGACGGCGAACAAGCGCTCGACTGAGATGCAATCTGGCGTCAACCAACCGGGGATCCAAAGATAGAGCCTTGCGCCATTCGGCAATGGCCTCAGTAGCTTTGCTCTGCGCGTTGAGGACAAGGGCGTGAAGATGGCGGTCCTGCGCGGAATCCGGATCTATCTCGACGGCACGTCGATAGTGATACTCCGCTCGATGAAGGGATTTCAACCGGGTGAACGCAAGACCCAGACACAGGTGACTGTTTGCATGATCGGGGTCGGCCTGGACCGCCTTCAGCCACGACCAGCGAGCAGCGGGCTCGTCGCCGAGCTTGTCCTGGCTGACGGCCATGTTGAAGAACCCGGTTGCCAAATCTCGCTGGGGAGTGTCGAAACCCGTTCGGGCGTTGGCCGCAGGCAACGCCACCGACGCCAGCACCGACAGCAGCGCCAGCAGGCCCCATAGCCGATGCCTCCGCCACCTATAGAGCAAGGTACCCGCCTCGGCCGCAAGAACCACAAGAACCGGCGTCGCAGGTAGTCGATACCTTGGCGAATACCAGAAGATGAGCACCGTCAGGAAAGGAACGATGGCAAGCAGGATCTCGGGAGCACTCTTTCGCGGCGTCCGCAGCTTTCGACACCACACCAGCAGGGCCGGAAACGCAATCCACGCTATCGGAACGGGCGTCAGGATTGTCAGGATGGACAACCCAGCTTGCTTCTCGGCCTCGGGGTGATAGATGTCATGGTAGTATCGGCCCGTCAGGAACCAATAGGCCTTTTTGCCCGCCAGAACCAGAGCATCCGCAGGGTTCTCTAAGCACCAAGCGAGACCTTGTCGCCAGAAGTAGCGGTCCACCTCGCGCCACGATCCGGCCCTGCCGGTCGCATCTCGATAGACGGCGCCTGCATCCTCAGCCATGGAAACCTTGGATCGGCTCACCCCTCCAACAGCAAGATAGACGCCCTGGGCGCCGTCGCCGTTGCCCTGTCGAAACGTGATGCCCGAGTGCCCCGAAATTGCGATGAACTCACCGCATGCCATGTAGTTCCGCAGTGTCACAGGAGCAATGGTTGCCGCGGCAAGAATGACCAGCAACAGTGCACGCTGCCATCCGGCGACCAGTAGCAGCCATATCCCGAAGGCGGGAATCAGGAGGATCGCAGGTGGGTAGGCAATGCAAAGCATGCCAAGCGTCAGGCCACCTGCTGCGGGTCGGATCAGACTTCGCCTCTCCTCGAAGCCGACCATCGCCGTCCATACGACCGAAACCAGAAACACCTGTAGCGTGGCCGGCGAAACACGGAAGCAGTAGAAGGCTGGATCAAAGAGGCTGAAAAACAGCCCTGCGGACACAAGCCCAACGGCAAACCCCCGGCGGCGAAACGCGGTCCAGCCGATCACGATCCCGGTTACTGTATGCAGGACCAACTGGATCAGGTAGGCTGCACGAAGCCCCCCACCCAAGCTGCGCAACAGACCGAGGAGGATCGGGTACAAAGGGGCCGTCAGGTAAGGCTTGTCCGCATCAAAACCATCTTCGGCCAACTGCCAGTAATACAGACCGTCGTTGGTCGGCAACAGGTAGTTGGGGTTCTTGGCTGCATACTCGGCGAAGATCAGCAGCCTGACTGTCAGCGCCAGAACAACGAGGGTGACCAGGGCGATGGCAAATCGCCTCGCCGTCGTCATCGACCGACTTGTTGCACGTTCAGGCGACGAGGAAACTCTCCAATCAAGGGGCCATATTCTACCCGGTGGGCGCAGGCGTGCCACTGTTCTTGAACAGTGTCTTCTGTGATGTTAACCGATGCGCGCATTTGCCCCCTTCTTCCAAATGGCGTGGGACGACGGGCAGCACGGTCCGATACCGCCGGGGCGTGGATCGCCACACACGCGTGACCGTGTGCCGCCGTCTGCGGAACGCGTAAGGCGGTCCGCCGTGGCGGACCCAGCGTCAATCTGCCCTGGACTGCACCACTCTCCCGGCGATACCATAGAGGGCACGTGGCCGGCTCCGAGCTCAACATATAAGCCCAGCCCCTCCCGGGGCGGGATCGTTCAATGGGCGCACAGTGTTTTCAGGTGAGCGCGGCAGGAGCGTTGACCATGAAGCACGCATCGGACGACGATATCGAACACCTCCGCGAGTTAATGGCAGGTGGCCATCACGACCAGTTGCAGGCCGAGAAGCTGCTGAGGGAATACGATCCTCATAGTCTTCCGACCAACATCCTGGACGTCTGGCTGCATGGCGAGCTCGAGGAGCAGTATCGAGCCGGTCGGGTGCAAACGGCTTGGCGCGGCCGCAGATAGCACCCGGTCGCGCTGTGGCCAGGACCGACGGATGGCCCACCTTTTCACGACGAA
>CBFCZG010000383.1:0-4162 GCA_965602375.1 uncultured Phycisphaerae bacterium | reverse complement strand
GGGTTACCTGCCCCGCCAATTCGCCGGCTCGAGGCAGACAGCCCAACCCGAATGCGTATGACGAGCCCTTCCAGGCCTCGATCAAGCGCCTGGCTGCATTCTTGGCGCCGAGCTGCTCCGATCCACTCACCGCGACGGCCTCACTTGTCTGGACTGCGAAAGCGATTCGACCGTCTTGCGGTCGAGCCCCTTGACCATTGCCACCAGCAACTTCAGGGCGTTGTCGTAGTCGTCGCTGTGGACGATGCCCGCCTGGCTGTGGATGTAGCGCGTGGCCACACCGATGTACAGGCACGGCACGCCCGAGAACTGCATGTGAATTCGCGCGCCGTCGGTCGCCCCGCGCTCCAGGATCGAGAACTGGTGCGGGATCTTGTGCTTTTCGGCAAGGTCGATGGCCATGTCCAACAGCCGGCGGTTGGGAATCATGCCCCCGTCGAGCACGCACAACTGCGGGCCCTTGCCCAGCGTGCCCTCGCCGTAGGCCCGCCCACACCCCGGCACGTCGGTGGCGATGCCCACGTCGAGCACGAGCGCCACGTCGGGCTCGATGGTGTAGGCGGCGGTCTGGGCGCCTCGGCAGCCCACCTCTTCCTGCACCGTGCCGACCGAGTAGACGGTATTGGGGTGTTTCGCTCGCCCGAGCTTGCGCAGCAAGTCGATCGCCAGCGCCACCCCCAGCCGATCGTCCCACGCCTTGGCCAGCAGCATCTTGGGGTTGGCCATGGGCGTGAAATCAAACACGGACGTTACCACGTCGCCCACGCGCACGCCGAACTTACGCTGGGCCTCGGTGCGGTTCTTCGCGCCAACGTCGATGAACATGTCCTCGCGCTTGACCACCTTGTCGCGCTCGTCGGGCTTGAGGATGTGAGGCGGCTTGCTGCCGATGATCCCGGGCCACGCGCCCTTCCGCGTGTGTACCAGCACCTGTTGGCTTAACAGCACTTGATCGAACCAGCCCCCCAGCGGCGAGAACTTCAGGAAGCCTTCGTCGTCCACCATGCGAACCACAAAACCGATCTCGTCCATGTGGCCGGGCACCATAACCTTCGGACCGGCTGCACCTTCCTTGCAGCACATCACGCTGCCGAGCTTGTCGCTGGAGATCGGTCCATAGGCCTTCGCCTCGCGGCGGAAAATTTCGGCGATGGCCCCTTCCATGCCGGACGCACCGTGGGCCTCGGTCAGTTCCTTGCACAAATCCAGTGAGTATTTGTCCACGGGTCATCCTCCTGACACGGTGCCGACGTGGCGTGCGCCGGTCGCGATCTAGATTTCCACGTCCAGGCTCTTGCCGGCTTTGGTCGAGTCGACCGCCGCCTGGATCACCTTCATCACCCGCAGGGCGTGTTCGGCTGTGATGATCAGGGGCTTGCCCTCGCGGATGTGTTCAGCCAGATTCTCGTGCAGGTTAGCTTGCTCGACCGCGTTCGACCGCTTCAGCTCATAGCCGTCGCCGCAGACCACGATCTGCCGCGCCTTGCCGTCGCCCACCGGTCCGTGCAGCGTGGCCTCGGTGCCCAGCACCAGCCACTTGTCGGGCAGGCCGTAGTAGGCGATGTCGGCCTTGCCGGTCGTCGCCCGCGTGCCGTTGTCGAAGATCATGTCGATGCGGAACAGATCGTCCGCGTCGCCCCACTTCAGATGCCGTACGTCGCCGAAGACCTGCACCACCTTTTGCCCATCCATCAGGTCGAGCACCTGCTCGTTCCAGTGCGGGCCGAAATCCAGCAGCGTCCCGCCGCCGGCTGCGGCCGTTACGCGCCACTTCTGGTTGTAGTCGGGCGTGCCGAACCCCACCGCCGGCGCCGCGCCGAACGTGCGATTCTCGATTGTCACCAAGTCGCCCAACAGACCGTCACGCACCGCCGCCTTGACCATGCGGTAGTCTTCGTCGAAGTGTCGGTTGTGGTAGACGCTCAGCACCACCTTGTTGGCCCGTGCCGCGGCCGCCATCTCCTCGGCCTCGGCCGCCGTCGGGGCGATGGGCTTTTCGATCAACATGTGCTTACCGGCCGCAGCCACCTTCAACGCGTCGGCGTGATGCTGCGACGAGTGCGTGCAGATAACCACCAGCTCGACGTCCCACCCGAGAAACGTATCGACGCTCGCCGTTGCCTTCAGCCCCTGTGCCTCGGCTTCCTTGCGACGCGACTCGGTGATATCGCATACGCCCACCACCTCGTAGTGCGCCGATTCCTTCATTGCCGGCCAATGGCAGATCTCCGCCATCCGCCCGTATCCGATGATGCCCGCCTTAATCGGTTTCATGTTGGCTCCCGTTCTATTGGCTCAGCCGGCCAGACGCCGACCCTCCGCCGCCCACAGCATGCCACGGGTGATGATCGTGAGCGCCTCGGGCACGTCCAGATCACTGGCTACGTGCCCCAGCGACGAGTAGAACACGCGCCCCTTCTCGAACATCCGCTTCCACGCCACCGGCATGGTGCAGCCGTTGAACTCGAACGTGGTAGTGGCCAATACATGGTTCGACGGGTCGACGTGCATGTAGTACTGCTCGCTGTGCATCGCGAAGTGGTCGAGCCCGGCCGTCACCGGGTCGGCGTGATCGACGATGTGCACGCGATAGTCGATGACCCCGCCCGGGTGGGCCACCCACTGCCCGCCCACCATGAACTGATAGTCGACCGCCTGGCGGAACGAATCGCCCAGTCCCCCGTGCAGGCCCGCCAGCCCGACGCCCTGCCGCACCGCGCCGCACAGACCGGCAAGCTGTTCCTTCTCGATCGACCCCATGGTCCACTCGGGCACGATCAGGTCGAGCGCCAGAAGCTTTTCCAGGTCGCAGAATGAGTCGAGCGTGTCGGAAAGCTCAACGTCAAATTTGTGCTCGCGAAGCTTGCGGGCCAGGATGTTGGCTACCTTGTCCGGCTCGTGCCCCTCCCAGCCCCCGTAAACGATCAGCGCCTTCATGATTGATCACCTCTTCTATACCGAAGCCGCCAGCCCACCGCCGACGGCCGGCCAAGTATGCCCCACACGCAGCAAACCGTCAACGCCGCCCCGTACCGGAGGCACGACCCGACCCGACCGGCAGGTGCTCGGTCCTCGCGGAGGGCGCAGGGCGGACTAGCGCTCGTTGATCACCTCGGAAATCGCCAGCATGTTCTGCTGCCAGCGGTCCACGGGGATGTCTTCGGTAATGCCGATGATCAGGCGGTTCGTGCCCGCCGCCTCGTCCAGAATCTGCCGGGTGGTCTGCTTGATCTTTTCGATGCTCGCCAAGTGCACCGACGAGGGGAAGTTGATCCACAGCGCCTTGTCGGGCCAGGCCTCCAGGGCGTCGGCCACGCTCATATCGGTATCCGGGGCGGGGGTGAACGCCTCGATGTAATCCAGCTTCGATCGCGCCAGCAGGTGGGCCCATGGGCGGTTGTTCCCGTCCATGTGCGAGCCCAGCAGCTTGCCTTTCGCGCGAAAGAACTCGGCACACTCCTCGTAAAGCGGCAGGCAAAACTGTTCGTAGCGCTCGACGCCCATCACCTCGGGCACTTCGTTGCCGCCGTAGTTGGCGTGCGTGATCGGCGAGTCGGCCAGCAGCGGGTAGCGCTCGCGCCGCTTGTTCCGCATGACCTGCTCGAGTACGAGAATCTCGTCGCGCCGTTCCGCCCACTCGACCGCGAACGTCTCGACACCCATCCAGTGAATCATGATCTCGTGCAGCGGTGCCGATCCGACACCGCCGCGCAGGATCACGTCGTCGCCCATCCACCGCTCGGCCTCGAGATAGGCGTCATAGTTGGGTCGGTATTGCTCGTCCTCCACCAGAGAGCGCAACACCTTGTAGTCGTCGGGGCGCTTGAACAGATGTTCCAACGTCCAACTCGTGAAGTCCGCGGGCTCGGCTACCGTTGACAGCTCGCCCACGGGCGTGCCGATCACCGTTCGCACCCGGGGCCGTCCGTTCTCGCTGTAGCGATGCGCTTCGATCGTGCAGTTCGGCGTCTCGGTGAGCACGACGGGGATCTTGCGGTTGACGATGCACATGCCCTCTTCGCGAAGGCGCCGCTCGACCGAACACTGCGGAATCTTGTACTCGTAGATCGTCAGCGGAATTTTGTCGACCGCTTCGCCCCGAAGCACGGCCAGAACGCGCTGTCTCGGTGTCACGTTTTCTCCTTCCGTCAGTCACCGCCGC
>CBFCZG010000382.1:0-4163 GCA_965602375.1 uncultured Phycisphaerae bacterium | reverse complement strand
CCCGACGGTAGCGGCGTGTCTCATGGCGGCCCAGCCGCCGACGGCGAGCGTAGCCGATTCGATCAGGAAGCCGCGCCTGGAAAGAGAGATTCGGGCCTCGTCCATGTAACACTCCATCCACTGTAGACATGTGGCCAGAACAACCGTTCTCTACCCGTCAGGGACACAGTCTAGCCACGCCGTTAGAGAGGGTCCAGATCGCTCGACGGCATGGCCCGGTCGCTGCCTATGTTGGCTGTCGAGCGGCGGCAAGCTATACTGCAAGGGTCGTGATCCGAGAAGACGCTTCGCAGCGAAGTTGAATCAGGACTCTGCAAGCAGCGTAATGGTGCGGCTACTCAAGTATCTGATGATGGCTGTCTGCGCCGGCGTGTCGGTGTACGTGCTGTCGATCGGCCCCATAGACGAGACGCCGGGCGCCAACGAGGTGCTTGTCAGCGTCTGGTACCCGTGGGCGGGCGAGGCCGGCGAGCGCCTTCGCGAGGCGATCCTCGCATTCAATGAGGCCGGCATGGTCGAGCCGGGTACGGGCAAGCGAATTCGCGTGATCCCCCTCTATGCCAGAAACGACATTTCGACCAACCAGAAGCTCTTCATTGCGATCGCAGGCGGGTCGCCACCGGACGTCACGTTCGTGGACGGGCCTCAAGTGGCCGAGTGGGCCCATCGCGGGGCTCTGGTTGACCTGACGGCGATGATTCATAGCGCGGGCATCCAACCGGCTGATTATTACCCGCCCTGTTGGCGACAGAACATCTACCGTGGGCTGATCTACGCTTTGACGTTTTGTGCCGACCCGAACTTCGGCCTCTTCTGGAACAAGGATGCCTTTCGCCGGGCGGGTCTGGACCCGGGTGTTGCCCCTCGGACAATCGCCGAGTTGGACGCGATGGCCGATCGCCTGACCGAGCGCTCGGGCGATTTCTACGACGCGATCGGATTGATACCGTGGGGCGTGTACGGCTCGGCTAACTCGATGTACACCTGGGGCTGGGTATTCGGGGGACAGTTCTACGACGAGCGGACCGACACGATCACCTGTGACGACCCGCGCATCGTAACAGCACTGGAATGGATCAAGTCGTACGACAGACGTTACGATAAGCAGCGCATCGCAGCCCTCCAGAGCGGATTCGGCTCGGGCGAACGAAATCCGTTCGTCCTCGGCAAGCTGGCCATGCACCCGACGGTTATAAGCGGCCTGCGCGAGATCCGTCGCTATGCCCCGGGTTTGGAGTTCGGCATCGCACCGATGCCGTATCCGGACGACGAGAGATGGGGCCGGGGCGAGCCCCGTTCTTCGTGGGTCGGCGGCTGGTGTCTGGCGATTCCGACCGGCTCGCGTCATCCCAAGGCTGCCTTCGAGTTCGTGCGGTGGCTGTGTGCGACCGATGAAGGCACCGAGTGGGTCGTGCGCGCGACCGGCTCGTTCCCGGGGATGCGAACGTGTCGATACATTCGTTGGCTCGCCGGCGACGAAGGGGCCGCTGAAGATCCGGCGCGACACAGACTGCTCGAGATTCTTGAAGCGTGCAGGCACCAGCGGCCCGTGATCCCTGTCCAAGCCTACTACATGGCTCAACTGAGGCGGGCGCTGGACGAGTGCCTGTATAAGGACGTGCCGGCGGAGCGGGCCCTGGCCATCGCGCGGGCGAACACGCAGGCGGCGCTCGACAAAGCCCGCGCCGAAGCACGGCGGAGGGCCCTGCATTGACAGGCCAGCGCCGGCAACAGCTTCGCCGAGGACTGTTCTTCGTCAGCCCGTTTCTCGCCGGGTTCGGCGTGCTGACGATCTATCCGGTGGTTATGTCGTTCTACTACTCGTTAACCGAGTTCGACGGCACGACCGCCCCGGCGTTCGTCGGTCTGGATAAGTATCAGCAACTATTGGCCGACGAACTGTTCTGGCTGTCACTGTGGAACACCGCGTTCTATACCCTATTTGCCGTGCCGCTTGGCGTGCTGGTCGCGCTGGGGTTGGCGCTGTTGCTGAACATGAAGCTACGGGGAATGAGCCTGTACCGTGCGATGTTCTTCGTGCCATCGATCGTGCCGATCGTCGCGGCGTCGGTGTTGTGGGTGTGGTTCCTCAACCCTCAGTATGGCATCCTGAACGGCCTGCTCAGACTGATTGGCGTTGCGGGGCCCGGCTGGATGGCTTCGCCCACTTGGACCAAACCCGCCTTGATCCTGATGAGCCTATGGTCGGTCGGCGGGACCATGGTGTTGTATCTGGCCAGCCTGCAGGACGTGCGGGAGCAGCTCTACGAAGCCGCAGAGATCGACGGGGCGAGCGCCTGGCGCAAGACGATTCACATCACGTTGCCGATTATCAGCCCGGTGATTCTGTTCACGGTCATCATGGGGCTGATCGGAGGGTTCCAGTACTTCACACAGGCATACGTAATGACCGGCGGCACGGGCGGAGCCGGCGACGCAGCCTTGTTCTACTGCCTCTATCTGTTCCAGAAGGCCTTCAACTTCCAGGACATGGGCGGTGCGTCTGCGATGGCGTGGATGTTATTCATTGTGATCGTGGCCGTCACACTGCTGACGTTCCGTGTCAGCCGGCAGTTTGTGCATTACGAGGGCAAATGATGGCGGCGCGCGGCTCGACAAAGCAACGGATAGCCGGCAGCGCACTGGGCCATACTGTGCTGATCGCCATGTCATGCGTTTTCCTGCTGCCGTTTGCCTGGCTGGTGGGCACGTCGCTCAAGGCCGACGACGACGTCATGGAGGTGCCCAAGAGTCTGAAGGTTCTGCTTCCCAAGGGACGATTCGCCCCGATCCACGGCCACACCCAGCGCGTGTCGGTCGCCCAACACCCCATCGATTACCCGGCCAAGATCGTACGGTGGACCGACGGATCCGATCGCGGTCAGACCGCACTCGTCCGCGCAGCCGACATCGTCGACGGCCGGGTGAAGAGATGGTTCGATCGACCCGGCGGACCTGAGGCCGAAATGGTGGCTGTCGAGGTCATCAAAGACGTGCCCGGATCGGCGAGCGACCCATGGTGGCGCGTCGAGCAACATGCCGACGGCCTACCGGCCGATCAGCAACCGCTGTGGGACTGCGTAGCTGAGTCGGATATCGCCGTGCACCTGGCGCCGCGATGGCGCAACTACCTCGAAGGCCTGGCCAAGTACAGTTTTGCGCGCTTCTACCGCACCACGACGCTGGTAACCATAGCCTTCGTGTTTCTCATGGTCCTTAGCTGTTCCTTCACGGCCTATGGCTTCGGCGTGCTCGAATGGCCGGGCCGCAATGTCGTCTTCTTTGTCATGCTATGTACGATGATGCTGCCGGCCCACGTGACGCTGATTCCGGTGTTCGTCCTGTTCAAGTACTTGGGCTGGATCAACACGTTTCGTCCGCTGGTGGTGCCGGCCCTGTTCGGCAGTGCGTTCTTCGTCTTTCTGCTGCGCCAGTTCTACCTGACGATTCCTCGAAGTCTGATAGACGCTGCACGGATCGACGGCTGTAGCGAACTGCGGATCTGGTGGCAGCTGGCTCTGCCGCTGTCCAAGCCGGCTCTGATGACGGTGGGGCTGTTCAGCTTCCTGCACGCCTGGAACGACTTTTTGGGTCCGCTCGTGTATCTCACCAGCGAGAAGAAGTATACGCTGTCGCTGGGCCTGGCGATGTTTCAGGGCGAATACGGCACCGAGTACGGTATGCTGATGGCCATGACGGTTCTGACAGTTATACCCATCCTTGTGCTGTTCTTCGTCGCGCAGAAGACGTTTATCCAGGGCGTCAAGCTCTCGGGCATGAAGGAGTGAGCGGACCTTGTAGCCGGCGGCAACAACGGCCATAATCTGTCCGGAAGTTGCGGGGCAACGAGCGGGTCGCGTGGTGGCAGGTCTCCTCGGATGCCGACAAGAGCCAATGTATCAATAGGTTGTTTGCTCGGTCAGTTGCTGCTGGCGGTCAGCGCTTACGGCGCCGCCCCGGCCACCAGCCAAAGTATCGGCAACGGCGAGCGATGGGCGCCGTCTCGCGATGACCTGGTAGTGCTGCTCATGGGCGATCCGCAGATCGCAATGGTGCCCGAGACGCCCGCGCATGTTGCTGCGGCCATGGCAGACGTCCTCACGCTCGAGCATGGCTTTCTGGCGGTGCTCGGCGACCTGGTCCAGAACAAGACAGAATACTAC
>CBFCZG010000381.1:0-4168 GCA_965602375.1 uncultured Phycisphaerae bacterium | reverse complement strand
TTCGTGCCGCCGACGTCGATGACGGCGGTGCGATTGTCCTTGTCCACCTTGTGCGTCAACGACTTGGGATTCGTCCAATCCTCCAGCCACCGCCACGTGACCTCCAGCGGGGCGGCCGCCAATGCCTGCGAATCTTCGACGTTGACAGCCACGTGGTTGTTGCCGGTCTCCAGCCAAGGGCGGCTGTAGAAGTTCAACATGGTGGTGTTGGTAACCTTCAGGCGCTTGAGCACCGTCGGGGTTTTGGCCGAGTTGCTGCGAAACACCACGCGCAACACGAAGCCGTATTGCCCGCTGGTCGAGCCGGCGGGGTATTCGTAGCAGTTGAGTTTGCCGATGCTGATGGGCCCGAACGCGCCGCCGGCTTTGACTTCATCGCCGAGCAGCCAGCTCTCGCCGCCGTCGAGCGAGTAGCAGAAGCTTAGCGCCCCGCCGATGCCCATGTCGGCGTCACCTTCAATCTCCGTGTCGGCGATCACATAGGGCAGGTCGAAGGCGATCTCGAGCGAGCCGCCGGCCGCCGCGGCCAGCTTCAGCCCGCCACCTTCGACGAACTGAAGATCGGTCAGCTTCGCGTCGACGTCGGCCAGGCCTTTGGACGTCAGAGGCGGTACGTGCTCGAAGATCGCGTTGCCGTAGTAGCGGTAGTACACGTTGCGCCAGGGGTGGGGTCCATCCTCGATGACCTTCTTGTATGGCTCCCAGTAGGCAAAGGCGTCGGTCAGCACCTCGTCATTGACGAACTTGCAGGCCGGCCCGCAGGGGAACTGACCCCTGAGATACTCTTTGCCGAGGTACGGGCCCGACGGCCAATACCACTTGCCCACGTTGCCCCACAGCCACGTGCACGATTCGCCGGGGCGGAGGCGCAGGTTCTCTACGTATCGCTGCTCGTACGCACCGTGGCCGGTAGGCTTGTAGTCCTTGGCGTTCATGACGGCCTTGAGGTCGGCGTCGTAGTTGACCATGAAGTTGCCGGGGGCACGACCTTCCTTCCTGGCGTCGGCGAAGCGCGACCGGTCGGCCATGATCTCGTCGTAGGAGTAGATTTCGCCCTTGTCGTCGAGCACGTAGGCCGGCAGCCAGATATCAAGCCAGTGCCACTTGCCGCCCCACTTGACCTCGCTGCTGACGTGGCCGAAGCCGGGGTTGAGGTTCCGCGTCTCGAAGTCGGCTGCCTCCATCAACGCGCCCACCACGCCGGCCTGAGGCCCACACCCGCAGCAGCCATACACGTTGATATACTTCAGCGGGTCGTTGGCAAACACCAACCTGCCGTCGACCATCTCCAGAGGCCGATGCGAGTGATAGGGCATGTAAAGCACGCGGACGAGGAAGTTGTAGATGGCGATGGCCTTTTCCTGATCCGTCGTGCAGCCCCTTGTCACGTCGTCGGCGATGGTCTCGAGCGTCGAGCAATTCACGCTGCGGTCGGTCTTGACGACGATGTGGCCGGGCCCGAGAGCTATAGCCGGCTCTGCCGAAGCCAACACGAGACCCCCCCCCACTGCCAACAAGACGGTCAGCTTAAACATGGTTTTGCCTCCTACCTGCGCAGATGAAACCACCAGCGGTTGCCACCGATGTCAGCATACTCACGAAGCGGCAATCGGCAAGGGGGCGACGTGGGTCAGCAACAACTCGCGTGCGGCAAGTTGAACGCCCTACTGCTGTCCACCCACGAGCCGCGCGAGACACAGTCTCGCTTTGCTTGAGGGTGCGACCGAGATTATACGGGATACGGAAACGCGGCTGGAACCGCCCTACACGCTGCGCTGACACGGGAAAGGTGACTGTCAGGCGGACGAGAGCATCAACTCAGCCACTTCGAGCTGGGCGGGAAGCTCGACGACGAGCTGCTCGACCTGCTGTTCGGTCAGCTTCAGAAGCTCCATCGCCTGGGGCGGGATCGGATCTTCTCCGCCAATGATATGCAGGCCGATCTTCTGGGAGCAGCAGATTTTGTCGGCCAGAAAGACCACGGTGGCCAGTTCCTGGACCTCTGCCTGCAATCGGTCGGGATTGTGATGATAGCCGGTAACCACTCGCAGGTGCCGGGGGAATTTCCACTTGGTCGTCAGACCAAGGCCTAAGTCCTGGTGATCGGCGCCCATCAACTCGCGTTCGAGCGTGCAGAAGTCCTCCCCGGCTTCGGCGCGGGCAACGACCTCGGCGAGCTGCTCATCGAACACCTGCCGCTCGATCAGCAAACCCAGATCGTGGATGAGCCCGGCCACGAAGATCTCCTCGCCCCCCTGCCGGCCCAGCATTTTGATCATCATGCGGCTGGCCGTGCCGACCGCGATGCTGTGCTTCCACAGGTCGAGCGGGCTGAACTTGCCGCCGAGTTTGCTGCCGCGGAACAGCTTGGCGATGGAGGCAGCGATGGCGATGTTTTTCACGGCCGACAAACCCAGCATCACGATCGCGCGGTCGACGGTGGCGATCTGCCCGGGCAACCCGTAGAAGGCCGAGTTGACCACTTTGAGGATCCGGGCCGACAGCGCGGGGTCGTTCTTGATAATCTGGTGCAGGTCGCGCGCCGAGCTGCTCGGATCCTCGACGATTTCAATGATCTTGACGGTGATCTCTGGGAGCGTGGCGATATCGCCGATGCGGCCCAGGGCTTTGGCTACGATTTCGTTGGTATAGCTCGCCGCGGATACGGACATACACACACCCCTGACTCGCGGTGCTCACAAACTCCGACGACATGTACTTCGGGTCGCCGCCAAAGGCGCTTTAGCGCAAAACACGTGATCGGGAGTTGACCGCACGAGGTTGCGCACGCTCGCTCGGCCGTTCCTTCTGAGCCCGATAATACCGGACGCCCGATTCTGAACGTCGCGTGGCACGCCCAAGGGCGTCGGCTCCACTCATCCGAGCCGAGCGGCGCGGGCATGCGAGCCACGTAGGGCGCGGCCAGGCGCGCCGGGATTGCGCGCGGTTCATCGTCTCGCTGATCTCGGGGGGCACGGTTGAGCACCGGGTCGGCCGTGTGGCCCGGCGAATTGTGTCTTGTTGGCGAACCCTCGGCCCGGCTGCACCGGAGCGCGCAATCCGTCGAGGACGAAGAAGCACTGTTTCTCTTGCTCTTGTGTCTGCGCAATGCATCAAGCCGTTTTCTGTGTGATCTTCAGCTTGACCAGGATGTCCTCCATGAGGCACCACCTGGTAAATGCCGACTGAAGCAGGTTCAGGCCGACAAAAGCGGTGAAGAACAGCCAGTAGCGATGGTGCAGGTAGGCCAACGCGAGCGAGGTCAGTATGAACGTACCAGCTATCGCCCGAATCCATCGTTCCATTTTCACCTCCGTTCCTCCTTTCGCGGCGGTCGGGTAGCACATTCCTTCAAAGTCGGGCCACACGTTCGCCCATACGTGCGACATCGCCGTGTGGCTTGGCGCGTTATGCGCCGTTGGTACATCACGGCCTGGCGGCGCCGAGTTCTGACATCCGCCTGGTTTTTGTGCTTGGGCTCCGGGCCTTGGCAGCGCATACTACGCACCATGAGGCGACGGCGCCGAATCAGTCTGATTATAGGTATGGCACTGTTGGGGAGCGCGGCCACTCTCGTCATCACATATATGTGTTGGCGATCAACACCTCCCGAGGGCGCACCGCGAATCGGTCTGTCGATGTCGTCCAGCTTCGTTGTGCAACGGCCTTTCTACGAAGACGCCATCGCCCGGGCCGGTGGGCGAACCGTGCTGATCACCCCGACGCGCGACCTCGACCGAATCGACGCTCTGCTCGACGGCGTGGATGCCCTGGTCCTGACCGGCGGCGATGATGTGTCGCCCAGCCTATACGATGGCCCGGCCGATAACGCATCGACGACGAATCGGCACCGCGACGACTTCGAGATCGGCCTCATTCGTAGCGCGTCGGACCGGGATATGCCCATTCTCGGCATCTGTCGAGGCATTCAGATCCTCAACGTGGCCCACGGGGGATCGGTCCGCAATCTGCGCGACGATGAGGAACTCTCCGAGCGTCACGGAATTACCACCGATAGCTGGTCGGCCCACGACGTTGTCGTCGAGCCCGACACACGGCTCGCCGCTGCTGTCGGCGAGGGAGTCCACCGCGTCAACAGCTTCCACGGACAGGCCGTCGACCGCGTCGGTGGCGGGGTCCTCTTCGCCCTCGGTGGGTACCGCTTCCA
>CBFCZG010000380.1:0-4188 GCA_965602375.1 uncultured Phycisphaerae bacterium | reverse complement strand
GCAGAGCCATCGTCCCCGGTCGCCGTCCAACTGATCGTGACGCGACGCGATTCGACGGCGTCGACGGCAAGGTCCGTCACGGCTGCCGGCGCGGTCGTGTCGACGTCTGTCGTGCCGGCCGACAGCACGTTCGACAAATCCGAAACCAATCCGCCCACAGGGGAGTGTGACTTGAGCGCAATGTAATACGTCGTGTTGGCCGACAAGCCTGCGATCAGCGCGGTCTGCATTGAGCCGCCTTCAAGCGGCGTGGGCACGTCGGTCACGAGCGTGGCCGAGGCGAAGTTCGCATCGTCGATCGGTGACGTGGAATAGCGTAGCTCGTACCAGCCGGTGTCGTAGCCCTGAATCAGGCCGTCGGGGGCTGTCCACTGCACCCATAGACGCGTCGCGTCCGCCTGGCCCAGCGCCAAGTCGGTGACGGCGTCCGGCGGGTAGACAGGCGTGTAGTCGATGACGAGCTGGGGACGGTCGGCCGCGTTGGCGGTCTCGCGTGAGTGAACGTGATGCTCATGGGAGTCGACGTCTGGATACTCGGGCATCAGCTTGAAGCCGTAGTTAGTGCCGCCCAACATCCACTGGGCAACCAGTGCCCGGCCGTCGGCGGTCATGGTCCAGGTACGCTGCTGATAGATGTCGGCGTACTTTTCCTTGAGCAGCACCGCATTGGAGATCACGGTCGACGTGCTGGGACAGTTGGTCCACGTGATGGTGTTCTCGTCCCAGTCGGCATCGAGGGCGCGACAGTGTGCGGCGAAATTGCCCCCCCAGTCGACGGCTGCGCGCGTGGTGAGTACCAGCTCGGCTGAGTTGATTACGAGGCTCGGCGCGGTGGTAACGCCCGACAGGTCGAACTTCATGACGATCTGTCGCTTCCACGCACCGGGCTGGCCGTTCATCGCGAGCGGGTCGGCCGTGCCGAAGTTCGTGCCCGCCTGGGCCATGTACAGCCACGAATCGGCTGTGGCCTCGACGGTGACGGTATCGCCGATCGCCGTCGTCGAGCATATGTTGGCCGCCCCGATCAGCAGCACTGCCCCCGCCGTCCACCGAAGATTCATCTGTGTACTCCTTGCACTCGTGCGGTGCCCGTACTCGTGCGGCAGTCCAGCTACCGCAGCCAGACAGCGCGAGCGGGCAACACGATCTCCGTCGTGCCCCGCTTGCTCCTTGCACCATCCATCGTCGGCCGTCCGACCACCGGCCGGAACATCCATTCGGTCTACTACTTGCGGCGACGCAGCAGGCTGACCAGGCCCAGGCCAATTAGACCCAGTGTAGCCGGTTCCGGCGTTATGACGAAGCCGTTAATCCGGCCCGAGCCATAGGGGTAACCGACCTCCCGGACGTTGATGTTGAGCACGCCGCTGGCGTCAACCGCCACCGAGCCGCCGACGACAGCCTTGTCGTAGGCAACGCTACCATCGGTCTCGCTCGATCCCGGATCGAGGCAGGTACCCACCAAGACGTCGTTGAGCTTGACCTCGTTCTGCATATCGGTGCCGTAGCCTTCCATGCAGAACACCAGGACCTCATACACTCCTTCCGGCAGGCCGCTGAGGTACACCGTCGGTCCCGGCCACGGAACCGGGGTGTCCCAGGCATGGATGTAGTCCATGCTCGCCGTGCCCACTCCGGGCGCGACGCCGTCCAGGGCGCCATACACAGGGGCGTCCGGCTGCGCCGCACTGCTCCACGTGCCGCTGAACTCAGTCGTGTCGTAGGTCAGCGCGCCCCACGGGGAGCTGAGCAGCCCACCTGAAACACCATGGCTGATCTGCTGCCAACCCGCTGCGGCGGCCACGTTGGTCCCGCAGTCCACTTTCAACTCCTGTGCCGCGGCGCTGCCAACCAACGCCACCGCACACACCACCGCTAGAAAAGCTGTCGTGCGCATAGCCTCCTCCTTTGCGTGGCTGACGGGCTTGCGCGCCGGTCATGCCACTCCAAGACCCAGGGATCGCTCACTGCACAACACCAACTCGGACACGCCCGAGTCGGTCGCGAACTACTCGGCCGTGTCCTCCGCCAACAACTCGCAATGCATGCCCGCAAACATCATGCCAACAAGCGGCCGACCTGACGGGCCTGGACCATGCCGTAGCGCAACCGACTGTCAGAGAAGACGTTAACGTCATCCGACACGCCCGGTGATCGACAACAGGCCGCCCGAGGACTGGTGGGTGGCGTGGTCCCGACGTTGCCCCGAGTCGTCGGGTGGTACGTACCATGATCGAAATTGCGTGTAACTTCTTCTTAAATAGAGACTTATCGCTGTTCTTCTGGTAAACACCCCAACCCAGGTGGTGCCTGCGCTCACACGCGCCGGACCGTCGGGCCTCGTTTGAAGTTCGAGCGGATCGACACGACCTGGGGCAACTTGCGCTTGCCCGACGCCCGTTCGATCAGCAACTCGACGGCGAGCTGGCCCATGCGAAACGCGTCGACCTGCATCACGGCTGCGTTACCCTTCGATTCCGTATGGTTCTTGGTTACCAGCGAGACGTCGCGGGGGCAGTCCAGACCGTGGCCGGCGAGTCCTCGGACGAAAGTTTCGAGCACATGGGCCTGGAAAACCACACCGGCGGTCGGTCTGGGTCGCAGCGAGGCAAACCAGTCGACCGCGCGGTCGACCTCATTCCACCGAAAGTACCGTACGCGCGAGTTCGGCAGCGACAGGCCCAGCTCTGTCAATGCCCGTCGGTAGCCAGCCAGCATCAGATCGGCATCGGCTTCCGGTTTCCGGTCGTGACCGCTGCCGACGATATTGCCGAGATAGAAGAACTGCTGGTGTCCTTGGGATGCCAGAAACTGCGCGGCGGCCTGACCTTCGCTGAAGCAGTCGACGACGACGCAGTCGACCTTGGGGTTGCTCGACCAGTAGTCCACGCAGACGACGAGGTTGCCGGCGTTGGCGTGCGTTGCGATGACGCGCTCGTCCATCACCAACCCGATGATGACGCCGACTGACTGAAGTGGATCCTCGGGTTCGTAGTCGGGCCCGAACGGTGGAAAGGAGCCGGACATGTGCCGGATCCGCAGGTCGTAGCCGGCGGCCTCGGCAGAGGTGAGGATGCCCTGATAGATGCGGCCGTAGTAGGTGGCTGGGTCGCTGCCCCAATCCTGCCAACTGGTAATCAGGCTGATGTGGCGTGAGCCGCGCAACCGACGCCACGCCCGGATGCCGTCGGGCAGTGTGATGGTGCCCCGACCGGTCGACCGGTCGATCAGTCCTTCGTCGGCCAGCAAGTCGAGCGCCTTGCGAACCGTGGCACGAGAGACGTTGTGTATTATGGACAGCTGCCGTTCATTCGGCAGCCGAGTGGGCGTATCCCGTACCGTCGACACGATTTTCGCGCGCAGTACGTTCGCGACTTGTCGGTAGTAAGGATCCTTCTGTCTGGTATCGTCCATCACCTATCCAGTGTACGCAATGGCGAGTGGAACTGCAATTTTACGGGCCCTTAAGGGGGTGTTAGGGTGCTCAGGGCAAGAGAACGTGCAGTGGCATCGCCTTGCCAACGTTATTGGATGGGCGTCCTCGATTGGACTTGTTGCAGGCGTTCCTTGCAGTATGTTCGTGCCGCAGTCGACTTGCCGGAACATGCGTAAAGACCAATAGCGCGGCGGAATGTCGGATCAGGCGGCCAGCACAATGCGGTTGCCATCTGCACTGCGCGTCGTCGATAGACGAGTCAACCGGTCGCAGATCCGCCCCTTATACCCGTCGTGCGTCACGCGGCAGTCATGACTTCGCGTTACCGCGCCCCGGTAAAGCTTTGGGTGAAGAGGGCGTAGTCCTCCAGGTCGCAATCGCTGTCACCGTCCAGGTCGGCGGCGGGGTTGCCGGCCGCCACAACGGGCCCGAGCATGGCTGCGCTGAACAGGACGTAGTCGTCCAGGTCGACGTCCGTATCGGCATCGAGATCAGCCAGCGGCAACACAAGGACCGTGGCGGCCTTGACCGCTTCGTTGCCGTAGTCGTCGCCGATGATGGTGCACTCCGCCAGATACACCCTCGCGTCGGCGGCTGGGACCTGGGGTGCGGCGTAGACCGCTGCGGGATCATCAAGTCCGCCACCGGAGACCAGCGCCAGTGCCCGGCCCGTCACCGGATGGATCGGCGCCGTCCAGACATAGGTGTAGGAGGTGTTGGCGTACGGGTCGTCCAGGAACTGCGCCGACACG
>CBFCZG010000379.1:0-4190 GCA_965602375.1 uncultured Phycisphaerae bacterium | reverse complement strand
CGCGAGTTTCGCGCCGTCCGGCAGATGTTGGCGATGGCTCTGGAGAACCCCAACCGAATGGTCAGAACGCAGATGGTGGTGGCGTTGGGCGATCTGCTGGGCTCGCCGGGCCAGTTCTACAAGCTGTGGCGCAAGGAGCGGCGTCTGCCGGGAGCGGCGACGACGAAACTGGCGCGTCGCATTCGCCGGCAGGGCCGGGCCATGTATCGCCTGCGCCGTGCGCCGGGCCGACCCATTGACCCGCGGGCGGGCGAGTCGCTGACAGGCATTGGCAAGGCGTTGCTGTCGTTCGTGGATTCAAGCCAGCAGGAGGATTGGACCGGCTCGCTCGAGGCGGTTCACAGGGCCTCCCTTGACCTTTTGAGGCTGCGTTACGACTACCACGGCGAGTCCGAGCACGCGCTGGAGTTCGTGGCGGCGGTCGATCCGATCATGGCTGAGCGACACTGGTTGGTGGACTACCTCGGGCAGACCAGCAAAGCGGGCAAGGCGCCGGAGGCAGCCTGGGATGGGTTGGCGCTGTTGGCGGGGTGGGCGATTCTGCACGGCCAGCCGCCTGCCTGATTCTGGGGAGAGCGGAACGCGGGCATCAGTCGGGCTGGCTGTTTGGCCAGGTGAGTTGCCCGTCTTCCCAAGGGCGGATGATCTGGGTGTCGACTCCGTAGAAGAACTCGTGTCCGTGGGCGCGAGGGCTGTGCCACACGCGCTGCACAATCGACCGATCGCGACGCATTTCTTCGAGTGTAGCCAGCCGTGTATTGTCCAGCGTATGGAACCAAAGGCCGAGCATGCCGTCGATGACGACACGACCGATCGGCGTGTCGACTAACGTGGCCAGGTGTCCCCGCAGGCCCATCGAGTAGCCTCGAAGCGGCACGCGGAGCTTGTGGCCGATCTTCTCAGCCATCGCGGCGCCAAAGCGGGCGGTATCGCCGCAGAAGCTGCCGCCCAGCCTTGGGATGGTGTCGATCGATGCGGCCCCCGAGACCCGCGACCAAGTGCTGGAGTGACGATGGATCAGCGGGTGGTGGATCCACATGGCCAGCGCGCAGAGGGCATCCTGCCAGTCATCGAATCGAGCAGCCAGCATTGCAGTGACCCGGTCGAGGGCGTCGGGCGCCAGCAGATCGAGGTGAGCCTCACCGGCCTTGTCGTGGAGATAGAAATCGGACGGTGCGCCCATCTGGGTTGTGCGCAGGGTGTAGTCGGGCAGGCGGGCGAGGACGTAGGTGCGGAAACGCTCGACGAAGTCGGGACTAGACGGTTGCGGGCGTTCGGGCAGTGCCTTGCCGGGTGCCCCGTACCGCTCGCGGACGACGATCCCGCCGTCGAAGGCGAACGGATAGGAGCCGACCCACAGGGGGCGTGCGTCGGGATCGCGGATGGTGAGCCTGACGCGGCCCATAGCCAAGAGGTCGTTGGCCCACTTGGCCCGACACGGAAACGTGATGCTTGCCTCGGTCTGGAAGTCCGAGCCGCTGGCCTGCCAAGAGGTCTGGGCCTGATCGCAGGCGCTTTCGCCCGGAAGGATGACCTCAGTCAGCATGGTGCCCGTGCGTGGCGCGTCATCGGCGAGCGACCCCCGGATTACGAGCGTGCTGGCCGTCGGACCCCACACGGGTTCGGGAACGTCGAGTCGATCGACACGCAGCAGGGGCTGGTGACGATAGAGGTCACCGAAGATCAGAGGTGCGGCCTTGGTCCATGCAACCGGTGCGGGCCACGTCAAAGGCTCGGGGATGCACTCCTCGTGAAAGCCGACCCGTATCATCAGCCCGGCGGGGATATGGGGTTGCGGCCAGAGGGCCGAGGTAGGCACGCGCAGTTGAGCGATGAACCGATTTTGATCGAGCTGTCGGAACTCGCCCTGTGCGGCGGGCGGATCGTCGAGGGGCTTTGACATGACGTCGGCGGCTTCCTCGCCGGGCACGGCCCACATGGCTGCGGCGGTGACCGTGCCCGTGTCTTCGAGCGCGTAAAGCCATTGCGTGGCGTGATCGTGCCCTGGGTTCAGCATGACGGCAAGGTGGGCCCGACGGTGCCATTCGGGGTGCGGCGGACAGGGGCCGTCATAGCCAGGTCGCGTGGCCAGGACAAGGAACTCGGTGATTTGCTCATCGGCCGCAACCGTTACCCGGGCAGACCGGCCTTGCGAGTCGGGCCCCAGTGGCAGCGTACCTTCCGGGAGCGCCGGCGAGTCGTCGGCAGGTGTTCCGGCGCGGGGGCAGGCATGCCAGTGCGGCGAGTACAGTGTGAGTGAGTGACGCACTGCTGTTGACTCCTTACCATCTGTGTGGTCGTGGTTGAGTCTATCGACATGGCGCGGCACCGGCCAGGGCGCTACGGCGTTGAGCGGGCCCGTCCGTGTCGACCGACACGGTGAACGCGACGGGGTGGGTTACGTCGGGCCCGGCTGGGTGGTACACTTTCCGGAGGCAGCCACACCGGTCGACACCACTGTCGAGTTGTGTCCGTTGTGCGTCTGGGCGGCGGGGCTGGTGATCGAAGGAGCGTTTGGGATGCAAGCCGAGCCGTGGAGCCCCGGGAGTTGGCGTGGTCGTCAGGCCCTTCAGCAGCCCGAATACCCGGATCCGGCGGCGTATGAGGCGGCGTTGGCGCAGATTGGGGGGTATCCGCCGCTCGTGTCGGTGGGCGAGGTCGCGAAGCTCAAGCAGAAGATCGCGGCCGCGGGCGAGGGCAAGGCGTTTATCTTGCAGGGGGGCAACTGTGCGGAGCGCTTTATCGACTGCCGCGCCGCGAACATCGCCAACAAGCTCAAGATTCTCCTTCAGATGAGCGTGATTCTGACGTACGGAGTGCGCAGGCCGGTGATACGCATCGGGCGGTTCGGGGGGCAGTATGCCAAGCCGCGCTCGAGTGAGTTTGAGGTGATCGAGGGGCGGTCGCTGCCCAGCTACCGAGGCGATGCAGTCAACGCCGTCGAGCCCACGCCCGAGGCGCGGACGGCCGACCCGTCACGGCTGCTATCGAGCTATTTCTTTTCGGCCACCACGCTCAACCACATTCGTGCTTTGATGGACGGCGGATTTGCCGATTTGCATCATCCATACAAGTGGAATCTGCATCCGATTGACAAGAGCCGGAAGTGGCCCGAGTACAAGCACGTCGTCGAACGGATACTCGACGCGATCCACTTCATGGAATCGCTGGGAGCCCAAGCGGAGACGCTCGGCCGTGTCGACTTTTTTGCCTCGCACGAGGGACTCCTGCTTGGCTACGAGGAAGCCCTGACGCGGAAGGACCCGGACTCGGATCGGTTCTACAACCTTGGGGCCCATATGTTGTGGATCGGGGCGCGCACGCGGCAACTGGACGGTGCGCACGTGGAGTACTTCCGGGGGATCGCAAACCCCATCGGTGTGAAGATCGACTCGGCCTGCACGCCCGAGGAGTTGGTGGCGCTTCTGGCGGCGCTCAACGAGAGCGATGAGCCGGGTCGCGTGACGCTGATCACCCGACTGGGGGTGGACCGTGTTGAGCAGGTCTTGCCGCCGCTGATTGAGGCTGTTCGCGAGGCGGGTCATCGTCCCGTGTGGAGTTGCGACCCGATGCACGGCAACACGGTCACCACGGCCGACGGGCACAAGACGCGTGACTTCAGTGTGATCGTCGAGGAGTTTCAGCGGACGTTCCGCGTGCACAGGGAGTGTGGATCTCGTCTGGCGGGCGTGCATTTCGAGTTGACGGCCGACGACGTCACCGAGTGTGTGGGCGGCGCCGAAGCGCTGACCAGTGACGACCTGCATCGCCGATACGAGACCTATTGCGATCCGCGGCTGAACGCGTCGCAGAGCCTGGAAATGGCCTTTCTGATCGTCCAGTTGCTGCAGACGTCGTAGGTTTTTGGGGGAATGATTGGTCCGCGTCGGCCCGTGCTGCTATCGCTCGGTCAGATAGCTGCGCGCCACCTGCACGGGTCGGGGTCGATGTTTCCTGCCGTGTGCGTCAGGGGTCTACCTGCTTCTGCTCGGCGAAATCGAGTGCGGCTGAGTTGACACAGTAGCGCAAACCCGTTGGCTGAGGACCGTCATCAAAGACGTGCCCGAGGTGAGCCCCGCAGCGACTGCACAGCACCTCGGTGCGGTGCATGCCGTGGCTGTTGTCCTGCTCGGCTCGGATGCTATGTGCGTCGGCGGGTTGAAAGAAGCTGGGCCAACCGGTTCCGGACT
>CBFCZG010000378.1:0-4196 GCA_965602375.1 uncultured Phycisphaerae bacterium | reverse complement strand
CGCGACGAGTCGGGCGTCATCACCTCGTCAATGAGGATGTGCTCTTCGCCCAGCCGACCCCACTCGAACTTGGTGTCGGCGATGATGATCCCACGTTCGGCTGCATAGTCGGCCGCGGCCTGATAGATCTCGATGCTCCGCTGCCTGACCTGCTCCATGGTGTCGCGCCCGACGACCTCGCATGCCTGCTCGAAGCTGATGTTCTCGTCGTGCCCGGTCTCGGCCTTCGTGGCCGGCGTGAAGATCGGCTCCGGAAGGCGCTGGCACTGCTTCATCCCCTTCGGCAGCTCGACCCCGCATATCGCACCGGTCTTCTGGTAGTCGGCCCAGCCCGAGCCCGCCAGGTAGCCCCGCACCACGCACTCGATCGGCACGACCCGGGTCTTGACACAGAGCATCGCCCGGCCCCGAAGCTGCCCGAGATACGGCTCCATCCCCGGCGGCGCCTTCGAGTCGATCACCTCCAGCAGGTGGTGTTTCACGCGGCCGACGAGCCAGTCGAACCAGAACTTGGAGATCTGCGTCAGGATAATGCCCTTGTGCGTGATGCCGTTGGGCATGACCACGTCGAAGGCGCTGATCCGATCGGTCGCCACCAGCAGCAGCTTGTCGCCCAGGTCGTACACGTCGCGCACCTTGCCGCGCCGACAGTCGAAACCTGGAATATCCGTTTCGCAGAGGACGTTGTCACTCATGGGTCCGGCTCCGTCGTTAAGGTAGGCGGGCATGCTACTGGTGGCCCTCAGATGGTGTCAACCGGTCCGCCGACGCGTTTCAATGCCGTCCTCATTGCCGTGCCGCTTGCGGCCACTATAATCGCGCCCCCTTGCGCTCATCCGGGCGCGGGGTATCTGGAGCGATGATGGCCGGATCGTATCGTGTTCTCGTCACCCGCCAAGTCCCTCAACCGGGGTTGGAGTTGCTCCACCGGTGCTGCCAGGACGTCGAGGTCAACCCACGCGACCGAGATCTATCGCCCCAGGAGCTTCTCGAACGGGTGACCGGACGCGACGCGGTCCTCTGCGTGCTCACCGATCGTATTGATGCGGCCGTGCTCGACGCCGCGGGCCCTCAGTGCAGGGTTTTCGCCAATCTGGCCGTCGGCTACGACAACATCGACCTGGCTGATGCCACCCGCAGAGGCGTGATGGTCACCAACACGCCGGGTGTCCTGACTGATGCCACGGCCGAGTTGACGTGGGCCCTGCTGCTGGCGGCAGCCCGACGCATCGTCGAGGCCGACCGGTTCTTCCGTAGCGGCCGATGGGCGGGGTGGGGTCCCATGCAGTTTCTGGGCGGACAGTTGGCCGGCCAGACGCTGGGCATCCTCGGGGCCGGGCGGATCGGTACAGCCGTCGCCCTTCGCAGCAGTGGGTTCGACATGAAGGTGCTCTACTGCGACGCGACCCGCAATCAGCAACTGGAAACCCGGATCGGCGCCCAACGCGTCGATCTGCACTCGCTCTTCGAGCAGAGCGATTACGTGAGCATCCACGTGAACCTGACGGCGAGCAACCGCCACCTGGTCGATGAGCCGCTGCTTCGCCGGATGAAGCCCACGGCCCGCCTGGTCAACACGTCGCGCGGCCCGATCATCGACGAGGCCGCCCTGGTACAGGTGCTGCGCGAGGGGCGGATCGCCGCGGCCGCGCTCGACGTCTACGAAAGCGAGCCCGAGCCCGAGCCCGGGCTGGTCGAGATGGAGAATGTGGTGTGCGTGCCGCACATCGGCAGCGCCACCTCGCAGACACGGGAAAAGATGGCTATCATGGCGGCTGAAAACATTACGGCCGCATTGACCGGGCACAGGCCGCTCAACCTGGTCAATACCGAGGTGTGGAAGGACTGACCGCGCCGCGCCAGAGAAAGGGACACAGAGTAAGCTCATGCTCCGATTCGAGGTGTACCAACAGGGCAAGTCTGCCAAAAGCGTCGATCTGGATGCCGCCTACCTGATCGGCAGCGACCAGGTGCCCATTCGCGCGGAGATCGAGTTCGACAAGGGGCAGATCCAATGCACCAAGCGGGCCCAGGGGCCGGCGGCGCTGGCGTTGCTTTGGCCGGTGCAGGGCTTCGGACGGGTCATGCTCGAGACGGCCCGCCTGCCCGAGCGAGCCAAGCCCTACAACCTGCACCTCGAACTGGCGCGCGGGCGGCTGATGCGCATCCTCCAGAAGCGCGAGGACTGGGGGCTGTTCGACTACGCCGGCGCCGAGCCGCTCAGCAAGGAGGTCGACCAGGCCCGCGACATGATGATCAAGGCCCTCCAGGAGGACGATCCCGTCAAGATCGCCGCCTACGCCGAACAGTCGCTCGCCCTGGCCATGCACGTGGGCGAGCAGTTGACGCTCTTCCATGCCGACATCTTTCTAACGCGCCGTAGACAGAGCGGCCAGATGGGTCGACGTGTGTTCGGATGCTTCGCCAACTTGCTCGACCGGCGCGAGGCCTATGTCCGGTCGCTGCTCGATTCGTTCGACTTCGTGACCGTTCCCATCCCGTGGCGGCAGATCGAGCCCAAGGAGCAGCAGCCGGAGTGGGAAGCGGTCGACGAGTGGGTCGAACTGCTCACGCGTCGGCGCGTGCCGGTCAAGGCCTCACCGCTGGTCGCCTTCAACGAGCAGAATCTGCCCGACTGGCTTTACATCTGGGAGCACGACTTCGACACCGTCCGGCAACTGGTCTACGAACATGCCAAGCGTGTCTTCGAACGTTACGGCAAGTTCGTCAGTGCGTGGGACGTCATCAGCGGCATCCATGCCGAGAACAGCTTCAACTTCAACTTCGAGCAATTGATGGAGCTGACACGCGTGGTGGCGACGGCCGCCAAGCAGTCGGCCCCGCGCGCGACTGCGATCATCGACCTGATTGCCCCCTGGGGCGAGTACTTTGCGCGCAACCAGCGAACGATCCCGCCCATCCTCTACGCCGACATGTGCTCGCAGAGCGGCATCAACTTCGACGCCATCGGGCTGCAATTCTATTTCGGGCTCGCCCGCGAGGGTATGTACGTCCGTGACATGCTCCAGATCTCCTCCATGCTCGACCGCTTCGCCAACCTCGGCAAACCGCTGCACCTCACCGCCGTGCAAGTACCCTCAGGCGTCTCGCCCGACGAGGCCGACGCGTGGAGCGGGCAGATCGACATTGCGCGGGGCGGCGAGTGGCATCAGCCGTGGAACGAGCAGACCCAGTCGCTCTGGCTGCGCGATTTCCTCAACATCGCCCTGTCCAAGCCGTTCGTCGAGACCATCTCCTGGCGCGATCTGGCCGACGCCGGACCGCACTACCTGCCCCACGGCGGGCTCCTCCGTAAGGACCTGGCGCCCAAGCCGGCCTTTCACGAACTGGCCTCGATGCGGGCCGAGAGTAGCGGCTCGACGGTCATCGATCAGCAGCAGCGCCGCGCCCGTCCCAAGACCCCATGAACGACGCGCCCGCACAAGGTTGGGGCCACGCCTGGCCCAAGCCGGTCTACTGGGTGTGCTACGGCATTCTCGCCCTGATCCTCGCCTATGTAGTCGTGCTCGGGTGGCTCAGGCCGATGTATCTGGCCGAGCCCATCCAGGTAATTCCCGGCGTGGCCGCACAGATCGAGCAGAGGATCAACCCCAACACCGCCACCTGGGCCGAGCTTACGCAACTGCCGCGGATAGGCCCGACGCTGGCCAAGAGGATCGTCGCCTATCGTCAGCAGCAGGGCGCCTCAGCCGCAACGCAGCCGGTGTTTGCTACCCCCGACGACCTCGACGCTGTCCGCGGCATCGGCCCGAAAACCGTGGACCGCATGCGCCCCTTCCTCACCTTCGAAGACAACTAACGTCTTGGGTGCCCCGATCGTAGGGCGCGTCCCGACGTACGTCGGGATTGCGCGCGCAATCACTGTTCCCCAACAGTGTCTTCTTAGCTGGGGTGCCACTGTCTGCGAAGCTGACAGTGCGACCGCGTTGGCGTGTATTGTGCGAATGCGAGTTTTCGGGTGGCATCGTGTGCCACTGCCTTCAGGCAGTGAGCCCCGTCGAACTGTTCTTGAACAGTGTAAAGGCGGGTTGAACCCGCCCTGCAAGCGACTCCAGCCGAGCTCATGTCCACGCAAAGGCGGCGTGGACATGCCACCCACCCACCGTCACGTCGTAGACCGCCGGTACGCCGGCGGTTTCGGGTCGAGCCAGTCTACTATGACGTCCTTGATCCAG
>CBFCZG010000377.1:0-4210 GCA_965602375.1 uncultured Phycisphaerae bacterium | reverse complement strand
CTGCCTGGAGCTGCACGTGCTCGGTTCTTTCCCGCGTGCCCCAGAGTCCACCTAGCCACGCGACAGAGCGTCTCGCACAGGTATCACTATGATCGTTATCCTGAAATCCGGCGCCAGCGAAGAGGATGTTCAGCACGTCGCTGATCGCATCACCCAGCTTGGTCTGACCCCTCATATCTCTCGTGGCGAGTTTCGTACCATCATCGGCGCCATCGGCGAGGAAGGTGCCGCCCTTCCCGAACAGCTCGAGCAGATCGCCGGCGTCGAGAAGGTCATGCCGATCATGCGGCCATACAAGCTCGCCAGCCGCGAATTTCACCCCGACGATACCGTGCTGGAGATCCATGGGGTGAAGATGGGCGGCGACTACTGCGCCGTGATCGCTGGCCCGTGCTCGGTTGAGAACCGCGAGTTGCTCTTCGACGTCGCGCGACAGGTCAAGGCCGCCGGCGCCTCGATCCTTCGAGGCGGGGCCTTCAAACCGCGAACCAGCCCCTATAGCTTCCAGGGATTGGGCAAGCAGGGGCTTGAGTACCTGGCACAGGTTCGTGCCGAACTCGACATGCCGATCATCACCGAAGTGATGGACCCGCGCGACGTCGAGCTCATGGGCGACTACACCGACATCTACCAGGTCGGTGCCCGCAACATGCAGAACTACAACCTCCTGCTCGAGGTCGGTCAGGCCAACAAGCCGGTCTTCCTCAAGCGCGGGATGGCCGCCCCGATCAATGAACTGCTGATGTCGGCTGAGTATGTCATGAGCCGCGGCAACCATCAGGTCATCGTCTGCGAGCGAGGTATCCGCACCTTCGAGACGCAGACGCGGTTCACGTTGGACGTCTCCGCCGTTCCGGTGGTTCGAGCGAACAGCCACCTGCCGATCTTCGTCGACCCGTCGCATGCGGCCGGCAAACGCGAGCTCGTAGCCGACCTGGCCATGGCCGGCATGGCCGCGGGAGCCCACGGCGCGATGGTTGAGGTGCACACCAATCCGGAGCAGGCCCTGTCGGACGGTCCCCAATCCATGCTGCCCAGCAGTTTCCGCCGGCTGATGGAGCGATTGCGCCAGATCGCCGAGCTTCTGGGCCGCCACCTCAACTAGCCGCTCTGGCGACTGTGGCATTGACTCGCCCTGCCGGCTCGGCTAATCTAAGGGACTTACAAGAGACAGGGGATTCGAGGATAAGTGCCGATGCGAAAACCGTTTGTGGCCGGCAATTGGAAAATGAACCTCACCCTCGCCTCAGCCGGCAAGCTGGTGGATGAGTTGGTGCGCCGGCCGGAAGCATGCTTCCCCGGCGGCTTGGGCAAGCCTGAACCCCCGGTCGAAGTAGCCGTCTGCCCCCCCTACCCCTACCTGTTGCCGCTGAGCAGCAGGCTGAACGGGTCGTTCGTCGGGCTTGGCGCCCAGAACATGTACAGTGAGCCGTCCGGCGCGTTCACTGGCGAGGTATCGGCCGAGATGCTCAAGGATGTGGGCTGCACGTACGTGATCATCGGCCACAGCGAGTGCCGGCACACCATCGGGCGCGGCGAGCCCGACTCGCTGCTCAACGCCAAACTCAAAGCGGCTCTGCTCGCGGGCCTCACGCCCATCTTCTGCATCGGCGAGAAGATCGAACAACGCGACGCAGGCGAGACCGAGAACGTGCTCGACCAGCAGCTTCGGAGCGGCCTGGCGGGGATCGATGCCGACGGGGCGGCCAAGCTCGTCGTGGCCTACGAGCCCGTCTGGGCCATCGGGACCGGAAGGAACGCCACGGCCGAACAGGCCCAGGAGGCACACAAGTTTACACGTGGCCTACTCGCTGAGTTATATGGTGAGCAGGTCGCTTCTGTCGTTCAGATCCAATACGGTGGCAGCGTCAAACCTGAAAACGCCGGGGAGTTGATGGTCCAGGCCGACGTGGATGGGGCTCTGGTCGGCGGCGCAAGCCTGAAGGCCGACTCATTCACCGCGATCGTGGCAGCCACCGCGCGAGCTAAGAAGCTCGCCTGACAGGGCATCTGATAGCCCGAGGGTCATCCGATGAATGCATTCATTCTGGCGTCTTTCTGGCAGGGATTGGCGGGTGTGTCGTTCATCATCATCTGCCTGCTGCTGCTGTTTGTGGTGCTCATTCAAAAAGGTCGCGGCGGCGGCTTAAGCGGCGCTTTCGGCGGAGCCGGGGGACATAGCGCGTTCGGGGCCAAGACCGGCGACGTCTTCACGTGGATCACCGTCGTACTGGCGGGGCTGTTCATCCTGGTCTCGACGGGCCTGAACTATGTATTCCTCCCGCAGAAGTCGCAGCTGTCGACCACGCCTCCGGGCGTCGAGTCGGTCGAGCCCAATCAGGCACAAACCCCGACTACGCCGGGATCGGCCGGCCAAACCTCGCCGACCGAACTTCCCGCGCCGTTACCCGTCACCGAGTAGCTCTCAAGACGAGCGTCAACGCCGGAGGTCCAGCCCTGTGATCCAATCCATGACCGGTTTCGGTGAAGCGCAGCACCACGAGCCGGGCTTGACCTACACACTGGAGATTCGCAGTCTCAACAATCGGTACTTCAAGCCGGTCATCAAGCTACCGGAAACGCTCCAGTTCCTTGAAGCCGACGTCGAGAAGCTGCTTCGCAAGCGCCTGGGCCGCGGCAGTGTCACCTATACCCTTCGCCTGCGCAGCGAGACGGTAGAGGCCGCACACGACATTAACACCGCCGCCTTGCAATGGTATCTCGATCGCCTCCGCCAGGTGCAGCCGCCCGGCGGGCCCGTATCGATCGACATGGCCACGATCCTCACATTGCCCGGCGTTTGCCAGCCCAGACAGGTTGACGACGAAGGCCGCCAGGCCCAGTGGCAGACCGTCAAGCAACTGACCGACCAGGCGCTCGACCGGCTGCTGGCCATGCGGCGAGAGGAAGGCCAGGCCCTCCGTCTGGACCTTCTGACACAGTGCCAGGCCATCCGCGACCACCTCGATGTCGTCGCTAGCCGTGCTCCCAGCGTGGTTCAGGAATACCATCAGCGCCTCGCCCGGCGCGTTCAGGAACTCACCGCCGGGGCCACGTTGGAGCTGAGCAAGGCCGATCTGGCCCGCGAGGTGGCTGTTTTCGCCGAGAGATCCGACATCAACGAGGAGTTGGCTCGGCTGGCGAGCCATCTGGATCAGTTCGTGCAGCTCTGCGATAGTAAGGAGCACGCCGGCAGAAAGCTCGATTTCATTGCTCAGGAGATGTTGCGCGAGGCCAACACGATCGGCAGCAAGGGCAACGACGGAGAAATCGCTCGCGAGATCGTGGAAGTGAAAAGTCGCATCGATCGGCTCAAGGAACAGGTCCAGAACGTTGAGTAGACCCGAAACCCCAACCCCGGCCGATCCCCCCAACTGCGGCACGCTCGTGGTCGTCTCCGGACCCAGCGGCGTGGGCAAGAGCACGATCGTCCAGCATCTGAAGCAACGACTGAACGCCAAGCTCAGCGTCTCGGCTACGACGCGCCCGCCCGGGCCCACGGAAACAGAAGGCCGCAACTACTATTTCCTCACTCCACAGCAGTTCGAGCAGAAGGTGCAAGACGGCGAATTCCTCGAGCATGCCGAGTACCTTGGATATCGCTACGGCACGCCCGCCGCGCCTGTGCGAGAGGCGCTCAGCAAGGGAAAGATCGTTCTGCTCGAGATTGAGATCCAGGGCGGATTGCAGGTGGCCGCCATGATGCCCGACGCCGTCATGGTGTATATCCTGCCACCCCCCCGTTCGAAGGCGCTTGACGAACGACTCCAGGGCCGCGGCCGCGATCAAGAGGAGACGATCCGGCAACGACTAGCCCATGCCGACGAGGAGATACGCTTGGCCCGGCAGAGCGGCAAGTACCGCCACTTCGTGGTCAACGACGTTTTGGACGATGCCGTCCAGCAGATTGTAGAGATCATCCGGGACCATCGCCGCGAGACCGCACGTTGCGGCCCGCTTGCGACCGGATAGTGCAGGAGACAGTCTTTCATGATTGAGGCACTTAAGAGTGACGAAGTGATCAACAAGGTGGGTGGGCGTTTCAAGCTGACCGCCCTGATCCAGAAGCGATGGCTCGAACTGATGCAGGGAGCACGCCCCACCGTTGATCCTGAAGGCAAGACCACCATGGAGGTCATCGTCGAAGAAATCTTGCAGGGCAACATCGCCATCGACTACGAGAAGAGCGACATTGTCCCCCCAGATCAAA
>CBFCZG010000376.1:0-4223 GCA_965602375.1 uncultured Phycisphaerae bacterium | reverse complement strand
AATATCTCTGCCCCGTGCACGCTTCTCGATTTCCCCACCCTGGACCGGTTTGTGCAGGAGATTCGCGACCACCACTACGACATCGTCGGGATCAGCAGCATCACCACAAACCTGCTAAAGGTAAGGCGGATGTGCGAACTCATCCGACAGCACCAGCCCCTCGCCGTGATTGTCGTGGGCGGACATATCGCCAAGATTGCCGAACTGGAAAACCAACTCGATGCCGACTGGATCGTCCGGGGCGAGGGGGTTGAGTGGTTCCGTCGGTTCCTGGGCGAGGACCCGAATCGACCCATTCGCCATCCCGTGATTCCCACACGAGTTGGGACCCGCTGCATGGGCATTTCCGTCAAGGAGAAGCCGCCCGACGTCGCCGCCACCCTCATCCCGTCGGTCGGCTGCCCGGTGGGCTGCAACTTCTGCGCCACCTCGGCTTTGTTCGGGGGTAAGGGCAAGTTCGTCGATTTCTACCAGACCGGCGATGAGATCTTCGACATCATCTGCCAAATCGAGGAACTGCGGGGGACACATAGCTTCTTTGTGATGGACGAGAATTTCCTCCTTCATCGCCGACGGGCCCTGCGTCTATTGGCGCTGATGGAGCGGCACGGCAAATCCTGGATCCTCTATGTGTTCAGCTCCGCCAGCGTCATCAGCACGTACTCGATTGAGCAGCTTGTCGGCCTTGGTGTCTCCTGGGTCTGGATGGGCCTGGAAGGTGAGAACAGCCGGTACGGAAAGCTCGCCGGGATCGATACCTTCGATCTGGTTCGCAGACTGCAATCGCACGGAATCCGCGTGTTGGGCTCCACCATCATCGGCCTGGAGCACCACACGCCCGAAAACATCTCCCAGGTGATCGAATACGCCGTTCGGCACGAGACCGACTTCCACCAGTTCATGCTTTACATGCCCTTGCCGGGCACGCCGCTGCATGCAGAGGTCTCCGCCCAAGGCCGGATGCTCGACGAGGTCGAATGCCCGAGCGCCGACACCCACGGGCAGTTCAGGTTCAACTACCGGCATCCTCACATCCCGGCAGGCCAGGAATCGGAGCTGCTGTTGCGGGCGTTTCGTCGCGAGTTCGAGGTCAACGGCCCGAGCATGCTGCGTGTCCTGCGGACCACTCTGGCCGGCTGGAAACGCTATCGGCACCATCCCGACCGGCGAGTTCGACGGCGTTTCGAACTGGAAGCAGGCGGAATGTCGAGCACCTTCTCCGCGGTCGTTGCTGGGACGAAAAGCTACTACCGGGCAAACCCGGCCCTGCGTGCCAGAATGACGCTGCTTCTGAGGGACATGAACCGCGAGTTCGGATGGCGATCACGGCTGTCGGCGTGGTTGGGAGGCACTTACGTCCTGCGCAAGATTCGCCGCGAAGAACGGCGGCTTGCCGACGGATGGACTTACGAGCCGCCCACGTTCTACGAGGTGAACGACACCGTGGAAACGAGCGAATTCCCCTCGGCTTCGCGGTGCGAGTATGTAACTCCGCACGAGGTGACTTCGCTGGCGGACATCGACGATTCTGCGCCGGCATGCGTGTCAGAGGCTCTCCAGACGGGGCCAGCCGGACAGACTCGTCACACGCAGGAGGTGGTCAGGAGCAACGCGAGCGGTCCCGAGATCTGACCTCGGCCGCTTCGACGGACGGAGGTGCATGATCATGTCGCTGCCCCCTCTTACTCAATTGCTTTTGGGATGGTTGATCGCCTCGTTGATCATGATTGTGCTCTGGCTGGTTCAGCGGAGGACGCGCAACGCGGGCATTGTGGACGTGGGTTGGGCCGCCGGCATCGGTGTTCTCGGAATCTTCTTCGCGGCAACGGCTGAGGGCTACCCGAACCGCCGCATCCTGGTCGCGCTTCTCATTGGCACCTGGTCGGCACGATTGGCAATCTATCTACTGCTGGATCGCGTTGCGGGGCAGCCCGAAGAGGGCCGCTACCGGACCTTGCGCCAGAAATGGGGGACGGCGGCCGACCGGAACCTGTTTTTCTTCTTTCAGGCTCAGGCTCTGCTTGACGTGCTTTTTGCCTTGCCGATCCTCATCGTGGCTCACCATTCCGTCGCGCACTGGACAGGATGGGATCTGGCCGGCGTACTGATCTGGGTCGTCAGTGTCGGCAACACCGTTCTCGCCGATCGGCAGCTTGCCCGCTTCAGAAGCCGGCCGGAGAACCGCGGCAAGACGTGCCGCCAAGGCTGGTGGCGATACTCGCGGCACCCGAACTACTTCTTCGAGTGGCTGCACTGGTGGTCTTACGTTGCGATGGCCGTCGGCGTCTGGTACTGGTGGCTGACGCTGTTGGCACCGGCGGTGATGCTGTTTTTCCTCTTCAAGGTAACCGGCATCCCGCCGACCGAGGCCCAAGCCCTCGCCAGCCGCGGCGAGGAATATCGCCGGTATCAGCGCACGACCAGTGTGTTCATCCCCTGGTTTCCAAAGAAGGAAAGCGAAACCTGATGAACCTCATCGACCTGGCCGAACGTGCGATCCTACCCGACCGGCTGATCCGCATCGGAATCCGGCGGTTTCTGGCAACTCGCCTGCGCCAGGAAGCAAAGCGCGATGGCGCCTCGCCGCGGGAGTCCCTGCGGCGGTTCGTGGAAGAGCTCCGCCGCAGCCCCATCGCGCTGGCCACGGATGCCGCCAATCTGCAGCACTACGAGGTGCCGCCCGAATTCTTCCAGCGCGTGCTGGGACCACGGCTGAAATACAGCTGCTGCCTGTGGTCGCAACCGGATACGACCCTGCCGGAAGCCGAAGAGGCCATGCTCGATCTGTTCTGCCGACGAGCAGGGATCGCCGACGGTATGGAAGTCCTCGAACTGGGATGCGGGTGGGGTTCGCTCTGCCTCTGGATCGCCCAGCGATATCCGCGAAGCCGCGTACTGGCAATCTCGAACTCACGCACACAACGAGAGTTCATCGAGTCGCGATGCCGGGATCTCGGGCTGGAAAACGTCCAAGTGGTCACCGCCAACGTGGCCGACTTCGCGACCGACCGTCGGTTCGATCGAGTGGTGTCGGTGGAAATGTTCGAGCACGTACGCAACTACGAGGAGCTGCTGCTGCGAATCGCCACGTGGCTGAAGCCGGGCGGCAAGCTGATGGTACACATCTTCTGCCACGCGCGGTTCGCCTACCCGTTTGAAACCGAGGGGACATCAGACTGGATGGGACGACACTTCTTCACCGGCGGCATCATGCCCTCCGACGATTTGCTGCTGTACTTTCAGCGGGACCTGGTGCTGGAGCAGCACTGGCGGTTCTCAGGTACTCACTATGCTCGAACCCTGGAAGCCTGGCTTGCCAAGTGCGACCGCCAGCGATCGGACCTGCTCAGACTGCTCGAATCCGCAACCGAGACCAAGGATGCCGCCCGTCAATTGCAGCGGTGGCGCATGTTCTTCATGACCTGCGCCGAACTGTTCAACTACCGGGGCGGTCGGGAGTGGTGGGTGTCACAGTACCTCTTCCGGAAACGCCACACCCCAACGACGTAGCGGAGAATGTTCGCCCCGTGGCTCGGGCGGAATCTATGCTCCGGACTTTTGGCTGGCACCGCCGGCCGGGCGCTGGCCGTCCAGACCAGGCCTCTCGGACAGGTAGACCAAACCGGGCGTTACGAGAGACCACTCGATCGCGATGACCGCGAGGCTGACGGTGATACTGCCGCCGAGTTCAATTGCTCCGAGCCGGTGGCCTCCGTAGTAGGCAAGCGGCCCACCGACCGCACCCAGCACCGACGCCAGCCAGTAGCGTCCACGTAACCAATCGAGGCAGAAGTGAAGCGTACCTGCGAAGTTGGCCCACAGGGCTGCCATCCAGATCGGGCAGGCCCACAGCCCGACACCTCCCGCGGGAAACGAAAACACGCCCCCCTGATACAGTGCGCTGTCGACCAGCCAACCCAGTAGCGTGGCCACGATGACAAAACGGGCGTATGCGCCGGAAGCGGGCACGAGCAGGAGCTGGAAGCAGAACAGCACCCCGACCACGACCGGTCCCAAGACAGGCAGCCCGCTCGCAGCCCCCAGAGCACAGGAGAACCACCCCACTTGGAAGCTGACGAAGTTCAGGAGCCGTTTCCATCGGACCATCAAAGCACCTCGACGGGCCACGAGTCGTTGTCACGATTCTTCGAGTGGAGGAACGATCGCCGCTCGTCGACACCTGCCTTTGGTAAGCAGGATCTGCACGTCTCCGATCACCCGTT
>CBFCZG010000375.1:0-4240 GCA_965602375.1 uncultured Phycisphaerae bacterium | reverse complement strand
GGCCGGGGGTTAGGGCGCAGGTGGGGCGGAGGGGTGGCAGATGGGGTGCGGGGTGAGCCGGCGGACTATTTGAATAAAGGGGGAAATCGTCTTGACTCGGGCCGAAGTTAGGTTTATGTTAGGTATGGCGAACGACCGATGTGCAGGGTGCGGGGGAGCGGTAAGGCGATGTCGGCAGAGAGCGTCAAACTGGGCCTGCGGCAGGATCGGGCAGCCATCGTGCGGCAGCTTCGCGAGCGAATTCGGCGTATGGAGCACGACTACGCCCGTCCGCCCGAGCGGCGGTGGATCGGCACGGGGCTGGTAGTGGCCCACTCGGCCGCGGCGGAAGGGGACACCCGAGCGCCCATACGCAGGCGATGCGAAGTTAGTCCCCCACCCCTGGAAGGGTTCGACGATGCTCACCCCAAGGGCATGGGGCACCCATGCAAAACATGCCCACGCAACGGTTCGGCTTCGCTCACCGTTCAAGGCGGCGTGGGCATGCCACCCGAGATATCGCAAAATATGGGGCACCCGGCGATCGCGCAGGAGAAGACACTGCTCGAGGAGCAGTGGCACACGGCCAAAGGGGGCACCCGCGCGTTCGACGAGCGATTGGCCGGCGGGGGGCTGCCCACCGGCAGCGTCGTCGAGCTGATCGGGTCGGGTCGGGCTTGCGGGGGATTGGCGCTGGCCACGTGGCTGACGGCTCGGGCGGCGGCGGGCGGCGGGCAGGTGGTGGTGATCGACTCGGCCGGCGATTTCTACCCGCCTGCGGCTGAACAGTTGGGCTTGGGGGCCGATCGGATGGTGCTGGTTCACCCGCGTCGCGAGGTCGACGCGTTGTGGGCGGCCGAGCAGTCGCTGCGGTCGCCGACGGTGACGGCTGTGCTGCTGACGTGCCTGTTGCGGGTCGAGCATCGGCAGTCGCGGCGGTTGCAGTTGGCGGCTGAGGCGGGCGGGGGCATCGGCCTGTTGGTTCGGCCGATCAAGGCGCAGGCCCGCGGGCGGGTGAGCACGGCGGCGGTGAGGCTTTTGGTGGGGCCCACGCGGAGCGAGCCGGGCAGTGTGCGGTGGCTGGTGCAGGTGTTGCGATGTCGTGGCGGCTGGCCGAGCGGGCCGGTTGTGGTAGGGCTGGAGGATGAGGCGCGTGATGTGTCTGTGCATGCCGCTGCTGTCGGTGGAGCGGACGAGCCGGTCTTGCGGCTTGCCGGCGGATAAGCCGACGGCGGTGGCTGAGCCTGTGGGGCAGTCACAGCGCGTGGTTTCGTGCTGTCGGCTTGCTCTGGCCGGCGGCGTGCGCCCGGGCCGGACGGTGGCTGAGGCGCGGGCGGTGCTGCCTGAGCTTGCGGTGTGTCCGCACGATCCGCAGGCCGACCGCCGGCGGCTGGGGCAATTGGCGGCGGGGGCGATGCAGTTCAGCCCGATCGTTCAGCCGGTCGAGCCGGGGGTGCTGCTTCTGGACGTGACGGGTTGCGAACGTCTGTTCGGCGGCGAGCGGCGGCTTGGCGGGTTGGGCATTCGCTACGTCGAGCGCGAGGGGTTTTCGGTACGCGGGGCGATCGCGGGCACGATGGGCGCGGCGTGGGCGCTGGCTCATGCGGGCGGCGAGCGGCTGGCGGTGGTCGAGCCGGAGGGCGAGGTCGCGGCGCTGGCGGGGCTACCGGCGTGGTCGCTGCGGATCGAGCCGGACGCGGTGGCGGCGCTGGATCGGCTGGGGGTGGCGACGGTGGACGATCTGCTTCACCTGCCGCGGTCGTCATTGGCGGGTCGGTTTGGCAGGTCGGTGCTGCGGCGATTGGATCAGGCGGTCGGTGCGATGGACGAGCCGGTCGAGCCGTTTCGTCCAGCCGAGCTGCCGGCGGTGCGGATGAGTCTGGCGTTTCCGACGGATCGGCAGGAGGTGGTGCACGCGGGTGTCGAGTCGCTGCTGGGGCGTTTGACGCAGCGGCTCGAGCAGCAGGGGCAGGGCGCGGCTGAGCTTGTGTGCACGTTCTATCGCGAGCAGGCCAGGCCGATCGTGTCGCAGCTTTGGCTGAGTCGGCCGACGCGGGCGTTGGGGCATTTGACGTCGCTGCTGGCGGAGAAGGTGCGGGGGTTGGATCTGTCGGTTCCGGTCTCGGCGATCAGTTTGCACGTGGTGCGGGCCGGCGTGGTACCGCGGCGACAGGGTCGGTTGTTCGAGTCGGCCGAAGTGAGCGATCCGCAGAAGGCGGCGGGGCTGTTGGATGAGTTGTCGAACCGTTTGGGACAGCGGGCGGTAGTGCGGGCCTTGCCGGGTGACGATCATCAGCCCGAGCACGCCTGTCGGTATGAGCCAGTGACGGGTGGTAGAGATATTCGGGACGCATCCGGCGAGGCACTGGCGGGCAAGCCGCCAGTGGCACCCCGCAAGAGTAACCGACGAATCAAACATGATGTGAAAAGGCGGGTGGTCTTCGACGGAGCCTTCGTCCCGAGCTCAGGCCGAGGGGCTCAGACCAAGGAACCCGCTCGACGTTCTAATCGTGTTGCCCGAGACGAGAACGAACATGCCCACGCAGAGAACGTAGGTGTGTCGCCCGTCGCGCGGTCGGAAGGATCAGATGAGGCGAAGGTAGTATCTGCGCGGGAGGCGTGGGCATGCCACCCAACCACAGAACACTGGCGGGCGAGCCGCCAGTGGCACCCCATAAAGACATCCGAAGGTTTATCCCCCACCCTTCGCTGCGCGAAGGATGGGGCACCCAGCCACCCGGATCGTTCGTCCGAGGTGAGGATGGCGGCGGGGGAGAGGCCGGTGCGGTTGTTTGCCCGGCCGCAGCCGATCGACGTGATCGCCGGCGCCAATGATGGCGGGCCGGCGTGGTTTCGCTGGCGGGGCGATCGGCGGAGGGTGGCCCGGGCGGTGGGTCCGGAGCGGATCGAGACGGGCTGGTGGCGCGGGCGGCAGGTGTGTCGGGATTATTACGTGGTGCAGGACCAGGAGGGCGGGCGGTTTTGGATGTTTCGTGATCGTGAAAGTCGGCGGTGGTACTTGCATGGATGTTTTGAGTGAGATGCGGAAGAGAAAGAATTCCCCACCCTTTGCTTCGCAAAGCTTGCAAAGGATGGGGCACCCAAGACCCGAGATGAGGGCCAACATGCCCACGCAGAGAGCGCGGATGAGCGAACCTTGTGTTCTCGGATGTGGTGTGCGAAGCAGAAGTATTTGTCTCCAGACGGGAGGCGTGGGCATGCCACCCGATATATCGCCAAGGATGGGGCACCCTCGACAGAGCACTGGCGGACAAGCCGCCAGTGGCACCCACGGGGGCACGCGTGACGCGGGCGGAACTCGGCCTGCGTGTTGATGTGTGGTGAGGATGGAAGGCGGTACGATGGTTGCCATGAACGAGCGGAGTGACGAGGTGTTCGTGGGGGATCAGATCACACCTGTGGCTGGTGCGTTCGACACGTCGGCGATGGCGACGGGCGCGCCGGGTCTGCCGCGGCGGTTCGTGTGGCGGGGCACGCAGTACACGGTGCAGCAGGTGCTGGAGACGCTCAAGTCGAGCTCGCCGTGCCGGTCGGGCGGCGGCGAGATGTATCTGCGCAAGCACTGGTACCGTATCCGCACGACCAGCGGCGAGGTGATGACGCTGTACTTCAACCGTCAGCCGCACCGGGGCCGAAGGGCTACGCGGGATCGTTGGGTGTTGTACTCGATGGCGGAGAGTTAGGTCGCGTTGGAGAGTGCCGGATTGGTCCGTGAGCACGTGCATGAGTCATGTCGGGTTATGCGGAACTGCATTGTGCGAGCAACTTTTCGTTTCTGCGGGCGGCGTCGCATCCGGACGAGCTGGTCGAGCGGGCGGCGGCGCTGGGCTATCGGGCGCTGGCGGTAACCGATCGCAACTCGCTGGCGGGGGTGGTGCGGGCCCACGTGGCGGCGAAAGAGTGCGGGTTGAAGCTGCTGATCGGGGCCGAGATCGAGCTGGAGGATGCGCCTTCGGTCGTGCTGCTGGCGATGGATCGCAGCGGGTACGGCCGTTTGTGCCGTTTGCTGACCACCGGTCGGATGCGGGCGCCGAAGGGCGAGTGTTGCCTGAATTTTGCCGACGTGGCTGGGCATGCGGAGGGGCTGATTGCCGTTGCACTGCCACCGGGCGCGGTCGCCGATGACGTCGAGTCGTGCGCCCGGTTGCTGGCGCGCTATCGGGAGATCTTTGGGGATCGAGCCTACCTGGCGGCGGAACTGTCGTTGGGGCCCGACGATGCGAAGCGGCTGGCGTGGCTG
>CBFCZG010000374.1:0-4259 GCA_965602375.1 uncultured Phycisphaerae bacterium | reverse complement strand
AGTACGTTGTTGGCGCAGATGCTGTCGCGGACGCGGGCGCAGAAGTACAGTCCGTCGGTGCCGTTATGGGCGGCGATGTTACTGGACCAGAGAGTCTGGCGCGTGCCCGTGCCTGGGTGAAAGCCGTGACCGCAGCAGTCGCGCACATGGCAGTCGGTGACGCTCACGCGGCCGCCCATTTGCACCGAGATGCCGTCGTGAGGCCAGCCGATAACGCGGCAGCGCGTAAGCTGACTGTCGCAGCAGCGCACCAGGTGAATGGCCGAAGCGGTGAAGTCGGGTCGCAGCGCCAACCGCTCGGGCGTACCCTCGATCGTCAGATCCGTCAGGTAGATCTCATGCTGCATGAAGGCCCGCACCATGGGGAACCAGTGCACCGCCAGCGCCTCATCGGCGGCCTTGTAGTCGTTCCATAACGGGCGAGACAGGCGCAATGTATTGCCGTCAATGCCGACGAGGACCGCATGCGTGCTATTCCAGCCACGCTGAGTGTGCGACGTTACCATGATTTCATCGCCGACGGCGAAGCCCGATGCATCGGCCACCGCGACTGCAACGGCGCCCTCACAAACGTCACCCGTGAGTCGGGATGCATACGCAGGCGGTGCAACGAGTATGGCTCGGCCGCCCTCACCGGTCAGCGTAACGCCGGCCGAGAGCTCGATGCCGCGGCGCAGCACGTCCCTCCCGGCCGGTATCGTGACCGTACCGCCCGCCGGTCCGAGCGAATCAGTCGCATGTTGAAGCCCGCACGTCGGACTGGTTTCATCGATGAAGCCGCTTGCGCATACGGCCGCCGGAGGGCATGGAACCGGCTTGCCCTCGGCGGGTGCGATCGAGCCGGCCGTCAACCGGCGCACTTGCTCGTCGCTCAGTGTCGACTCAAAGACGGCCAGTTCGTCAACGGCGCACGGAACGAAATGAGGCTGGAGCCCTCCGATCAACATGTATTGCTCGTGACCTCGTCCGAGGGGCAGACCTTGCTTAGCCTGGGGGTCGTTAGCGACGATTCGGCCGTCGAGGTACAGGCTCGCGCCGCCGAGTCCGAAGCTTACAACCACATGATGCCAACGTCCTGGTTCGAGCGTCTGGTCGCAGGCAAGCCGAGCCGAGCCGAGCGACGCGCTCAGCCCCTGGCTGGGCTCGGGCTGGACCACGATCTTCAACTGCTCCTGCAAGCTGAAAACCGTCGTGTTGCGGCCGGGCCGGTCCATCCGCAACCCCATGCTCACGGCGCCCGCTTCGAGAGCGCCCCCCGCCGGGCCCCGCGCGTAGTCAAAACGATGTCGGAACGCCAACCCTCTACTGAAGCGCCCCGCACAGCCGACGGCCCCGTGAACCTGCAACGGCCTTCCCTTGCTCACGGCGTTGGGAATAAGCGCACTTTCAGACTCGTCTAAGCGCCATACTGCAATCGGACCGGCTTGCATCGCACACCCTGGTTTGCCTGGCCGAGTTTCTTCAGGCCACAACGGATGATCGATCATAGCGGCTGGGGATACCCGCACAAGTCAAGTAAACCCGGCTACAACAGGCCCAGCCACCGCGCGAAGCGCTGACGGTTGCGGAGCAACTTGCCGACTATGCGGATCTGTTCTGGGCGATCGTATTGCCAGCGAGCCGCGCTCCACAGCATGTTGGGACTCACCTGGGGACCCCACCACGCCTCCAACCGCTTAAGGTCCGGCGGCTCCATCGGGTCAGAGGCGTTGTCAAACGTCGACTCGCATCCACCATGGCTCGCCATGAGAGGGACGCACACATCGCGCAACGTGCGAGACGCCAGCAGGCGGATCTTTGAATCCGACGAACGAGCCAGCTTAAAGACATTCGAGGCCGCATCCGGCCGACCGCGTCGCAGTCCCCCATACGCGGCGGCCAGTTGCGGCCGTAAGTCGTCCCCGGTTGCCCACCGCTGAAGCTGCGCATCACCGCCTGGCCACACCAGGTCCGACCACTGCTGCATCATGCCGAACCGGGCATAGGAGTGCGTTTCGGCCTCGGCGGCCGCGAGCAGCGCATCGGCCAGGCCCGTCAACTGTTGCCTTGCGATCGCGCGGCTGGCGCCCAGCCGTACCGACGGCACGGGATCGACCAGTGCGGCCGCCAGCAGATCCGGCACGCGCCGATCGTCACAGTGACGGAGCTTGCCGACCGCCTCGCGTCGCAACTCGGATCGAGACGACCGAAGCTCGGCCACCGTCCGCCGGAACGACCATTCCGGGACTGCCAGCAACAACCCGAGGATGCACGCCGTCCCCACGGCTGCCACGACGACTACCGTCTTCCGACGTCTCATCCGCCGACTCCACCACCGGTGCTTTTGCTGGACACCGCCGTCAGGCCACGGCGTTGTAGTGCGCACCAGCTACAACGAACGCAACACAGCGGCGTGATACAACCCTTAGCAGAGCACCCTTCCCATTTGGGCAAAGGAGGTCATCTGTCTGACGATCATACAGCGTAACCGTAGGACGAATCAAAAGGTGCTCGGCCCACGTACTCCGGACGGGAATGCCGCACACACAATCACTCGCCGCGAAAGCGATGTTTGGCCTAAGGTTCTTTTTTGGGGCCTTGCTCGTCCTGCTCGGGTGCGGGTTCGGGAGTGGGATGCGTACCGCTGGCCGCCAGCGCCTCCAGCGCGCTGATGGGGTCCATCTCCTCCCCGGACAGGTCGGTCCGGCCGAGGTTCGTATCACCCGACGGTGCAGCCATGCTGGCCGCTCGCGGGCGGTGCTCGAGGCGTGTCCGTACCGGTTTCATATCAGCCGGCTCGCCGTCGATTTGGACGCTGAAGACCACCGGTCCGATTACCACGTGGTCGCCCGGTTGAAGCTGTAGCTCGGCCACCCGCTTGTTGTTTACGTAGGTGCCATTGCTGCTGCCGAGGTCCTGGAGAACCACGCGGTCGGAATGGAGCACGAACTGGCAGTGCTTGCGCGAGACTTCCGCCAGCGGGATCCTCAAGTCGCAGTCTTCCTTCCGTCCGACGGTGGTGATCTCGGAGGTCAGGGCAAAATCTTTCTGCTGCCCGCTCTCCTTGAACATGATCAGTTTGACTTCCATCGGCCGTTTCCTGCCTTTCTCGCCGAACGGCTGCCCCCGACTCGGCGTCAAGACATGCTTGTTCAGCCTTTCGCCACGGCTCGCCCGAATACCCTATTCCATTGCCAAGCAACAGTTTAACGATGCCGGGCAAGTCGATCAAGTCTGGCGGATCGCTCGGCCGGCGTCGCGCGGACCCGCCAGCTCCCGGCGAGCCCTAAGTGCCTGTATCTGGCGAACTTGACATCGTCGGCAGTCGGCAATTAGACTCAGTGGAAGACTCGGCGGGGCGTGGCGCAGCCTGGTTAGCGCGCTTGACTGGGGGTCAAGAGGTCGCTGGTTCAAATCCAGTCGCCCCGAGTTCAAGAGGCTGCCTGCGGGCGGCCTTTTCGCTTGATGGGTAGAGTGCTGCCGACTAGACAGCAGAAACAGTGGCAAGCCTGTCATTCAGGTGGGAACGCTGACGGGCGCGCGGTCGCTCTACCCGGGTCTCCTTTCTGCTTTCTCCTCGCTGAATGTTGATTCCTGGTCAGTTCACCGTCACGGCCTTTTCCATCAGACCGGCAGCCGCTTCGAAGCATTTGCGCACCTGGCGAAGCGTCGTCTGCGCGTGTTCCCGTTGCCGGCCCGCGTCGCCCATAATGGCCGCGTACGTTGCCGGGCCCGCGTCGCCCAAGGCCGGGGCCAGCAGCTCGACGATGCGGTCGTATTGCCGAGCGGCGTCGTGCAACCGCGCCGTCGCCGCTTCGGGCAGGCCATGGGCCAGTTGCCTGAGATACGCCCCCGCTGACTTCGCGCCTTCGGACATCGGCAAGGCTGTCTCCCGTGCGTGAGCGGCGCTATGGTCCCTGCCCGGGTGCTCGGCATCAAAGGGCACTTCGGCCATGGCGTCGATCCAAGCGTCGATGGCTGCAAGACCGAAGACCACCCTGCGCGAACCGGGGGCGAAGGCGGCACCTTCACCGCGAATCCGCTGGGTCGCACGCTGGAGCACCTGTCGGCGGATGTCCTCCTGGGCAAGGGGCGAGCCGCCGGCACGCAAGATCCACCCATCGCGGATGTGCGTGATAAGGTTGTCGCTTCGACCGTTGGGCGCTGCTCCGAGTATGGTTCCATCGTTGCGGGCCTCGGCGACCAGCCCCCAGTCGCACCAGAGCAGCCCCCTCGCACCGGCCCATTCTCCGCACGACACCACTACCTCACCCGCCTGG
>CBFCZG010000373.1:0-4294 GCA_965602375.1 uncultured Phycisphaerae bacterium | reverse complement strand
CGGCTTGACCGTCATCGCCGACGGCCGTCCAGGTCAGCGTAACCTGGTTCGTTTGAACGTTGCCGGCCGACAGATCGGTGACGGCGGCTGGTGATGTCACGTCGTCGACCAGCGTGCTGCCGGAGGCTACGTTGGACAGGGCCGAGATATTGCCGCTGCCGTCCGAAGACTTCAGCGCAAGGTAATACTGCGTGGCGGCGGAAAGACCGCCGACGGTGAATGTCTCAGCCTGGCCGGGCGCAGCCGGGGTCGGTTCGCCGGTTGCCTGCGTGGCCGATGCCCAGTTGCCCTCGTCTATGGTCGACGTGGAATACCTCACGTCGTATGAGGTCACCGAATCGCCGGTACCGAGGTCGTCCGCCGGCGCCGTCCACTCTAGCGTCAGCGAATCGGTCGCGCTGTTGGTCACGCCAAGGTCGCTCACGGCGGCTGGAGGCGTCGTGTCCGACCCGCCGCCACCCACCAGATCCAGACCGTTGATCGCTCCTGACGCACCGCCGATACCGTCGATCGTGATCGAGAGCACCCCTACCGCAGAGATGCTGACCGCAATCGTTTCCTCGTGCTCGCCTGACAAATTGTGGATCTCGATGGTCGTGTCAGCCGAGCCGTCGTTGTCAGAGTCGATCGCAAAGCTCGTTCGCTTGTCCGGGAACTGTGGATCGGTTGCGTAGATCGTCAGGTCGTAGTCGCCGGCCGTCAGACCTCGGATGTCGAGCGTCTCCGGGCCGTTGCTGGCCGACCAACTCACCATGTCTCGGGTCAACAGATTCGGGTAGGAAGCGCCCCGGTCGCGATAGCCGGGCGTACAGTAATCGATCCATCCGCACGAGATGCCGTCGCCCAGTGAAAGCTCCGTACTGTTATCGAAGCGGTGGTCACGGGTCATCTGAACGTAGCCCGACGCGGTGCTACCGGTGGAGGGCTCGACGTCCACTTTGATCGTCGTGGTGCCCCAAGCCTGTGGAATCGCCACCATACCCAAGACAATCGCCAACCTTCCTGCCGCCTGTACCGATGTCATTTTTTCTTCCTTCCTTTGGTGCCATGACCGACCCGAGCAACTATCCGACCGTGCGGGCAGACCGAGATACCCGCGCGGTAGCCGGCTGCAACGCGCCGTCGGATGAATAGTCGCCGACACTTGTGCGCATGGAGTACCAATCCTGAGGCCCGCGTGGTGCCCGCAGACGGCTTCTGTGCCGAACGCCGTGCCGACTCCGTACATCTCAGAACTGCAACAAGAGCTTATCGCGCCACCCCGCCCACAGAAGGCGAGCCCCTGGCCGGTGCGATTGGCGAGTTTAGCATACCGTGCAGCGGCAACCTGTCAAGCCAAACGCTGCCTCACTTATCCATTTCTGAGGCTGATGGCTTAACCAGCGATCCATGGGCAGAGCCCCGATGTCGGGCAGAAGTGAATTGGGCGCCACGCGTCCCGTCATGCGGAGGTGGAGACGTGTCGGCGCACCGCTGCCGCCTGAGGCAATCGCGGTAGCGGTGACGTCTATGGTTCCATCCGGCCGGGGCGGCTAAAGGCGGCATTGGTCAACGGGCACACTTGCCACCGCCAGACAGCGGTCGGCACAGCCGTAATATACGAGGTACTCGCCGTTCATCTCGACCGCGCCGCAGGTGTAGACCACATTGGGAAAGAATCCGTCTCTCTCGTAGTCGGTTTCGCACTCCAGGATGGGCTCGTCCTGCACCCTCAAGACCTTCGACGGGTCGGCCAGGTCGAGCCACATCACCCCCAGGCGGTACATGCCATCGGTACCGCGGGCGTGCCAGAACAACAGCCACGCGTCGTCCTGTCGTATCGGCGGTGCGCCCAGTCCCAGCTTCAGGTCGAACCAGGTGCCGGATTGCGTCTGCCAGATGCACTTGCTGTCGGTCCAGGTTTCCAGGTTTTCCGAGTAGCTCAGCCACATGTTCGGCAGCCAGCGGTGCAGCAAGGCGTAGCGCCCGTCGAACTTGGCGGGGAACAGCCCGCAGGTCCGCTGCTCATACTCAGGCATGATTAGCCCGTGCTTGCGAAACGTCCCGAAGTCCTTGGTGGATGACAGGTGCACGCGATCGCCGTATCGGCTGACCAGGGCCGACACGATCCAGTAGGTGTCGTCGATCTTGCTGATGCGCGGGTCCTGAATTCCGTGCTCGCCGAAGCCGCCATGCGGCTCGTGATCGAGGGCGGGCTCGGGGAAACGCTGGTCGATGTGGTAGCCGTCCTTGGAGATGGCCAGCCCAAGCCGCGTGTGCGGCCACTCACCCTTGGGCGGGGCGCGCAGCTCGTATCCCTCCGCGCGGTAGAGGATGTGGACCTTCCCCTCGTGGACCACGGCGCCGGCGTTGGAGACGTTCTGCGCCTCCCACTCGTTGGCGGGGTCAGCCCGGAGGATCGGGTTACCTGCAAAGCGTTGCAGCTTCACTGCGCCCATGGTCTGTCGCTCCAGGGGTGAACCCCGCGGCCTGGCTGGACGACTACCTGGTTGCCTGGCCGTTTCGCGCCTGTTCGATCTGCTGCATTTCGTCTGTAGTAAGGCGGATGCCGCTCGCCGCCGCGTTTTCGACAAGCTGTTGCGGCGTGCTGCATGAGGGGATCACGGTGGCCACACCGGGCATGCTCAGCAGCCAGGCCAGGGCGATCTGAGCGACCGTCCTGTCGCAATCGCGGGCGATGGCCGACAGCGATTGGACGATGCGCAACGCCTCCTCGGTGCGAACCTTGGCGAGATTGCCCTCGTCGTAAAGCCGATCTCCCGGTCCGGCGGCGTCCTGCTCGACGTATCGGTCGCTCGCCAGCCCCCTGGCCAACGGGCTGTAGGGGATAAAGCCCACGCCGTTGGCCGCACAGAAGTCGATGACCCCAGTCTGGGTTGGTCGCTCTTTGTCCAACACGTTGCAGTAGTTCTGCACGGAGATCAGCCGCCCGCAGAGGTACTGATCGGCCACCCGCTGGTACTCCGTCAACTGCGCGACGTCGAAATTCGACACGCCCCAGTATTGCACGAGGCCCCCGCGGATCAGGTCGTCGACGGCGCGCATGCTTTCCTCGGGCGGGCACTCGGGATCGGGGCTGTGGAATTGCAGCAGGTCGATGTGATCCTGCTTGAGGCGTTTGAGGCTGTGGTGGACGGCCTCGATGATGTGCCGACGGCTGAGGCCCTCATGGTTGGGCGTCACGCCGTTCATGATCACGCGGCACTTGGTAGCCAGGACGATATTGGTCCGCTCGTTGGGATTGTCCCTCAACCACGTGCCGATGATGCGTTCGCTGTTGCCCGTGCCGGCGTTGTAGCGGTCGGCCGTATCCCAGAAGACCACGCCAAGTTCCGCCGCCTTGTCGAGTATGGCCAGTGAGGTCTTCTCATCGGCCCGGGCCCCGTCGCCTTGTTCGGGGTAGCCGAACTTCCAGGTTCCCAAGCCGATGTCGCTGACCTTCAGGCCGCTTCGGCCGAGCCGATTGAAGACCATTTCGCGGTAGGTTCCGACGTTGGAGGCGCGTTGGTTGGGCTTGCTCATGGTAGCCGCATGGTATCAGGCGTCTGCCGGAGGGGCCACAACACGGAACGGAAGCGGCCAGGGGCTGCCACGATCGACTTGTCAGGCGGCATAATGGCAGTGCCAGAGTGGCAGGTGTTCGAAGGCACACGAGCTTCTCTAGGCCATAACGTGTTACATATCAGGCACTTACCGTCTCGTCCGCCCTCTGCTCGGTTGTGGCATAGGCTTTGCATTGGGTACCGATGGGCCGTCTCCTGCGGCAAAGGAGACAGACTGCCTTGAGTCAGGGGTGGCCCGTCGGTGCAAGCAAGGAGGAATGGTGATGTCGAAGATCATCGGGATTGACTTGGGAACGACCAACTCGGTGGTAGCCGTTATGGAGGGGGACCAGGCGAAGGTGCTGACCAACGCCCAGGGTAGCCGGCTGACCCCGTCGGTGGTGGGCTTTACCGAGAAGGGCGAGCGACTGGTCGGCCAGATCGCCAAGCATCAACAGGTGACCAACCCGAAGAACACGGTGTTTTCAATCAAGCGGTTTATGGGGCGTCGTCATGACGAGGTATCGCAGGAGGAGAAGATCGTCCCGTACGAGATCGTGGGCGGGGCGGCCGACCTGGTGAAGGTGAAGGTCCGGGGCAAGGAGTACACCCCGCCGGAGATCTCGGCCATGGTGCTACAGGATCTCAAGAAGACGGCGGAGGACTATCTCGGCGAAAAGGTCGACCGGGCGGTCATTACGACGCCGGCCTACTTCAACGATTCGCAGCGTCAGGCCACCAAGGACGCCGGG
>CBFCZG010000372.1:0-4329 GCA_965602375.1 uncultured Phycisphaerae bacterium | reverse complement strand
GAGCCGATCGAGCAGGTGCCGCAGGTACGTCATGTCGAACCGGCGCACGACGCCGCGCGTCAGCTTGATCAACTCCTCAACCGACAGGTAGCCGGGCAGGGCATGACCTTCGGCCACGTAGCCAATGCGTCGCTTGACGGCGGGCGTGAGCCGCTGCGAGTCTCGCCCGAACACCCGCGTCGCGCCCGCCGTGGGTGGCTCGAGCCCGAGCAGGATCTTGATCAGCGTCGTTTTGCCCGTGCCGTTTCGACCGAGCAGGCCACAGATCTCGCCCGGGTAGATCTTCAGGTCCACATCGTGCAAGACACGCTGTGTGTCGAAATACTTGGTCACCCGCTCGACTTCGACTACCGCTTCGCTCATGTCGCGTCCCCTTCGTTCGACTCAGATGGGGGTCGTTTACTGCCGGAGTCGGCCCCACCCACCCCAAATCCGGCCACGAACGTACCGAAGAGCCCCGTCAGTTGGTCCTTCGGCACGCCCAGCAGCCGCGCTTCCACCACTACCCGCTCGATCAGCTCGCCCAGGATGCGCTCGCGTGCAGCCTGGGTCAGTTCAGTGGGGCGATCGGCCCGCACAAAGACCCCCCTGCCAGGCTGGGTGTAGATCAGCCCCTCGCGCTCCATCTCGCGATAGGCCTTGGCGATGGTGTTGGGATTGATCAGCAGCTCAGCCGCCAGCTCTCGGACGCTGGGCAGGCGTTCGTCGGGCAGTAGATCGCCCCGGGCGACCGCCCGTTTGACCTGCCAGACAAGCTGCTGATACACCGGCTCGCCGCCGCCTGGATTGACGCGGAAGTTCATGATGTATAGTCCGTACTAGTTCACCTAGTACAGTATACACCAAAACGGCGACCTGTCAAATCCGCCGGGCCGTCATTCGCCAACAAGATTGCAGGGCGGTCAAGGGTCGCACGGTCCGGCGAAGTCGGGCCGTGGTTGGATGCCTCACCCGTCTCACAGCTCGTACGCGAAGACACGCCCGCCCTGGCGCTTGGGCGTACCACCCGAAAAGTTACAAATGTGCTCAATACCTGCGGCGAGACAGCCCCTCGGGTGCCACCCTCAAGCGAAGCCAAACCTGGTTTGGTGGAGCTTGTGGGTGCGTGCAGTAAGAGGCGGACGAACGCTCGTGTCATTGCCCACCCGCAACCTTCGCTTCGCTGCGGTTGAGGGTGCCACCCGTCCGACCTAACCAGCGATGGCGCGCAATCCCAACGCACCGGGCTCGACCGTGCGACCCATCGCCCCAAAGACATGCCCGCGCTGCGGTTCGACTGCGCTCACGCCGCAGTCGCTTGGGCATGCCACCCCAAAAGTCAGGAATATGATCAGTACCCGAAGCGGGGAACGGGACAGTGGCACACGGCTGAGGATCACCCCTTGCTGCCGGTCAGCAGCAGACCGCGAACGAAGTATCGCTGGGCTACGAAGAACAGCACCGCCAGCGGAAGCAAGGTTACCAGGCTGGCGGCCATCAGCAGGTTGGCCCAACTGCCCTCCAACGACTGATACATCCGCAGCCCCAGCGAGACGGGGTACTTGGCAAAGTCGGACAGGTAGATCAGCGGGGCCATGAACTCCTGCCAGTGAGCGATGAAGCTGAGCACCGCGACGGTGGCGACGGCCGGCTTGGCCAGCGGAAGCATGATGCGGGTGTAGATCTGCCAATGCCCGGCCCCGTCGAGCAGTGCCGCCTCCTCCAGCTCCTTGGGCACGCCCCGGAAAAACTGGCGAAACAGGAAGATGAAAAAAGCCCCGCCGCCCAGCCAGCCCGGCACGATCAGCGGCTTGTAGGTGTTTATCCAGCCCAGCCACTTGAACTGAAGGAAATGGGGAATCAGCAGCACCTGGCTGGGCAGCATCATGGTGGCCAGCAGCACGATGAACCAGAAGTCGCGGCCTCGCCACCGCAGGCGGGCAAAGCTGTAGCCCACCATCGAGCTGCTGATAACCGTGCCGGCCACCGCGGCCAGCGTGATCACGCACGTGTTGAGAATGAACCGGCCGAACGGCAGCTTGCTCAGCGCCTCGGGGTAGTTGCCCCACATCGCCTCGTCGGGCAGGAACTGCGGCGGGAAAGTGTAAACCTTGTCCAACGGCTTGAGCGACGCGCAGAACGCCCATATCAGCGGCAGCAAAAAGGTAACGCCGATGCCGATCAGGATGATCCACATCAGCAGCGACCACAGACGCTGCTGCCAACTGGCGCGCTCGTACCACTTGGGTTGGGCGGTGTGAGATGTGTCAGTCGGCTTCATAGTAGACCCACCATCGCGCGCTGCCCAACGTCAGCGCGGTTAGAGCCATGATCACCACAAACAGCACCCACGCCAGCGCCGACGCGTAACCCATGCGGTAGTCCTGAAACGCGGATTGGTACAGATAGAGCACGTAGAACAACAAGCTGTCCTGCTGGCTGACCGACTGCATCAGGTAGGCCTGGTTGAACGTTTGCAGCGACCCGATGATGCCCATGACCAGGTTGAAGAAGATGGCCGGCGAGATCTGCGGCAGCGTCACGTAACGAAACTGCTTCCACCGACCGGCGCCGTCCATGCGGGCGGCTTCGTAAAGCTGCTCGGGCACGTTCTGAAGCGCCGCCAGGAAGATCAGCATCGCACCGCCCGCGCCCCACAGGCCCATGATGATCAGCGACGGCTTGGCCATCGTGGGTGAGTACAGCCATTGCGGAACCGGCCAACCGCGACTGCTGCCCAGACCCAGCGCGGAGACGAGCGGATCGATCAGCCGATACACGTCGAGCAAAAACGCGTTGAGCAGGCCGAAATCGGGGTGGAAAATCCACCGCCAGATCATGATCGTAGCCACACCGCCCAGCACGTGCGGCAGATAGTAGAGCGTGCGGAAAAAGGTGATGCCCCGCAGCTTCTGATTCAGCAGCATCGCCAGCAGCAGGCTCGCCAGCAGCCCGAGTGGCACGGCGAAGGCGCTGTAGATCACCGAGTTGTACAGGGCCTTGATGAACCGCGGGTCGCGCGGTCGGCAGCCCAGTCGGGCCCACAGCGAGGGGAACGGGTCGGTCGGGACGGGCTCGCCCGGCTCGAAGGCGAACATCTGCCGGTAGTGGTCCAGGCCCACCCAGCGGATGCCGTCGAACGACACGCCGTCCCACGCGACAAACGACAGCAGGATAGACGCGATCATCGGCAGAAGCGTCAGGCCGAACAGCCCGACAAACCACGGCATGGCAAACCACACGCCGGGCGCCAGTCGGAAGCGATGCAGTCGACCGGTCCGGGAACTCACCGTTCACCCCCGAAGCATCGCCGGATGACGGGATCTCCCGCCAGCGAGGCCAGGAACTCGGCAGGCGTCTGCCGCGGGCCCAGCTCGTTGAGCAGGTCGCTCATATGCCGGGAGATCGTGCGATCCATCTCGTTCCAATGGACGGTGATGGGCTGGAGGCGGGCGTATTCGAGGGCGTCGACGAACTTGCGCGAGCCCACTTGGCGATCGTATTGCTTGAACGTCTCGGCGGCCGACCGCAGCGCCGGCACCGACCGCTGGTAGCGGGCCACGAACTCCTGGCCGGGGGGGCCACAGGCAAACTTGACGAACTTCCAGGCGGCTTCGGTCTTCTGCGGGCTAATGCGGTCGTGTATGGCCAGTGCGTCCCAGGTGACGCGCGTGGCGCGGCCGCCGGGCCCGCGCGGCGCATGGATCACAAGGTAGTTGTCGCGCAGGGTCGTGCCGGCCAGAAACGGCTGCATCCACGGCCCGTTCACGCACATGGCCACCCGCCCGGTGAAGAAGGCGGTGTCGGTGTTCATCTCGGCCTGCTCGACGGGTAGGGGCGACACGTGATAGCGGAATCGCAGGTCGCGATAGAACTGCCACGCAGCCTCGGCTTCGGGCCCGACCATGGCCCAGTGGGTCCGCGTGTCGTCCAGCACGCGAGCACCGTGTGCCCAGAAAAGCGGCAGCGAGTAGAGCCACGTCGGCAGGGCAAATCCGAACTGGTCGATGCGACCGTCGCCGTCCTCGTCGAAGGTCAGATCGCGGGCGACCTCCACGAACTGCTCGAGAGTCCAGTCGTCCGGCGGCAGCGGTATCGGCCGCCCTCGGAACCGCGACGCGCGCTCGAAGCACAGTTTGTTGCAGTAGATCAGCACGTTGCCGCCGAACAGCGGCATCCCGCGGACGCGCCCGTCGACCGTGAACGACTCAACGGCGGTGTCGAAGTAGTCGCGCTCCAGATCGATACCATCGCGCCGAATCAGATGACCCAAATCGGCGAAGCCCTTCGGGGCGAAGTTGGGGAACGGCTCGTCCTGGAACATGATGACGTCGGGCGCGTTGCCCGCCA
>CBFCZG010000371.1:0-4344 GCA_965602375.1 uncultured Phycisphaerae bacterium | reverse complement strand
TGGTACGAGTTCAACCTGGCCGAGCAGACAGAGGTGACGTGGCGCGTGACGGCGGATTTCGAAGCGCACTTGCTGATACTCGACGACGGCGCCGGCGGCCCGCCGAACTGTGGGAGTGTCATGGCACCCTTGTATGACGTGGTCGACGCCGGCGTGGAGGGCGAGGTGGTCGCCTGCCTGTCCCCCGGAACGTGGGGGGGATGGGCGGGACCGTACGACTACGACGGGGTGCCGTGTGGCATGGAGTATGTGGCCGAACTGGACTGTGACTCATGCACCGACTGCAACGGCAATCTGATACCCGACCGCCTCGAGCCTGACGCCGATGGCGACGGCGTGCCGGACGACTGCGATCTGTGTCCGGGCACGCCGAATTGCGCGACCGTGGACGCCGACGGCTGCCCGAGCGACTCCGACGGCGACACCGTGCTTGACGGCTGCGATCAGTGTCCCGGTACGGCGAGTGGTGAGCCGGTCGATGCGGACGGATGTTCGACGCTCGACGACGATAGCGACGGGGTGAACAACGACCGAGACGATTGCGAGGATACGCCTGGCTGTGCCGACGTGGATGCCGACGGCTGTGCGCTCGACGGTGATGATGACGGTGTGGCCGACGGCTGCGACGATTGCGCCGGCACGGCTTCGGGCGATCCCGTGGACGCCGACGGCTGCTCGACGGCCGACGACGACGGCGATGGCGTGCTTAATGACGATGACCTGTGCGCCAACACGCCCACTTGCGCCACGAACGTGAACGCTAACGGCTGTGCCATTGACTCCGACGGCGACGGCAACGTGGACGGCTGCGAGCCGCCGCCGCAGGGATGCTGCGGCTCCACCGGTCCGGTCGCGCCGTTGGGACTGGCGGTTGGACTGTTGCTGCTGGGGCGTGTGAACGCCAGACGGCGTCGAAGCTGCTAGGCGGCTGGAAGGATAAGGCCTGCGCCCGGTCTCAACAGGTTTTGACCCGGGCGACCAACAGGGTGAGGCTAACGCAAGCGGCGGCCGGCTTTGCGGAGTCGGTCGCCGCTTGTTCTTTGTGGGTTTTCAGTTCCAGTCAGAGCGCCTGGCCGTCGATGGGCCTCAGCCGAAGAAATCTTCGCTGCTGGACGATTGTCGCCTTTGGCGCGTTACTGTCCCAGCATTATGTCCAGGACATTCGCGGCACGTACCGTTTCCTGCGTCATCCTGTAGACCTCCCAGCGAGGGATGCCCGTGGTGGTGTTCCAGTTGTAATACCCGCCACCGGGCCCGGCTCGGCCATTGGCGTAGCCGACCACGATGGCCTGGTCGTAGGACATCAAGGCTGCGGTGACCAGGGCCTGCTCGTTGGGGTTCTCGCAATTGTACGCGGGCAAGTACCAATCGCCGATCCGCGTGGTCTGGATCAGCGTATCGACACCGTAGTAGACCGTCCATGCCGAGGAGACACCCATCTTGCCCACCCGCTTGAACTGGGCGTTGGGGACCTCAGCCATCATCAGGTCGGCCATGGGGACCGGGTCGTAGTTACCGCCAACATTGGACCATGCTGTGTTCATCGTTCCGGCGCCGCCATTGAAGAAAGCACAGACGCCACCCCAACGGCTCTCCATCGAGCGGCACATCAGATTGTCGGTGTCCATGGCGCTGTGTCCGGTGAACCGCACCCACGAACCGATCGGGTTACTCGCATAATCGCGGAACAGCACACAGAACAGGTTGTCGTCGATCGGGCCATCTGTGAACCCGCCCGACGATCCCTGACGTGTGTAGTTGTAGCCCGGGCCTGTGCGAAGATGGAGTACCGCCATCTCGGCCGGGACGGCACTCGCCTTTGCCTGCGTCAGTGCTGCAACGCACTCAGTCGTGCCGAGCTCACCGTTGTCGGTGTAGTGCACGTGGCAGCAGTTGATCAGGATGTTCTCTTTCGGAATCCCCAACGCGTCTTGAATGCCCTGTTTCTCAAGGGTGACCGTCTCGACGGCGGTGCGAATGCTATTCTTGGAGATGATGGCGAACTCCATGTCGCCGATCTTAATGTACGTGGCTTTGAACTTCAGATGCTCAAACGGAGGGTACGTACTCGGCGGTCGGTCGGACACGCCCATTCCCACGAGCATCTCACTGCCCGAGGCGACCGACACCTGCTGCTCGAGCCCCGGCAGTTGATAACGATAGACGCCGATGTCGGTGAGGTCGTGCTGGTGATAGGGTTTGCTCACCATCATCTCCAGCATCGTGTACGGATCGGCCTGCGAGATCGGCTTGGGGCATTCGTCGGGCGAGTCGGCAACGGTGTCCAGCACTGTTGTATCGTGCTGGATGTAGAGGGCCGGGTCCTCGTTGACACGCACCCGGAACTGGCAGTCGGTCGGCACATCGACGTCGGCGGCGGTGTCCATCAGCCACTGGATCTCAAGCCCGGTGCCAGGGGTGATCGTCCCGGCGTGGCCGATGACGTGGGTCTTGTTGTACTCCCAGGTAGCGCCGCCATCGAACGACACTTCCAGCCACGTCCAGACTTCAGGAAAGGCCGACGCAACGTCGTAGCCCACCTTGCCGGTCCACACCTTGCCGTACGACACGTCCGTCGAGGTCACGTCATACACGCTGACGCTGGTCACATAGAACACCCCGCCGGATTCTGTCGTGGCCGAGGGGACGTTCGACAGGCTCGAGGTGTTTGGAACTTCGTCGGACACCTTGACGGCGAACCAGTACGTGGTCTCGGTCGCCAGCCCTGTCACGACGAAGCTTTCGGTCGAGCCTGACGCCTGCGGTATCGGCTCCCCGGTCGCTTGGCTTGCCGCGGCGAAGTCCGCATCGTTTGCCATGGCGGAGGTGGCGTACCGCACGTCGTACTGACTGGCTTGGCCCTGGTTCCCATCATCGCCCGGTGCGGTCCAGTGCAGCGTTACCTGGCTCGATGTGACGTCTGAGGTGGCGAGGTCGGTGATGGCGGCCGGCGGTGTCGTATCGGGTGCCTGCGTCGTGGCGGACGCAACATTGGAAAGCGCCGAAACGTTGGCGCTTGCGTCGCCCGACTTCAGCGCGAAATAGTACTGGGTGCTGGCTGCCAAGCCGGTAACGGTGCAGGTGTCGGTCTGACCGGGTGTGGCCGGTGTCGGCTCATCGTCGGTCGGGGTGGCAGAAGCCCAGTTGCTCTCGTCGATCGTTGACGTGGAGTAACGTAGGTCATACGCGGCCACGGTTCCGCCGGTGCCCAGATCGTCAGCCGGGGCGGTCCACTGTAGCGTGACTGTGGTGGTGTCGGTATCGGTCACGGTCAGATCGGTCACCGCCGCCGGCGGGTCGACGTCGGGCTCACCGCCGACTAGGTCCAGGCCGTTGATGCTGCCGCTGGCGCCGCCTATCGCGTCAACGGTAATGGCGAGTACGCCCGCTGAGGACACGGTGAGACTGACCGTCTTGTCGTGCTCACCGGAGAGGTTGTGAATCTCAATTGTGGTGTCGGGCAAGCCATCATCGTCCTGGTCGATCGCGAAACTGGTGCGCTTGTCCGGGAATTGAGGATCCGTTGCGTAGATCGTCAGATCGTAGTTGCCGGCCGGCAGCCCGCGGATTTCCACCGTCTCCGGATCAGTGCTGGAATACCACGTCATGAAATCGCGGGTGAGCAGGTTGGGATACGTGGCGCCGCGATCACGCGTGCCGGCGCCACAATAGTCCAGCCACCCAATCGACACACCATCACCCAGCGATACCTGGGTGGCGTTGTCCCAACGGTTCGCGCCGGTCAACTGCACGTATCCACTGGCCGTGGCGGCAGTGTCGGGCTCCATGTCCACATGAATGTTGACCGCCACCTGGCCGGATGACGTCGTGGCCGACGGAACGTTGGAAAGACCCGACGTGTTCGGTACCTCGTCCGACACCTTGATCGCGAACCAGTACGTCGTGTCGGCCGACAGCCCGGTCACATTAAAGCTCTCAGCCGAGCCGCCCGTCTGAGGAGCGGGAGGGCTGCTCACGATGGTGGCCGCCTGGAAATCGCTGTCGTCGGTGATGGCCGACGTCGAATACCGAATGTCATAGTTGCTTGCCGTGCCGTCTTGGCCGTCGTCACCCACCGCCGTCCAGGTGAGCGTGACGTCATTGGTCTGCACGTCGGAAACGGCAAGATCGGTGATGGCCGCAGGAGGCGTGGTATCGGCCGCCTGGGTTGTGCCTGGCGCCACGTTCGACAGTGCCGAGACGTTCGCGGCTGCGTCGCTCGATTTGACGGCGAAGTAGTATTGCGTGCCCGCAGCAAGGCCGTCTGCCGTGAACTGCTCGGTCTGACCTGGCGCGCTTGGGGTGGGCTCGCCGTTGGCCTGCGTCGCCGAGGCCCAGTTGCCC
>CBFCZG010000370.1:0-4348 GCA_965602375.1 uncultured Phycisphaerae bacterium | reverse complement strand
GCCGCCACAACCGCCGGCCACAGGCCCGGCAGCCATATGCCGAAGGTGCCTCGCAGTCCATCCGCTCCATCGAGGTCGGCCAAGTCGCGTAACTCGCTGGGCAGACTTGCTTGCACCCATTGGATCACAAGCACCGCCAGCACCGCCAACCTCGCGCCGTGACCGAGACTGACGACCCACGGCTGGCTGTAGATATAGTCAGCGAATACCCCTCGATTGAAGGTCAGCACCATCGCCGCCGCCACCAGCGAGCCAGGTACGAGCGCGCTGAAGAACGCACTCAGTCGCATCACCATGGCCATCCGCCTGTGGCCGCGATTCATCTGCACCAATATGCCGATGCCCACCAGCAGCGCGACAGTCGCCGCCCCGATCGCGATGGCGCCACTATAGAGCAACCCATCCCAGCTCAGTTGTCCGAAGCGAATGAATGTGCGCCAGCCACGTACGTTGGCTATCAAGAGAAACACGGGAACGACCGCGCTCGCCATCCAAGCCGCACCGGCAAGCGCCCACCATCCGGGCCATACCCGCTCAACGCCGTGCAAGTCGAAGCTCCGCTCGGTGCGCCGCAGGAAACGATCGATCAGAACGCCGCCCAACACCGCCAGCACGGCAAGTGGCAGTACCGCCCAGGCCACCGCATGCGGACTGCCCGTCAACTGGTAAAGCGTGGCGAACTCGGTTCCCAGTGTGTCCACCGCCCCCAGGTGGAATACCGAAAACTCCGACACCGACAGCAGAAACGTGAGCAGCCAGGCCGACCCGATCGCGCTTCGCAACAGCGGCAGGCCCACCCACCACCAACGCTGCAACGCGCCGCCCTCCAGTTTCGACTGGGCCCAAACGTCCGGATCCGTGCGCCGCCAGCCCTGACCGATGACGAGCGCACACAACGGCCAATACCAACACCCCAGAGCCGTCCCGGCACGCAGCAGGGCTACCCAGGCAGCCACCTCATCAGAGCGGGTCAGCAGTTGCCCCAGCGACGTGGTCGGCAACAGGAGCAGCCCCCAGGCGTAATAGAGCACCTGCGGCGGAATCAGTAGCGGAAGCGTCAACAGTAGCGGCGCCCACTTGCGGGCCCATGGGCTTGTGCCAATCAAGCGGGCCGCCGGCCATCCCAGCAGCACGCTGGCGCTGGCCACCGCACAGCCAAGCAGGCCCGAGCGGAGCAACAGCAGGGCATACCGCGCCGCGGGCAGATCTTCGGCCTGCGGCCAGTGACTTGGCCGAAGCGTGACGTAGAGCCAGCCTAACGGCAGCGCGATCGTTACGAACCAGCTCAGCCCGCCGACCAAGCCGATGATCTGACTCGGCCACGTGCCTCCACGCCGAACGCCGCCAGGGTACGGGTTTCTGCGCATTTCAACTCGGCAAACCTATCCCGACCCCATGTGTGCTGCGCCCACGTCTGGCCGGACGGGCTGTCATGGTCGGTTTACTCATCCCGATGAAAAAGCACGCCGTCAAGCCCGGCCATGGCACGCCCCCTTCAGCCGCCCAGCACAGCCACAGCCGTACGCACCGCATCGTCCAGGGCGGCGGCTACCTGCGCGTAATCCACCTGCATGGGATCGCTTACCGCATACCGGGCAAATCGCCGGGCCAGCTCCGGTCGAATCGGGAGGTTGTGTGAGTCACTCCGTGCCAGCATCTCCTCGACTTCCGCGCTAAGCAGGTAGTCGACTAGCTTTGCTGCCGACTGCGGGTGGCGCGCGCCGCGAACGAGGGCCACGGTGTTGGGGATCAGCAACGTGCCGGCCCGCCCATGCTTGGGGTAGACGAAGTCCACCGGCCAACTGTTGCGCCGGGCCACCCAGACGTCGTCGGTGTCGGTCAGGCATACATCCGCCCGCCCCTCAGCCACCATCCGCACCGCGGTGCTGTTGCCGTTGACCAGCCGGACCTCGTTCTCTTTCAATCCCTCGAAGAGCAGTCTCGCTCTTTCGGGTCCATAGTGAATCCACATCGCTGCCACGTGCCCTCGCGTCGTACCAAACTGGGGGCGCGCCATCACCACACGCCCCTTCCAGCGAGCACCCAGCAGCTCCTCAATGGACTCGGGCACCTCTGCCGTTGAGACGCGATTGGTGTTGTACGCCAGCACGCGGGCGCGCAGTGCGAAGCCATACCATCGCCCTTCGCCGTCGCACAGATCACGGGGCCAATCGGCCGTTGCTGGGCTCGTATGGGCAGCCAGGATGCCCTCGTCGGCCAGGCGGATGGTCTCGAAAATCTCGCTGGACCAGAATACGTCGGCTTGTGGGTTGTCGGCCTCACTGCGGAGCCGCTGAACCAGCCCCAATGTCTTGGTTGCCTCGGTATCAAAGCGGCAGCGGACGTCGATGCCCGTCGTCTCGCTGAATCGCTCCACGACCTGCTGAGCGAACTGCTGATCGGCAGAGGTATACAACACCACGACTTCGGCGGATTCCGATGCACGGCTGTCACATCCGACCGCGCCCCCTACGGCCAGCAACGCTGCGGTAAGAACCCGGCCAGCCCAGGCCAAAACGAATCACCTCCGCCAGGCGCCTACCCAAACGGATCACTCCGATGGGCCTGGCTGTCCTGAATCGCGACGGAGTCGCCCGAAGTAATCTTTGATCGACTCGTGGTACTCCTTGGGAATCCGCCGATCGTCGATGGCTTCAGCAACTTCCTGTTCAGCTTGCTGAACGATCTCAACCCACTGGCGACGACTCTCGCCTCGCACCTGGCGGTCCTGGATGTACCAACTGGCAATGACCGAGCCCGGCTGGGCCTCGCCACGGACGCGGGTTTTGGCAAGCTCGGTGTCGGTCTTCTCGGTGTCGGCTACCTGGCCTCGTCCACGGCCCGGCCCGCCCATGCCCGCTCCCACGCGGTCCGACAGGCCGGCCGCCCATGGCCCCTTCCCCCCGCACACGCCGCACCCCTTGCCGCCGCACGCGTAACAGCAGCTGCCGCCCTCGCAGAGCTTTGCCAATACCTGATCCAACTCCGTCAACGTCGCGTCGGCCAATTCCATCTGCTGGCTTAAGATCTCAAAGGCGTCCAACTGGTCGGCCAGATCAGCGATCGAAGCCAGCGAAACCTCGTCCATCGCGCCGCCGGACAGCCCCCCAGCCGCGGCGCTCACCGCCTGCCCCAGGCCGCCCGCGGCTCGACATGCCCCTACACTCGCCGCCGCCATCTCCAGCAGCTTCCGTCGCTGCTCGGCATCCATGGGCAGCTTCGCCAGCGCCTTCTGTAGCCCGTTGATGTCCCGCGCCAGCGATGGGTCGAGTCCCAACTTCTTCAGCTCATTCGTCATTCGCCACTGTTGCTCGGCGAGCTTCTGGAGTTGCTGGGAGAGCGCTTCCAGATCCCGCGACAAGGCCAGCCGCTGCTGTTCGGTCAAATCGCCTTGCCTCAATTGCTGCCGTAACGCCCGCAAGCTCTTCGCTGCTTGCCCGAACTCGCCTCGGGCCAGTTGCTGCACAAATTCCCGCCCTGCCCCGCCGGCGGGGGTCCGCAGTTGTCGCAGTTTCTGCTGCAATTGCTCGACCGCCTGAAGCTGAGGGTCTGTGCGGCTGCGCTCGACACGCTCACGCAGCTCGGCCACGTAGCGCACACCCGCCCGCCGCGCCTCCTGGGGGTTGGGGGCGACCGCCGCTGGCGCCGGTACCTCATCACCCAGATCGGCCAGCGCGTCCTGCCCGACGGTATCCTTCAACGTCTTGACGCGCTGCGCCGCTTCCTGCACCAGCGCCCTGGCCTGTTGCGCCTCAGCCTGTGCCTGCGCCTGCTGCTCCTGCCTGGCGAGCCCGCCCAGCAGGTCGCCCTGCGGCAGCGCCAACCAAAGCACCACGGCTAGCGCCCACACGGCAACCGGCCACCAGACGCGCTGCGGCGCTTGCACCGAGAAGTGGTCGCCGACACGGACGGCCGCGATAGCGGAGCGACTCTCGTCCAATGCCGCCCGTGCGAACGGATCCGACGAATGCTCAAACGATAGACTGCTGCTGACTCGCTCGCGCAGACCGGCACGCTGGTCCAACTCGATGGCAAGCTGCACACTGCCGGGCCGCAGTACAAACCACCGCACCAGAGCGACTGTGGCGGCCGCGACCACTATCCCCACAGCATTACGACCTGAAACCAGGCCCGCGGCCAGCAGCTTCTCGGCAAGGACCGCCGCCACGGCGAGCCCCCCGGCGATCAACATCGCCCAGGTCGAACACGTTAGCAGCCGGCCAGCGCTGCAAAGCAACCGAACATCCCGGAGCTTCCGCCGCACCAACGCATCCATATCCAAGCGTCCCCTATGGGCAAGACGATTCTGCCACATCGTACCTGATTCGCAGCCGGCCTTCAATCCAGC
>CBFCZG010000369.1:0-4358 GCA_965602375.1 uncultured Phycisphaerae bacterium | reverse complement strand
CAGTGGCCGAACGCCCACACCGCCAGACCGGAACTGACCAAAAGCAAAGGACCCCCGACCGCCACATATCCCCGTATCGCACGTCTTTGCAGCCGCGCCGGCTTGTGCACCGCCTCCAGCACCACAAAGAGCCCCAGCCCCAGCGGTATGACCAGGGCGAACACGTGCGTGGAAACAGCGACCGCCGTTAACACCCCCGAAACCGCGCCCCACACCAGGCTGTTACGCTGCCAGCCCGCCGCACCCGCCAACATGGCGGCCGACGCGAACAGAAACGCATAGCTGTACACCCGGTGGCTCTGACTGTGGAAAAGAAGCCATGGCCACAGGATGAGCATCACCCCGACGATGCACGCGTGCGCCAGGCCGTACAGGCGGGCCACGGCGAGAACACACAGGCCAACCGCCACCGACCCGGCCAGCGCCGTGCCGCAACGCGCCCCGCTTTCGTCCGTGCCGCAGAGCCGAAACGTCAGAGCCTGCAACAGGTAACCGACCGGGGCCCCGCGAGGCTGATCGTCGTAAGGCTGAAATTCTTTCAGGAAGAACGGCTTGTCCAGCAGACTGCGAACGGCTGTGAACGTGCTGGTGTCGTCTCCCGATACGCTCCAATCCACACGATAGAACCGCGTCAACGCCGCCACCAGGACGATACTCAAAGCCACAACCCAGCACCTGTACGGGTTGGCCGGCGGCGCCCTCATGTGAGAACCCCGTCCCTCGCCCGGTTCGCCCTGCCCAAGGGTCGTGTGCAGAATCATCCTCCCGGAGTCAGCATCCGTGCGTCGACGCGTGCCGTCCATGCTGCGTCGACCGACTCTTGCGGCCCGGGTCAGCCGTCGCCGAAGTGCCTCACCTGATCCACGCCGCCACACACCGCGCCAAATGAGAGGATACTGCGATCGGCAGTGCCCGGCAATGCAAAAGCGATCGCGCCTCGGGGATGGACGCAGTCGGCTTGACTTGCCCCGAAGGTGGTCACGGCAGCGGCACGAGGGCCGCGCCGCACGGAGGTGTCAGCAATGCGTTAGCTGCGGACGGGTCAATCGGTCAGACCGGGTTGGCTGCTGGATACAGCCTGACCCGTGTCGGCCGCGTTCAGCTCCGATATCGCCTGCCATGTAGCCGCGGCGCCGTCAACCAGGCCCATGTTTTGCAGGGCCAGCACCAGGTTGCCGTGTACGGCCAGGTGTTGACCATCTTCCGCCGTCTTGTGCTCGAAGTGCTCTACCGCCAACTCGAACTGCGCCCGCTGAGAGAACAACAGCCCCAGCCTGTAGTGCAGCGTCATGTCTTCCTGGTGGCCCCGCAGGGCCTGTTGCAGCGCCTCGGTCGCTTCCTGCTCGCAGCCACGCTCCTTCAAAGCCAGACCCAGTTTGATGCTCGCGCGGGCGTAGACCGGGTTGATGGCAACAGCCTGGCGATATTGCCCGATCGCCGCGTCCAGACAATCCTTCTGGCGTAACAGCACGCCCAGGCGGTAGTGAAGTTCGGCGTGGTTCTCGTTGCGCTGCACGGCACGCTGATGGCGGCGGATTTGCTCGTCCAGCAGAACGGTCGCATCGTGGGCGTCTCGTCTGCGGGCTTGATCGAGCCCGGACGCAATCGCCGATCGGCCGGTCGCAGGGCCCATGCTGGCCTTCAACTGCAAGCCCGCTACTTCCGAGAACAGCAGCGTGCTGTTTGGCTCCAAGCTCCGCGCCATCTCCAGTGATTCAGCTGCTGGCTCGAGCTGTCCGCATGCATGTTGCGCCACGGCGAGGCTGACGTAGGAGGCCAACAGACGGTCGTTCAACTGAACCGCGCGGTTAAACCACTGCGCTGCCTCGAGATAGTGCTGCTCGTGCAGCTCCATCGTCCCAACCTTCACGGTGGCTTCCAGGTAGTCCGGATTGACCTGCACGGCGCGCAGGTACCGGTCCAGCGCTCGCCTCAGGCGCCCCACCTTGCGGTACAGGTCGCCCAACCGCAGATAGGTGTCGGCACTGTCGGGGTCGGCCTGGGCCGTCTCCTCCAGCCGGTCGATGGCTTCGGTGAGCAGACCCGCCGATTCATACGCTGCGGCCGAGTCGTTACGTCCGCTCCAGTTGTCCGGTTGCATCGTCAGGGCAATTTCGCATTGCTTGGCCGCTTCTTCCGCCTCGCCGGCGTGCAACAGAAGATTGCCCAGCATCAGGTGAAGCTCGATCTGGTCGGGATCGAGATCGCACAACTGCCTGTAGTGATCGATGCTGCGATCGATCTGTCCCCGTTGCAGCGAAATGGCTGCCAGACGCTCGTGCGCGTTGCGCAGGGTGGGGCACAACTGCAGGCTTCGCCGATACTCGGCGGCGGCCAGCGACCCCTGTTCGCGGCGCTCCAGGCAGAACGCCAGACAGAAGCACACCGCCACTTCGTCCGGGTGCATACGCTGCACCTCGCGCAACTGAGCGATGGCTTCGTCCGTTCGACCCAGCTCGTCTACCGCGCACGCCAGGCCGATTCGCGCTTCGCCCGACTCGTCGTCGAGTTTGACCGCGCGGGCAAAGCAGTCGCGCGCCTCGACCGTCCGCATCTGACGCAGAAATCGACCTCCCAGTAAAATCCACGGCGCAGGATCGCTTGTGTCCTGCCTCGCCCGAGCACGTAGCTCCTGTACCGTGGCTTCCGGCTCGGTGTCTCTCAACACCGCCTGAAATGCGCTGGATAGATTCGACAGTAATCCCCGTCCGAGTACTTCGAGAATATGACTCATGCCCGCTACAGTCCCCCGTGGGCCTCGCTTCTCGTTTGGGTCAACGTCATCCAACAGACCCGCCGTTCTTGACATACCAGCCAACGCTTGGCCGTCGGCCCTTGCTTCAAGAGACAAGCTGCAAGACCTCACTGACGGCAGCGAGCGTTTCATCGGCATGAGATGTCGACGGAATTACTTGGCTCGCGATTTGTAAAAGCACGCAGTCACTGCGTTTGGAAACGGTCTTACCGATTGCGACGAACCAAACGAATGACCCCCGCCAGGCGTGTCCTGATAAGTTCTTTCTCGTCGCGCGAGAAGATTATCGCACTGGCCCAACTCGTCAGCACCAACAGCACCGCACCAGCCAGCATAATCTCCCAGCGCAGGCCGAGCAGAAGCGCACTCAACGAAAGTACGACCGTCCCCACGTCCAAACGCCTTCCTGAAGCGCGCAGAATGCATAAGCACACGCCGGCAGCGCATAGCGACGCCAGCATTCCCGTCCATGCGGCGGCCGGTAACAAATTGCCAATCCCGGCCGTAAGGAACTTCGTCCCATACCCATGCGCGCCGCTCGCTTCGCCCATCAGATATAGCCCGAACCAGACGTTGCAGAACGTACCTGCCGCATACACCACCAGCGTCCACACCGTCTTTTCGATCAGACCAAACCACACCACAAGCAAACCGACCATGCCCACTACCATGAAGTTACCCAGCAGCACCGGTAAGATCGGCCCGCCTGCCTCGTACGCAGCCGGGAACAAGCCGATAAGCCACCCTCGGCACAGCGCCGCCGCCGCGCAAACGCTCAGCAGCCCCAGCCCGACGCTCTTGATTGCCAGCCTGAGCTGCGCCTCGGCCGCCTCCCAGCCCCGTGTCTCCCACGTCCGCGTAACCGAAGCCGCTACTACCGTTGTGATCGCGCCGGCCCCCACGATCACCAACTGTGCGATCACCCGCACACCTGCGTACACCGCCGTCAGTTCCTTGCTCCCCGCCTTGTTGAGATACCACATGGGCCAGTACTGAAGTAGTTGCCACATGACCGTCGCCGCCGCCAGCCACAGGCCATAGCGCAATAATCCCCGCTGTGCTAAGTCGGTCTTATCGGCGTGCTGTCCCGGCCACGAGCGAAGCCGCCTCATGCAGCTCAGTCCGAAAACGGACCCCGGCGCCAGAATCGACAGCAGGTAACACCCGAGAATCGCTTCAGCCGACCGCCACCCTCCCAGCACCGCCCCCGTCGCCAACGCCGCGAACAGCAGCGAACTGCTCAACTCCATTGCGCTGAGCGCGCGAAACAGCCGCAGACCGCGAAGTACCGATCCCACCAGCCAGTACGCCACCAGACCCAGAGTGGTCGCCGCGCTGATAGCGATGACCACGCCCATCCGCTGCGACGGATCGGATCGATAGACGCCGTCGGCCAGGTGGCTGCCCAGTAACGCCTCGCCCACAAAGGGCCCACTTGCCGCAAGCAGCGCCGTCAGGATCAGTCCGGCCGCCAATACCAGCCTGCCCGCCCCTCGTACGAACGGCAGCAGGCTCCCCCTCGCCTCATGGTGGGGCACATAGCGCGCGACCGCCTCGTTGAGCCCCAGGCTGCACAGCGGCTGCGCCACGTTGACGATCAGCA
>CBFCZG010000368.1:0-4361 GCA_965602375.1 uncultured Phycisphaerae bacterium | reverse complement strand
ATCTGGTTCTCAACAACACCATCGTGGGCAACCAGGCCGACGGTAGTGAGTTGGGCGGGGCGGCGGTGTTCTGCGTGCTGGCCGGTGATGCCGATATGTTCAACAACATCTTCTGGCAGAACACGGCCGAGGACATTGCGGTTTTTGACGCCGACCCAGCCGTCGGCCGCAACCTGTTTGGGGTCGTGCCGCTCGACTATGAGCGTCACGGCAACGTCGCCGGTGATCCGTTGCTGGGCGATTGGCAGAACGAGGACTTTCACATTCCGTATAGCTCGCCGTGCGTCAACGCGGGTAGTCCGGCCTACGGTCAGATGCCCGGCGTGACCGACCTGGACGGGCAGGCGCGGATCGGGCTGGGCCGGGCGGATATCGGGGCCGACGAGATCGTCGAGCAGCGGATCATCTACGTGGCCACCTGCGGCGATGACGGCTGGAGCGGCGCCGATCCGAACTGTGTCGGACCCGACGGGCCGAAGCAGACGATTCAGGCGGCCATCGACGCGGCCGCTGCCGACCGGTCCGAGATCGTGATGGTGCTGCCCGGTACGTATCAGGAGAACATCGACTTTCTAAGCAAGATCATCACCGTGACCGGCACCGATCCGGACGACCCGAACGTGGTGGCTGCGACGGTCATCGAAGCCGGGCCCGGCGCGGCAGTCGATCTCGGCAGTGACGTAGGTCGTGATTCGATCCTTACAGGCTTGTCGATCACGCATGCTCCGGGCGCCAGCGGGGTGGGCGTTTCGTGCGATGGACGCCCGAGCATTCTGAAGAACATGATCGGCGGTCACGATGGCGGCGGCGTCCGCGGCGGCGCTCCGTTGATCTGCGAGAATGTGATCAGCAACAACGGCGGCAATGTGAGCCAGGGCGGTGGGGTCTTTGTGGGCGGCCATGGGGCTCAGGTCATCGGCAATGACATCTCACAGAACCAGGCACTTGATGAGGGAGGCGGGATCTACGACTACGGCGCGGAAGCACTTGAGATCATCGGGAATGTGATCGAGGACAACACGGGCGGCGACGATGGCGGGGGCCTGTATCTGTACCACTCCACGGACATTCCGCCCACGATTGCCGACAATGTGTTCGCCGGTAATGTGGCGTCCGGCTACGCAGCGATCTACTCCGACTACCCTCCGGAGTTAGTGCAGAATAATACTATCGCGTTCAACAGCGGTCAGTACGCCGTCAGAACAAGTGGAAGGGGCGCGATAGGGCTGGAGAACTGCATTCTGTTCAACCCGGACACCGACGCGGAAGGACTGGCCCTGGACTCTGCGTCCAACCGCTACTGTCTGATTCGCGGCTGGACCGAAGGAGGGATTGGCAACTTCGATGCCGATCCGCAGTTCGTCGATCCCAATAACGGCGACTACCGGCTGCTGGCAACCTCGCCGTGCGTTGATGCGGGCGATCCCAACTACTTGCCCACATTCGGGCAGGCCGACACGGACCTTGCCGGCAGCCCGCGTGTGCAGAACGGGCGACCGGACATCGGCGCGTACGAACTCGGCGGGCTGGCGACCAGCGAACCTTTGCCCGACGGTACGCTGCCCAGAACACAGAACAACCTGATCGAGCTGGTATTCAGCAGCGGCGTGGCGCTGCCGACGGGAGCGGCGCTGAGCATCGTGCCGCTGGCCGGCGGCGACGATCTGGGGCCGACCGATTTCACTTACGAGCTGGGCAGCACTGCGCAGGCGTCCGATACGCTACGGGCCATCGAGATCGGCGCGGCGCTGAGCAACCTGACGTGGTATCGCGTCACGCCGCAGCCCGGGCTGGGCGTGCGCGACTTCGTCCTGGACGTCTGCGCGCTGGCGGGCGACGCCGACGACAGCGGGCGCGTGACGACTGCCGACTACGGCGAAGTGAAAGAGCACTTCGGCGAGCGGACCGACGCCCGGTATGATCTTAACGGCAGCGGACGAGTCACCACGGCCGACTACACCGTAGTCAAAGAACACCTGGGCGCCCGGGCTCCGGCCAAACCCGGCCCTTGACGCCACGGGGCCGCCCGGCGACTGACGTCAGGTGTTTCAGGTCCTTCGTGCATACGGGCCGGGTATGCGGCAACCGCAGCCGCCAAGTCTGTGAGTTCCCCCCCCAAGCAAGACGTGACGCCTCGTCGGCGCGCGTTGCTGGCCATCGGGGGGCGGGCCGTGTACACTTCATGATTCGTAAGTGTTTCGACCCCGAGTGCCGATACGACAGGAACCATGGGCAAGCAACCATCACATTACGATCCCAAGGCCATCGAAGCCGACATCAACCAGTTCTGGCTGGACGGCGGCTACTTCCACGCCGAGCCGGACGAGCGCGGGCCCGACCAGCGATACGTGATCGTCATCCCACCGCCCAACGTCACCGGCGCCTTGCACCTGGGGCACGCCATCAACAACACGCTCCAGGACATTCTGATTCGCAAGCACCGGATGGCCGGCGACAACACGCTGTGGGTGCCGGGGACCGACCACGCGGGCATCGCGACCCAGGCGGTGATCGAGACGCGTCTTTTCAAAGAAGAGAACAAGACGCGACGCGACATCGGCCGCGAAGCACTGGTCGAGCGCATATGGAACTGGAAGGATGAGTACGAGGCCCGCATCCTCAGTCAGCTTCGGCTGATGGGTTGCAGTTGCGACTGGCAGCGAACGCGCTTCACGCTCGACGAGATGTGCGCCACGGCGGTGCGGCACACGTTCTTCCGGATGTTCGCCGACGGGCTCATCTTCCGCGGCGTGCGTCTGGTCAACTGGGATGCGCAGTTGCAGACAGCCGTCGCCGACGACGAGGTGTATCACGAAACGGTCCGCGGCCACATGTGGCACATCCGCTATCCGCTCGCCGAGGGCGGCGGACATCTGACGGTGGCCACGACCCGGCCTGAGACCATGCTGGGCGACACGGCAGTGGCCGTCCACCCCGACGATTCGCGCTACGCGCATCTAGTGGGTAAGACGTGCGTCTTGCCGCTTATGCAGCGCGAGATTCCCATCATCGCCGACCCGGCGCTGGTGAAGATGGAGTTGGGCAGCGGCTGCGTGAAGGTCACGCCCGCCCACGACCCGAACGACTACGACTGCGGCGTGCGCAACGGCCTGGAGATGGTCAACATTCTCACGCCCGACGGCAAGATCAACGACAACGGGGGGCGGTTTGCGGGCATGGACCGCTACGAGGCCCGCAAGGCCGTAGTTGCGGCGCTGGAGTCGGAAGGTCTGATCGATCGGGTCGAGGATTACGAAACCGACATCGGCCACAGCGACCGCAGCAAGACGCCCATCGAGCCGTACCTGACCGCGCAGTGGTTCGTGCGAATGGGCGATGTGGAAGGCGGCGTGAAGCTCGCCGACGGCTCGGTCGTGCCCGGGCTGGCGCAGATGGCGATGGACGCGGTGGCGGACGGCCGTGTACGGTTCTTCCCCGAGCGCTACGCCAAGACCTACATGGACTGGCTGGGCGAGAAGCGCGACTGGTGCATCAGCCGGCAGTTGTGGTGGGGCCATCGCATTCCCGTCTGGACGCGCGACCTTGAGCTGCCCGGCGACGTTGAGCCCAAGCGGGTCGAAGGGCACGAGCTGGACGCCCGCACGATCGCCGCGCTCGACAGAGCGGTGGGCGGTGACTGGCAGCATTACGTTGCAGGCGGCGGGCTGTATCACCTAACGATCGAGGCCCATCCGGAAAAGGAGGGCTGGATCCGCACGCGCGTGTGCATCCGCGACGAAGACACGCCGCTGCAGGCCAGGCTCGAGCAGGCCGGCTGGCAGCAGGACCCCGACGTGCTGGACACTTGGTTCAGCAGCCAGCTCTGGCCGCACTCGACGCTCGGCTGGCCCGAGCAGACGGCCGAACTGGGGTATTACTATCCTACGTCGGTGCTGATTACTTCGCGCGACATCATCACGCTCTGGGTGGCGCGGATGGTGATGAGTGGGCTTTACAACTGCGGACAAGTGCCGTTCGCCCACGTGTACATCCACCCGAAGATTCTGGACGGCCAGGGCCGCACGATGAGTAAGTCGCTCGGTAACGGCGTCGATCCGGTGGACATCATCGAGAAGTACGGCGCCGACGCGCTGCGTTTCACCCTGGCGTCGATGTGCACTGAAACGCAAGACGTGAGGATGCCCGTCGATACCGAGACGCTGCCCGACGGGCGGACGATCAACGTCAGTCCGAGGTTCGAGGTAGGTCGCAACTTCTGCAACAAACTGTGGCAGGCGGCGACGGGTTTCGTCATACCAAACCTGGCGGATCACAACCCTCGCCCGCTGGCGCCGGCGGATCTGTCGTTGGCGGATCGGTGGATTCTCTCGTCGCTTCAATCCTGCATTGAGGCGGTGGAT
>CBFCZG010000367.1:0-4365 GCA_965602375.1 uncultured Phycisphaerae bacterium | reverse complement strand
GAGGACGACCATTCGCTGCTCGACGTACGAGGCGGCTCTTTGGAGGGCATATTGAACTCGCGGCAGCAGCACGTCCTGACACACATGGCATCGCTGAACCAATTGACGGGGGCGTTGATCCAGGACGTCAATCGCCTGCACGCGGAAGGCCAGGGCCTGGTCGGGTTGACCGACGTCACGGGCGAATACGCGGTGCTCGAGCCGGCCTTGGCGCTGAATGCAAGCGGCGCGGGGCTGGGTCTGGTTCCGCAGAACGGGAGCTTTCTGATTACCGTTACGGACGATGCGGGTCGGTCGACGGTTACGCAGATCACCGTCGACCTGGACGGCGTCGGGCCGGACACGACCTTGAACGATCTGGCGGTTGTGCTCGATGCGATGGATCACATTTCCGCGTCGGTGACCGCCGACGGGCGCCTGTCGATCACCTCCGACCCAGGCGCCAGCTTCACCTTCAGTCAGGACAGCTCGCACGTACTGGCGGCTTTGGGGATCAACACCTTTTTCTCGGGCAGCGATGCGTCGGACATCTCGATCAATCCCCTGTTGGCCAACTCGCCGGAACTGCTGGCGGTCGCCACGGAGAATCTCGAAGGCGACGGCAGCAATGCCGGGCGCATCGCGGCGCTGGCGAATGAGATCAGTGCGACGCTGGGCGGCAGCCAATCGCTGATGGACTTCTACAACGGCATCGTCGGAGCCGTTGCGGTCTCGGGCCAGGCGGCGCTGAACGCTGTGTCTGCTGCCGGCATCATCTCCGGTGCGCTGGAGGCGCAGCACGAATCGGTCAGCGGGGTGAACCTGGACGAGGAAGCCGTCCAACTGATGAAGTTCGAGAAGGCCTATCAGGGCGCGGCGCGATATGTCAGCGTGGTCGACGAGCTCATCAACGAACTGATCGGATTGATTCGGTAGGGAATATGGCGATTTCGTCGGTCAACATTACGCGCATCAGTCATAACCTTCGGGCGATGACCCTGTTGGATCAGCTCCAGAAGAACACGCTGGAACTGTTCCAGCAGCAGCAGCGCCTGGTTACCGGCAACAAGTTCCTCGCTCCGAGCGAGGACCCCGCGGCCGCGCAGCGTGCCATTCGGCTGACGGAGCTACTCGAACAGCAGGCGCAGGTTCTGGACAACATCCGCTATGCCGACGGGTTCCTAAGTCTGACGGACTCGACGATCGGCGAGATCGGCGACCTGCTCATCGAGGCGCGGGACATAGGCAGTGAGAGTCTGAACCTGGCGGGCGACCCGCTGGACGAGCAGCAGCAGGCGGAGTGGGAATCGGCCGCACAGTTGATCTCGGGCATCATCGACGCGCTGGTGAGCGTGGGCAACCGCCAGTTCCAGGACGTGTACATCTTCGGCGGACGTCGCACAACGACCGCTCCCTTTGTTCAGGAGCTTGGGGGCGTGCTGTTTGAGGGCGACACGGGGCAACTGCGCTCTCGCGTGGAACTGTTGTCCGAGTATCCGTTCGGCCTGACCGGGGAGAAGCTCTTTGGTGCGATATCGTCGGAGGTCAGCGGCTGGCGCGATCTGGCGCCTGCGCTGACCAGCGGTACGCGGCTTCGCGACCTGGATGGCGCGCTCAATCGCGGCGTTCGATTGGGCCAGATTCAGATCGACGACACATCTGTTTCAGGCCCGGTGTCCGTGGATCTGTCCACAGCCGACAGAATCGGGGACGTGGCCGACCTGATCAACGACGCTCTGGCGGCGGCCGGTTCGACCACGACGGTGGCCGTGGGCATCAGCGGCTTGCAGATCACGGTGCAGGGCGGCGAGACGGTGACCATCGGCGACGTCGGCGGGAGTCAGACGGCGATCGATCTTGGCATCGCCGACACGTTTGCCCCACCGGCCGGTCCTGCCGGGGTGTTCGACGGTCTCGACGTGAACGCTCGCCTGACGCTGACAACGCCGTTGTCGGCATTGAACGGTGGCGCGGGGATCAATCTGGCCGGCGGTGTGCAGATCACGAATGACGGTACGTTCAGTCAGCCTACCGTGGTGGAGTTTACCGGTGCAACTACGATTCAAGACGTGCTCAATGCGCTGAACGAGGCGGGCGTGGGCGTTCTCGCGCGGATCAACGAAGACGGCACAGGGATCGACGTGGTCAGCCGCGTATCCGGGCAGCAACTGCGGATCGGCGAGAACGGCGGCAGTGCGGCTGAAGTGCTGGGCATCCGGTCATTCTGGGGCGACACGCGTCTGAGTGAGCTCAACGGTGGCGAGGGTGTGGAAACGGTCGCGGGCGACGATCTGCGGATTTACACGACGGATAACAGCGTCTACTTCGACGTCGATCTGTCGTCGGCCGAGACGATTCAGGATGTGATCGACCTGATTAATGCGGCGGCCGCGACGGCCGGTCTCAGCGTGGGTGCCGCGCCTCCGAACGATTTCCTCGCCGATCTGACCGACACGGGCAACGGCATCCGTCTGACCGACAACGTGGGTGGCGCCGACACGTTGCGCCTCGAGAAGCTGAATCTCTCGCCCGCGTTGGACCATCTTGGCCTGTCCGGCAAGGTGGGCAGCGGTGCCGGCCCGGTGACGCTGGTTTCGGACGACACCAACCCGGTCAGCCCCGACGGCATTTTCAATCAGTTGATCAAGCTGCGAGACGGTCTGATGGCCGGCGATCGGTCGGCCGTCACCCAGGCCGGCGAGAGGATCGGCGAGCTGTTGACGGAAGTGAACCGATGGCAGGGCGTCGTGGGTGCGCAGGCGCGAGGGATGAGCGAGCGTCTTACGCGTACCGAGGACGCGGTCAACGCCACGCAGCAGATGCTCAGCGAGGTGAAAGACTCGGACTACACGGAGGCGGTTACGAAGTTCCAGCAGGCCCAGACGGCGTTGCAGGCGAGCATTATGACGGGTTCGCAGTTGATGAACCTTTCTTTGCTGGAGTTTCTGAGCTAGTCGCGCCTGAAGGGCGGCATGCATGATCATGTGCAGGACGGATAGCACAAGGAGTTGAACACATGAAGATTCAAACGTCGCGGTTTGGAGAGCTGGAAGTCGACGAAAATCGGCTGATTCATTTCGAGAAGGGCATTCTCGGGTTTCCGGACCAGCAGCGCTATGCGTTGATCCAGACGGGGCAGGACAGTGGGTTCTATTGGCTGCAAGCCGTCGATCGGGCCGACCTGGCCTTCGTCGTATGCGACCCTCGCCTGTTCATACCGGACTATCGTGTTCCGGTAAAGGCCGAGGAGCTGGAGCGTCTGGGCCTGAGCGAGGTGGATGAGGCCCAGGTCTTCGTTATTGTCAACAAAGTCGATCGTGTGTTGACCGGCAACCTTCAGGGCCCGTTGGTCATCAACGTACAGACCCGGCGGGGCAAGCAGCTCGTGCTTTCGGACCGGCGCTACACGACTCGACATCCGCTGATGGAGATGGCGGAGAAGCGCGAAGCCGTCAGCAGGACGGCGTGAGGAAACCGCCACGGGCGAGCGCAGCGTTCTGGAAGCATTCAGAATGCCTGCTGGCCAGCTCGTGGCCGATCGAGTTGCGTCTTCGCGATGCCGTCGGGGCGTCCCGGGCGGTGGCGAAAGACGCAGGGACGATACGTCCCGCGCCGAGCGCATCGGCAGGCCAAGGAAGGAGCCGAGGATGTTGGTGCTCTCAAGACAACGCGACGAAACGATCATGATCGGAGATGACGTAGAGATCACGATCGTTGACATTCGAGGGGACAAGGTTCGTTTGGGTATCACGGCTCCGTCGGCGATTCCCGTGCACCGCAAGGAAGTGTACGACGCCATCAAGCGGGAGAACCGGGCGGCGGCGGATATCAGGCCGGAGGACATTGTCGAGACTGCGGGCTCGGATAAGCGGTCTACCCCGCAGAAAAGGAAAAGGCACCGGTGAAGGCGGGACCGCGGTGGTGAAGCGACCTACGCCGCCGCGGATCGCCCGGGAGCCAGCCGGGTGTCTTGCAGAGGGGGACGACAGTCAAGGAGGATAGCAATGGCTACGATTAACACCAACGTGTCAGCCCTGGCGGCGCAGGCCAGACTGCACCGTTCCTACCAGGACTTGCAGCTGTCTCTGGAGCGGCTCAGTAGCGGCTTTCGGATCAACCGGGGTGCGGACGACCCAGCCGGCTTGATCGTCTCGGAGAATCTGCGATCCGAGATTGCCGGGGTCCGGCAGGCGATTTCCAACAGCCAGCGTGCCAGTAACGTGATCGCGACTTCGGAAGGGGCGCTGGCCGAGGTGGCGGACCTGCTGGTGGACATTCAGGATCTCGTGATTGAGGCCGCCAACGAGAGCGCTGTGTCCGATGCCGAGGTCCGCGCGAACCAGTTGCAGATCGACTCGGCCATCGATTCGATCACGCGCATCGCCA
>CBFCZG010000366.1:0-4381 GCA_965602375.1 uncultured Phycisphaerae bacterium | reverse complement strand
TAGCTGACCAGCGTGCCGAAGTTGCCGAAGCTGGCGGTCGAGAAGTCACTGCCGATGAACGACCACTCGGTACTCGGGTAGGCCCGCCACCGCCAGCACGGATCGCCCGTTCCGGCGAAGCCGCTGGAGTTGCCCTCGTCCCATGGGGCGTTGATGGTCGAGACCACCAGGGCGTTGACGATCGAACTGCCGTAGAGGCATAGATGCAGCTCTGCCTCCTCAATCGTCTGCCCGGCATACGGTGCCAGATCGACGTCGGCCCATTTGAGCATCGAGGGGTCGTCATAGCCCTTGATGCGAATGACCGTCGACGCGCCGTAGCTGTACAGCCACTCAGCCTGTCCGCTCGGTCCGTTGTAGAACGCCTGCCGTGCGTCCTCGGAGTTGAGGACGACGTCGACGTTCGGGTCGGCCGGGTCGAGCCAGGCATACGCCGGACTGGCCACCGCGACCAGCAACACAGATACCCACAGTGCACGAAGCATTATTCGGTCCTCCAGTTACCCCTCGCAAAGAAACGAATCCTAGACATTTCAGAACACATGTGCCTATGCGCGCCCGCACAGAAACAGCCCCAAGGCATGATGCGAGGGGCTAGTCCGCTAGCGAACCCGAATGGGCGATTCAAGGCTTTGCCTCAATCCTGACGTCTTGTACGACCGCGCTATCCGGGTGCGACAAGGTGGAACGTGTCTGCGCGCGGCCGGCGACCAAACTGACCCTCCTGGACCACCTCGGCTCGGCCGTGGCAGGTCCCCTCCGTGCCCCCTGTTCACTATTAGAGCATAGCCGCGACCACCCGCCTTCTGCAACCCCCAAGTGGCGAAGCGGCCATTTTGGGTCAGCCACCTAGGACGCTGCTGCCGAACGGCACTCTCATTTGTGGGCGTTCGGGCTTTCTGCCGGCTGCACGGCCACGTCGAACGTTACTCGTGTAGGTGGAAACCCCAAGCACGATCGCGCTCAGGTCCGATGGTGATCCAGAATGCGCTTCGGGTTGTCGACTAGGATCGCCTTTTTTTCGTCTTCGGCGATGTCGGCAAAGAGCACGCGGCCAAGCTGCTGCTGAATCGACATGTAAGGTGAATCCGAGCCGAACAGCATGCGCTGGGGGCCAAGTTCCCGCACGAAGTATTCGATCACGCCGTAGGGCGCGCCCGAGAAGCACAGGTCAAGGTAAAGGTTCGGGTACTTGCGGGCGTACGCCACGTAAGACTCGGGCTCGGCCGCACCGGCGTGGGCCAGCAGGATGGGCGCCGACCGATAGCGCTCGAAGAGCGGCTTGAGTTCGGCCAGTGCGCCCCAGGTGTGCAGGAGCACGGGCAGTTGTCGCTCGTCGGCGTATTGCCAGACCGGCGCGTAACGCGGGTCGGTGTAGGCAAGGCCGGCCGCGCTGTGAAGCTTGACGCCCTGCATGCCGGCGTCGATGCAGCGTTGGATCTCCCCGATCCCCAGATCGTCGGTGATGGGATAGCAGGTGGCGTAGCCAAGGATTCGCTGCGGGCAGTAGCGCATAGCCTTGAGCACCTGATCGTTGGCCCAGACCGCCTCGGGCGAGCCCACACCGCTGCGGCTGAGGAACATCTTCTCGATGCCCACGCGGTCCATCTCGCGCAGACGCTGATCGACATCGCCGCGCCAGACGGCGAACGCCGGCACGCTGCCGTAATGGGCGTGCATGTCAACGATTCCGGGCAGTTGCACGGGCTCGCGCCGCCAGACGTGACAGGCCAGGCCCGCAGTCTGAGGCAGGTCTACGGAGTTCTGTTGGCCGTGGTCCGCAGCGAGGTCTGGGGACGCGGCGCGGCGCACGTCGACCTGGGCGAGCAGGCCGAGCAGATTGTCGCGCGCGATGCGGCCAACCGCTTCGTCGTTCAGGTCGGAGTAGAGCAGGTAGGCGATCGGCGCGCCGGGCTCAGAGATTGGGTAGCCCGAGCCCAGCAGCAAACGGTCGGGGCCGCACTGCTGGACGATGACTTCCAGAGCGCGGTAACGGGCAAACCGCGGCGCGATCGAGATGTAGAGGTTGGGCGTTGCTCGAAGCGTTGCCAGGAGCGTGCGGTTCCGCGCCAGCGGCGCGTGCACGATGACCGGCAAACGCGGATAGGCGGACGCGAGTGAAGCGACGTCGAGCAGTTCGGCCTCGAAGACGGCCAGCGGAAGGCGACGGTCCTGCAACGCATCCATGAGCGGGCCGACGATCCGTGCGTCGAGAGTGGTGCCGTGCGTATTGGGATAGAGGCACACACACCTCGCGCCGTCTTGGATGAGCTGATCGACGAAGTCGGCCTCGTCGCCCACCTCGAGTTCGCTGTTGGGCAGCACGGCTGGGCAGGGGACCAGTCGCGGGTCGCTCGCGGCTGCGTCGAAGATGAGTCGGTTGCCCTGTGTCACATCGAGTGTGCGGCAAGCGAAGGCGTGCAGCAGCGCCGTTTCGATGTGGTATTTGTCGAGCGTTCGCTGAATGGAGGCGAGGTCGGCGTATTGAAATGCCGGCATCCCGCAGTCGCGGCCCAGGTAGATCAACGCATCGCAGATTGACGTACGGTGCTGCATCGCCGTCACGCTCCGGCCTCCCTTACTTCGCCGGCGCTGTGGCGGCGTCGGCAACCTTGCGGATTGCCCCGAGCACCTTCTCGACCGCACCGGGGGCCGGGTCGCTCAGCAGGGGCAGGAAGACCAGGCCGGCGTGCATCCTGTCTGTAACGGGGAAGTCGTCATCGGTGTAGCCGGTCCACTCCACCGGCGGCTGGCGGTTGCCGGTGAACAGGTCGAAGCCGTCCTGAAAGATCGGCAGTCGATGGAGCAGATCGTACGGACTGCCGCCGGCCGGCACGCCCTCAGCGGTCAGCGCGGCACAGAACTTGTCCTTCGCCAATCCGCCCAGCTCTTCAGGGCAATAGTGCAGCGGGAAGCCGTAGTAGCCGCCTCGCGTTGATCCCGCCGAGGTGGGCACGGGCCGAAGCCCGGGAATGTCGGAGAGTCCTTGCTCGACGGCGTCGACGTATTGCCGACGGCGTTCGTTCAGCGCCGGCAGCTTGGCCAACTGCACGAGGGCGATGCCGATACCCAGCGGATGCGCGCGGAACTTCATGCCCGTGCCCAGCGGCTGGTACTGGGCATAGGAGGTGGTCTGAAGGTCCATGCCCTTCATGCGGTTGACCTGCCCGATGAGGCAGGCGCGGTCGAAGATTTCGCCGTCGTTGGTGGTCATCACGCCGCCCTCACCGGCGCTGAGCGGCTTGGTGCCCTGAAGGCTCCAGGCGGCTACGTGCCCGAGTGAGCCGATGGGCTTTCGCTTGTAGGTGGCGCCGTGGGCGTGCGAGCAGTCCTCGACGACGGGTACGCCGGTTTCGCGGCTGACGGCCATGATCGCGTCCATGTCGGCCGCCCAGCCCCACAAGTGCACGACGACGATGGCCTTGGTCCGTTTGGTGATGCGGCGGCGGACGTCGGCTGGGTCGATCATCATGGTTTCGGGGTCGGACTCGCAGAACACCGGCTTGCCGCCCAGCAGCGGTACGGGGCTGATGGTGCAGATCCACGTGTAGTCGGGGCAGATCACCTCATCGCCCGGGCCCACGCCGAGCCCGTAGAACGCGCTGTAGAGGGCGGCCGTTCCGTTGCAGGTGGTGAGGGCGTGCTTGGCGCCGACCATATCGCGCCACTTCTGCTCGAACTGGCGGACGATCGGCGTGCCGCCCGACAGCTCGTTGCGCAGCGTCATCTCATAGACGAGTTTGGCTTCTTCCTCGCCGATCTGCTGCCATCGGTCGAGGTCTTTGATCGACGTGGTCACGGCCGTCTGGACGAACGTGGGCGTGCCGGCGGTGTCTTGATCGTCGGAGGGTTTATCGTCGGCCATCGGTCGCGCTCCTTTTGATGATCGACTCCGTCGCTGCATCTCAGCGGCGTCTATTATCGATTCTGTATTCTCTTACGGCAAGGCGGCGTGGGGTCTTCGACAAGCCTTCTTCCCGAGCGGCTCCTTCCTGTCTTGCGAGGCAGAAGGTAGGTATAATCAGGATGTGCTGAGGTGATTAGCGCGAAGCTTCGGTGGTAGGGCGTGGGGATGTGCCGGACTCGGCCCGAATACTTGCGCAAGACGGTCGTCGTCGTGGCACTGGTTTGCTGCAGCGTGGCATTAGCCCTGTACGTGTTGCGCGGTCGCACTCCTCCCGGTCTTCAGGACAGAGCAGAAGAGGCGATTCTCGCGTCGTGGGTTCGCGCACGCGTATTCGACCATTGGATAACGGGGACGCCGTTTCTGCCTGACGGTGAGTACCAACTCGATGAAACCTACCGATTCACCGTTGTTGTAACATCGGATCGCCTGGGCACCGAAGCCAGCAGCCTGGTGACCGCAGTGGTCCAGTATGAT
>CBFCZG010000365.1:0-4387 GCA_965602375.1 uncultured Phycisphaerae bacterium | reverse complement strand
GGGGGTCAGTTACCCCCAGCCCAACGCGCATTGCCCGTCCGCTGAATCTGAAACCGGCGCCGCCGACCCGGGCAACGCCGCGCCCGACGCAACGGGCGCGACCGGGGGCGGACGGGTGGCCATGTACGCCTGGGGCAGCGACTACCACGATGTGTTGCGGACCAGGCTGCGCGGTCTGGTCGGCGACCTGCGCGAACGGTTGGACGTCGAGTTCGACAGCCGCATCTGCGTTGACACCGCGCCGATCCTCGAGCGAGAGCTGGCCGCCGCCGCCGGACTGGGCTGGATCGGCAAGAACACGATGCTGTTGCACCCGCGGCTGGGATCGTACTTGTTCCTCGGTGTGGTGCTCACGTCGCTCGATCTCGCGCCCGACCAGCCGATGCCCGACCGTTGCGGCCAATGCCGAAGATGTCTCGACGCCTGTCCCACGCAGGCGCTGCATGAGCCGCATGCCATCGACGCCCGGCTATGCATCAGCTACCTGACGATCGAGCTGCGCGACCGCATCCCCGAAAGCTTGCGGCCCAGAATGGGCGACTGGGTCTTCGGCTGCGACGTCTGTCAGCAGGCCTGCCCCTACAACCGCAGGGCGCCCGCTGCGAGCGAGTCGGCCTTTGCGCCCGGCCGGATGGCGCGAGGGCTCGAGCTGATCGACCTGCTTGGGTGGGACCAAGGCCGTTACACCCAGGCCGTTCGCGGCTCGGCGATGGCGCGGGCTCGCCTTGCCATGATGCGGCGCAACGCGGCCGTCGCGCTGGGCAACGTCGCTAGGACATGCCCGCCGCCACTTGCCCGAGCCGCCGACGAGGACGATCCCGTGGTCGCCGAGCACGCCCGTTGGGCCATCGATCAAATCCGTCGCAGGCACCGGGCTCAGTAGGTGCCGATGCAAAAACCGCGGGCGGCTTTCGCGCCACCCGCGGTCGTCGCTGAGTAGGAGGCAGGACAGTTCGTTACGGAACTCGCCTTTGGGCTTGTTGTGCTTTGTCAGCCTTCGCCTAAGCGTGAAGGACGCGCCAGGGCTACTGGCCTTGCACCTCGATCTTGCGAGGCTTGGCCTGCTCGCGCCGGTTGAGCTTGACGGTCAACACGCCGTCCTTGAGCGCGGCGTCCACCTTGCCGCTGTCGATGTGCTCGGGCAGACGCAGGTGTCGCTCGAAACGTCGACTGCAACGCTCGGCCACGTGGTAGTTGCGACCCTTGTGCTCGTCCGACTCGTCCTTGGCCGCCCGAATCGACAGCACACCGTCCTCGACCGTCACGTCGATGTCGTCCCTCGCCAGACCGGGCAGGTCGGCCTCAACATAAAGGTGATTGTCGTCTTCCCACACGTCGATGCCGCATGAGGCGGTCCCCTCGCCCGCGCGAGCCAACACCTCGTCGAACAGTCGGTCAATTCCTCTGTCGAACAGGCCGAATGGCTCGGTCAGTCGCGGCCACCCTAACGCACGGTTCGGTTTGGTTCTCACGAGAAACATCTTTAACACCTCCTGGGCCATCGTCGGCCCGCTGAACTTCTCCATTCGCCACAACCGCAGTGCTATATAGCAACGCCCGTGCCAGACGAGCCCAAGTCGCCAGACCCCTCTGGTTGCGTGCTAAAGGGCGTTTTTCTCGGCAGCCGAACCTATGTCCGACTGTCACTGTCAAAACGGCTGGCAGCTTTCGGCGTACCAGGACGGTTCTGCCGCCGTCCCCACGCGCAAAAACGGAGCAGGCTGCAAACCTGCTCCATCTAACTTTGGAATGTCGCGTACGACCGGGCTAGAGCGGCCCGGTCACTTGCCGTTCAGCAGCTCGGCGATCTGTATGGCGTTCAGCGCCGCACCCTTACGAAGCTGATCGCCGCAGATGAACATGTCGATGCCCCGCCCGTCGGGCTGGCTGACGTCCTGACGAATCCGGCCAACCAGCACGTCGTCGCCGCCCGAGGTCTCGATGGGCATGGGGAAGTGGTTGCCCGCCCGGTCGTCGACCACCTGAACGCCGGGTGCGGCCGACAGAATCTCGCGCGCCTCTCGCTCGGTGATGGGCTTGGCGAACGTAAGATTGATCGCCTCGCTGTGCGCCCTCATGACCGGCACCCGCACGCACGTGGCCGAGATGAGGATATCCGGGTCGTGAAACATCTTGCGAGTCTCGTTGACCAGCTTGGTCTCTTCGGTGTTGTAGCCGTCCGAGCCGATGGCCGAGTCGTGACAGAACAGGTTGAACGCGATCTGGTGGGGAAACGCCTCCCGCTTGGCCGGCTTGCCCTCCAGAACGTCGCGCGTCTGCTGCTCCAACTCGAGCATCGCCCGATAGCCCGCGCCGCTGGCCGCCTGATACGTGCTCACGACCATCCGCTCGACGCGGTTGTGCTTGTACAGGGCGAACACCGGCACCACGGCGATGATCGTCGAGCAGTTCGGGTTCGCGATAATGCCGTTGTGCCGGGCGATGTCCTCGGGGTTCACCTCGGGCACCACCAACGGCGTCTGCGGGTCCATGCGGAAGGCCGACGAGTTGTCCACCACCGTCGCACCCGCCTTGGCGGCGATGGGGGCGAACTTCTTGCTGATGCCGCCGCCGGCCGAGAACAACGCCAGATCGACCCCCACAAAGCTGCTCTCGGTCAATTCTTCGATCGTGTGCTGCTTGCCACAGAACTCCACCGTCTTGCCGGCCGACCGGCTCGACGCCAGAAACGTAATCTTTCCCACCGGGAACTTCCGCTCGGCGAGAATACTGAGAAACTCCTGGCCCACCGCTCCGGTGGCGCCGACAATCGCTACATGTCCAGTCATGGTGGCTACTCCTCACGCGCCTGGGTCTACGGAACACTGCATGCTAGAGCCGGCGCCGCCCGATGGCAAGGGGCGTCGCACCCGCTACGAGACCCGCATCACGCGCGTGCCGATGCCGGCTTGCCCGCCAGTGCGACGGGGCACAATGTTCTGGCTGCCTCCAGCGCACCCAGACGTTCCCCGCTTGTGGCGCCCGTGCCGATGCGTACACTGTGACCCTGCTTTCGCGCCGGGCGCCACGGGTCCCGGCTCGCGGGGATCCGCAGGGCGACGGGCGCCCGACGTGTGAAGCGACGCTTGTTTTGGATAGGATTTTCCTATGGGCATGCTCGATCGGTTGCGACAAGGCCTCGGCAAGACTCGAGCCAAGATCATCGGCGGCTTTCGAAATCTGCTTCGCGGGCCCATCAACGACCAACTGCTCGACCGGCTCGAGGAGATGATGCTTGCCGACGATATGGGGCCGGCCATCACCGTGCGCCTCATCGAGCAGGTCCGCCAGGCGTGGCAGGACAGGCAGATTACCCAGGCCGAGCAGATCGTGCCCTTCCTGCGCGACCGGATCATCGCGCTGTGGCCCGAGTCCGACCGCCGACTGCATCTTGCCGACGCCGGGCCCACCGTCATCCTCGTCAGCGGCGTGAACGGCTCGGGCAAGACCACCAGCGTCGCCAAGCTCGGCCACTACCTCACCGACCAGGGCAAAAGTGTCATCCTGGCCGCCTGCGACACGTTCCGCGCCGCGGCCGTCGAGCAGCTTACCGTCTGGAGCGAGCGGATCGGCGTGCAGATCGTGCGGCACCAGCACGGCGCCGACCCGGGCGCGGTGGCCTTCGACGCCTGCGAAGCCGCCCTCGCCCGACAGGCCGACGTGCTGCTTGTCGACACCGCCGGCCGCCTCCACACCCAGGAGCACCTGATGCGCGAGTTGGGCAAGATCCAGCGGGTCGTCGAGCGCAAAATCCCCGGCTCGCCGCACGAGGTACTGCTGGTGCTCGATTCGACCACCGGTCAGAACGCCGTCAACCAGGCCCGCATCTTCGGCGAGCACGTGAACGTCACGGGCATCTTTCTGGCCAAGCTGGACGGCTCGGCCAAAGGCGGCTTCGTCGTCGGCATTCGCGAGCAGCTCGACATCCCCGTCAAGTTCGTCGGGCTCGGCGAGACGCCGCAGGACATCGAGCCGTTCGATCCCACGCTCTTTGTCGAGGCCCTGCTGGCCGAGTAGCGTTTTGGTTCTCCCTGCGAAAGGGGGATCACATACCCACCCCCTGCCATGGCTGCCTGCTTGACCCCGCGGCGGCGCATGTCCATACTGCATGCATGCGGGCTGGCCCGTCAAAAGCCCGTGCGGGGACACACGTTCTTCGCGTCTCTGGGGGACGGGAGAAGTGTCATGTTCGGTGCCTCCAACCCTAGAGCTTGCCGTCCGGCGTTTACCCTTATCGAGCTGCTCGTGGTGGTGGCCATCATCGCCCTGCTGGTGTCGATCCTCCTGCCGAGTCTGAGCAAGGCTCGCGACCAGGCCAAGGCAGCCGTCTGCGCCAGCCGCCTGCACAGCTTTGGGCAGGCCAACGGCCTTTACCACTCGCTATTCA
>CBFCZG010000364.1:0-4397 GCA_965602375.1 uncultured Phycisphaerae bacterium | reverse complement strand
ACGATCGGCGGGATCGAGCCTGCTGAGACAGGAAGGGACGGGCGGCCTGACTTGCGGCTCCATCTGGTGAGCCGCTCTTGCGGTCGTTGTGCCTGACATCCTATGACTCCTTGCCTCCGAGGGCTGGAGTGGACCGTTTGCCTGATCCGCACAGCTTGTACGTCCCGTCGGCCGATAAGTTCGGCGCGATTCGGGCAAGCCCGACGGTCCTGGTGAAACCCGTACAAACAACAGCGTCCGGGAACCGCCACCCGACTCCGGAGCTTGCACACAACTTGTCTTATCTGGCCGCCTCGGGGAGAGTCATGCTGGCAGATTTCTCTGCCGCCTCAAATATACAACACACCAGAGAGCCGGCAAGTTGGCTTAGCGATAAAAGTTATGAACTTTTTTTCTGAGCGCCGCGAACCTGGGACAAACCCGTATGCTGCACAGCAGGAAACCCGATCGCCGATCACGTGCAGTCAAGAGCAGCGTTAACGGACTTACTGTACTTACGAATTGCTGCGGGGAGCAGAGCTGCTTGGCGCTTTACCGATAAGAGTGCGGCCACCAGAGTTGATCATCGCGCAGACCGACGGGACTGTCGATCAACTCGCGGAAGATGATCGCTTCGCGCAGACGCTTGTGTGGCAGAGTGATCCGCCCGACGATGCACTCGATCGGTTGGCCCCGTTGGCGCCGTTGGCGACGCGGTTCTTCCGCGGGCGGGGGTGGTGTGAGCGTCGCTGGCTCTTCGCGTGGGGACAACTCGGCTGCGACCACCGGTTCGACGCGAGCGGTGGGTCGAGGCGCGGCCGCATGCCCGCGCCTCGGGGCAGTCCTGTAGACCGGGACTCGCTGTGGAAGGCCGGATGGTGTTTCGATCGTGACGACAGGTCGCGCGGGCGCGACGGGGCGAGCGGGCCTCGGTTGTGGTGGTCTGACCGGGCGGGGCACGCGATCCGGACGTTCACGCGAAGTGGGGCGCCGCGTGGGCGGGGGTTTTCGGGCCGGGCGTGGTGCCTCGTCCTCCTCCCGATTCTGCTGGTACTTCTGTGCGATCTTGGAAAGAACGCCGCCGAGCATCGAGACGATGATGATCGCCGCAGCCACGAGCAGTTGGAATACGTCGCCGATGTCGCGGTCGGCCAACATCTGTGCCAGGGAATCTAGCTTCAACGCGCTCACCCTGATGCCGGCCGCCCGGTCAAGCGGACGGCCGGCGTACTAGGTCGATTTCTACGTGCTTTCTCCTGGTCTGCCTTCGCCCTTTTCATCACCGGCGATGGAGTCGCGCATGGCGGTGTCAGCCTGGATGTTTCGCATGCGGTAGTAGTCCATGATGCCGAGGTTGCCGGAACGGAAGGCGTCGGCCATCGCCTTGGGCACCTCGGCCTCGGCCAGCACGACCTTGGCCCGGTTCTCTTCGACCTGGGCGCGCATCTCGGCGGCGCGAGCGATAGCCATAGCCCGTCGTTTCTCGGCCTCGGCCTGGAAGCGCCGTTTGTCGGCCTCGGCCTGGTCGGCCTGAAGCTTGGCACCGATGTTCTCGCCCACGTCGACGTCGGCGATATCGATCGAGAGGATCTCAAAGGCCGTGCCGGCGTCGAGGCCCTTGTCGAGCACCTTCCTGCTGATCGCGTCGGGGTTCTCCAGCACATCCTTATAGGTGCCCGCTGAGCCGATGGTGGTGACGATGCCCTCGCCCACGCGGGCGATGATGGTTTCCTCGGTGGCCCCACCGACCAGCCGGGCGATGTTGGCCCGCACGGTAACGCGGGCCTTGGCCTTGACCTGGATGCCGTCTTTGGCGACGGCGTCGATGGTGTTTCGGCCGCTGGCGGGGTTGGGGCAGTCGATCACCTTCGGATTCACCGAGGTTTGGACGGCTTCGAGGATGTCGCGACCGGCCAGGTCGATCGCGCAGGCTGTCTTCCACGGCAGCTCGATCTTGGCGCGGTCGGCAGCGATCAGCGCGTTGATGACACTGGGCACGTGCCCGCCGGCCAGGTAGTGCGTCTCCAGGTCGTTCGTCTCCATGCTCAGGCCGGCCTTGACCGCACGGATCTTGGACAGCACCACCACGCGGGAATCGACCTTTCGCAGGCGCATGCCGATCAGGTCGGCAATGCTCACGCCCGCTCGGCTCATGAAGGCCTGGAGCCACATGCCGAAGAACTGCCCGATGACGATCAGAAAGATGAAGAGGATGACGATCAGTACGATCGCGACGATCCACTGCCAGGTCACGCCGGCAGCCAGCAGAAACGGTGTGGATGGCATCTCGTATACCCCTGTTGATAAATGGGTCAAAGGCATTTCCAACACGAATCAGATCGGCTGAAGTCATTCCTCTTTGCAGAGGGCCACGACCAACTCGCGCCCGTCCATACGAACAGCCCGAACGGGCTGATGGGCCTCGATAAGCCCCATTTCGGCTACGCATTCTATGCGTCGCCCGTTGAATTCACAAGTGCCGACGGGTCGAAGCGGCGTGATCGTCCGGCCCACGCTGCCGACCAGCGGCTGGATATCGGCCACGTCGAAGCTGGTATCGGCCTCGGTCAATCGGGGATTGGGCGGAGAGATGCGCCGGCCGAACGGCGTGCGGTGAAACACCTTCACCGCGATCACGGCGATGGCAGGCACAAGCAGAAGCGCGATGAAGAAGGACACATAGCCGGCCGTCGCACTGACGCCAAAGGCCGCGTACAACCCGGCAATCAGGCATCCCAGCCCGGTCAGGCTCAGCACGCCGTGAGAGGGGATGAAGATCTCCAGCACCAGCAGTGCAATGCCGACGGCCTGAAGAATGATAGCCGTGGTGAGCTGCTCCATGACTAACCTTTGACCTGTCGCACAACGATGCGATTCCCGTGACGTTCGACGACCTCGATGCGGGCGCCGCTCTCGATGAACTCTCCGTCGGTACACACATCGACCAACGTCTCGTTGAACCTTGCCTTGCCCGCCGGCCGAAGCATGCTCTGGGCCACGCCGACGGCGCCGGGGTGCGTGACGTCATCAGGATACGGATCGGCCATGGCGACGCTGGCCGCGGTAGGGTTCAAGGCGACGATGGTCCCGACGTAGGGCATCTTCGGCAGGTAACGACTGAGAGCAATCGCGCCCGCGACCGTGCCGGCCAGACCGATCAACAGCACCCATATGCCGGTCCTGACAGCGTCGACGGTGTAGTCGAGCGTGGGCCAGTGAAACGGCGGCTGGTTGGGCATTTCTGGGCCGACGAAGCTGGCGACGATCCCGAAGCAGATCAGCGCCAGACCGGATATGCCAGCCACCCCGAAGCCCGGAATGACAAAGATCTCGACGGCCAGCAGGATCACGCCGAAGACGATCAGCAGGATCTCCCAGACATCGGCCAGGCCCGTCAGATAGGGGGCGCCGAGGAAAACGGCCAGGCAGGCGACGGCGACGATGCCGGGCACGCCCACGCCCGGCGTGTTGAACTCGGTGTAGGCGGCCAGCAGCATGACCATCATGAGAATGGCACGCACCGTTGGTGAGGTCAGCCACTCGACCAGCTTCTCGCTCCAGGTATAGCCCGATTCGACCAGCGGCTCACTCAAGCCGTAATGATCCGCCAACTCGCGTTCGGTCGAAAGCTTGTGTTCCGCGAAGCCGAAGGCGATCGCCTGATCCTGACTCATGGTCAGCAACTCGGTGTGTGGGACAACCGGCTGAGTAACCTCGCCCAGCAACGGGTCCGACTTGACGTAGCGCCACGGCGTGGCGCTCTGCTCGTCGGAGACATACTGGCCGGCCTTCTGCTGGACGATCGTTTCGGTCTTCGCGCTCGGCCCACTCAGGCTTTGCTCACTCTCAACGGAAGTCTTCTTGACAACGGTCGGCGCCTCGGAGGCCTCAAGGCCGAACAAGTGATCTCGCTGCTGTCGCTGGACGAAACGTCGCTCATGAGTTTCGGTGTTTTCCACCCAGAAGACCTCGATCTCCGGCTGGATCATCGCCTCGCACAGCAGCACGTCGTAACCGTTTCGGCGGGCCGAGTCGCGGAACTCCTCGAGGATGGGGCTGGTAACCTTGGCGCGAATGTCTTCGGGAGCCGCGGCGGCGCCCTGTGGCCCGATCATGATGGGTTGACAGTCGCCGATCTTGCTGCGATTGGCCACCACGATCTCGTTGCAGGCCACGCTGATCATGGCGCCGGCACTGAGTGCCTGGGGGCGAACCCAGGCGACAGTGTAGGCCTCTGTGGTGTTCTTGAGCTCGTCGCAGATGTTGGTGGCGCTGATCACCAGCCCGCCCGGCGTGTCCATTCTGAAGATCAGCAGATCGGCACCGTCGTCTATGGCGCGCTGCATCCTGCGTTCGAGGCTTTCGAGGGTGACGTCGCTGATGACGCCTTCGATGGGGATGATCACGCCCTTGGTGAA
>CBFCZG010000363.1:0-4437 GCA_965602375.1 uncultured Phycisphaerae bacterium | reverse complement strand
TCGGTGAAAACGCCCGGGTCAACCCCGAGACCGGTCGCGCCTTCGAGGACAACCCCCGGGCGCTGCCCGGCTGCTTCACCGGCGACTACCGCGCCGCCAACTCCGTCTGGTCGGGCAAGGACAAGACCGTCCACGTGGCCGGCGGGCGAAACGAGGTGGTTGCCTTCCAACTCATCCTCGAAGGACAGGCCAAACGCGTGGCTGTCGATGCCTCGCCACTGGCCGGTCCCGCCTCGGCGGCGATCGATCGCAAGCAACTCAAGCTGTTCCGCGAATGGTATATCTGGATCGACGGCAAACGCGGCACCGAGAAGGACAGGGCCTGTGTGGCGCCGCTGGGTGCTGGATGGTATCCCGACGTGGCCATCCCGCTGTCCGAGCTCAAATACGGCAACGGCTTTTCGATCCCCAGCAAGGACTTCCACGATCCGTCCGGTACCCGCTTCTGCGATCAGAAGAACCAGGCGGTCTGGGTCGACCTGCATATCCCCGCCAACGCCACACCCGGCGACTATACCGGGCAAGTCACCATCGACGCCGACGGCACGAAAACCTCGATCGCCCTCCGGCTGCACGTCTGGAACTTCGTCGTCCCGTCGACGATCAACATGCACGCCGAGTTGATGAACTACGGTCAGACCTCGCGCGAGCCCGACCCGAAGGTGATGCACGAGTACTTCAAACTCACGCACGAACACCGCCTGGTCATCAGCGACGACAAGGCCAAACCTCCCTACGATCCGGCTACGGGCTACGACTGGAAGGAATTCGATGCCCGGTTCGGCCCGCTGTTTGACGGCTCGGTGCTGACCGAAGGACCCTGCGCGGGCACACCCATCCCCTATTGGACGCTGCCGATTACCTATCAGGTCGACCGGCCCGACAAGACCAGCAAGAGCACCGGACGTGATTGGCCCGTCCTCGCCCCCAAAACGCCGAGCAACTGCGGCGTGCAATTCACCGACGCGTTCAGGAAGAACCTGGCGCAAGCCCTGAAGCGGTGGGAAGCCCACTTCGTCGAGCGAGGCTGGACGCGAACCGTTCACGGCGTCTTCCAGAACTGCCTCGACGAGCCCGGCTTCCACAAAAGCGGCAAGGGGTTCGAGGCCGGCAAGGAACAGGGCGCCGCCATCTACGAGACCGCCCGGCTGATCAAGGACAGCGGGCTCAAACTCGTCATCTACAAGCTCGACATCGGAAGCGGCTTCCGGGCCAACAAGCTCGACCTGGACGGCAACGGCAAGGTCGAGGGACCTCGCGACGTGGCTAACTACTTCGCACCGGTCGTCGACATGTTCAGCATCCAGGGGTTGTGTATCAACCTCGACGCGCTCGGGCCGCACATGAAACGCCTCGGTACCAAGGTGGTCTTCTACAACGGCTACCATCCGCGCACCGGTCCCAACACCATCCACGGCGAGCTGATCGGCCTGCGGACTTGGGCCGTGGCCGCCTGGCGGAGCGGGCTGTCCGGCTGGGCCGACTGGCAGTTCCGCCGCGAGACCGACAACCAGATCTTCTACGAAACCAACGACGCCGTGGGCCGAACGCTGTACGTCTATCGCGGTGACCACATCGGCCTGCCGGGCAAGGTGTTTGCATCCCTCCGTCTCAAGAGCATGCGGCGCGGCGCGCAGGACTACGAAATGCTGCGGCTATTGGCCGCCAAGGACGGCCACGATCGCCGCGCCCAGACCCTCGCCGCTGCGGTCTGCGGCGCCACGTTCAAAGACGTCAAAGCTGACATCAAGGACCTACAGGACGACGTGGTTGGCGTCGACAAGCCCTACGCGGGCGTCGACCCCAACGCCCACTGGTCGCACGACGTCGAGGCTTGGGAAACGTTCCGCCGCGCCCTGGGTGAGGCGCTGAATAGCGGAGCGTCCCAGTAATTTCACACTCGTACGTCGTTAATGCCGCCACGCCACGCGTTGAGGTGGATGCGACCGGCGCGGTTGTGCAATCACGGATTGGCCTGCGGCTCCGATCCTGTCAGATACAGCGCTTGGAATTCCTCGAGCGTCTCCGCCAAAGGGCTCACGTTAATGCGCCCGATGCTCTTGAGACCTCGATATATGACAGTTTCCTGCTGCACCTCGCCGTTGAAGTCGATGGTGAGCTTCTCGCCCACATGTGCTGCGGCAACGGTCTCCAGTCTGTCCTGGGCTTGCTTTGTGAGGCGCAGGTCTATATACATTTTGACGGTCTTCTCGTCGTCTTTGAGCGTGGTAATCATTCTCCCGCCGGGTACAGCGACAATGTCCTCTTCCGTCAGGACGGTCGCACCGTCCTGTGTTCGCACGCAGAAGCCGACTCCACTTTTGAGCACGCCACGCGAAGAATCCAGATGCGTTACGATGTTGTCTGTGAACTCCCATTCCTCCAGATCCGGAAGGTCGAACAATGCATCGGATAGCGGCACGTCCCACTCGATCTCGCTATGTGTGTATCTATGCAGAACGCCGTCGCCCTCGCAAAACTCCATCTCGACAAGTGTCGGCATAGCCGTTCGCTCATTGACCCAGATGCGTGCCGTGCCGTCGCCCGGCCCTGACGCCCAGACGTCCTCAAGCGACGCCTCGAAGCCGATCAGTCTTACACCATCCTGGTATCTCCGACCGATCGTGCGCGTTTCGTCGGCGGTGATATCGATAATGCTTCTCCAAAGTGCCGTGACGCGCATGGGTATGTCGTCCAGTGGAGTCTGGCGGGGATAAGTCACACGCCGCGCCGTCCGCCACCTCGGCTCAAGGTTAATGGTGACGGACACGTTGGCATGCTCTCTGAAGATCCAGATCATGGACGGCAAGTCCGTTCTCGGCTGTGACGTTGTTGGCTCCCCAACAGGTAGCCTATGCTCTTCGACCCGACTAAGCCCCGGATCCTTCTGAAACATCTGGCCCCGTTTGATCTTCCGCCAGTCCTCCTCGCTATCAGTAGCCGCCCGCTCCTCCTCGACGCACTGGGCACGCATCGTGTGCGACTCTCTCACGCGCGACGCCACGTCCGTCCACGCAATCGTTCTTTCGGGCCAGAGAAGCCATAGCACAATCGGCGTGACGATAAGTGCTGCCGCCACCACCGCGGCGATCTTGGCAGCCAGTCGGTTGAGTGGAATAAACCTTCGGCGTCTCGTCCGCCCTGACGCCCGGTCGGCCCCCTCCACTCGATCCACCAGAACCGACGCGATCCGCTCCTTGACATCGCTCGGCATGCACGCATCCGCCCGGTGCGCAGACAGCAACCTACCGACGTTGCTTTCCAGTGCGTCCTCACTTTTTCCGTCGCCGTCTATCATCGGGCCTTCCCTCTGCTGTTGGCGTCCTGCACCATCGCTTCCGCGCTATTCACGAACGCACTCTTGAAGGCCTGTCTCGCGCGGTGAAGGAGACTCTTGACAGCACCTTCGGTAACACCGCGAGAGCAGGCAATGACCTTCACCGGATGTTGCTCGTAGTAGCGGTCGATCAGCACCTCGCGATACTCACATCGCAGCTTCGACAACGTCACCGCCACCAACTCGCAGGTCTCACGTCGCTGGAGTATCTCCTCCGGTAACGGCGATGAGCCTACGTTCCTGAAAGCAGATAGCATCTGCCCGTCGACGTTCTCTGCCGTGCCGGCCGCCTCATCCCTGCCGGCTCGCCGCAGCACGGTGCGGATGCAGTTGCGGGCGATGTAGCCAAGCCAAGCGGCCATGGATCCTCGTTCTGGGTCGTAGCGGTCAATTGTCTGCAAAGCTCTCAAAAAGGTCTCCTGGACGACATCAGCCGCCAATTCCCGATCTCCACCGACACGATAGAACGCAAACGCATACAGCGCGTCCGCATGCCCCATAAACCAGGCCCTCACAGCGTCTGGATCTCGATCGCGCAGTCGTTGGATCTCGACCCGCTGCCGTTCCAGATGTTCTTGTCCCATGTCTCTAATAAATGTACGGCCAAACAGACGAGGTTACGCAAAAAAAGACGCGATCGCCCAATCCAGCCTTTGCGCGGATACGCCGACGCGAAGATGCTGCTAGCCTGTGTCCCATAACTCCGGTCTTGTCGGGTGCCACTGGCGGCTTGCCCGCCAGTGCTCCGAACGGCTTAACGTCGGCGGGAGAATCTGTTCTTCAGACAGAGCCTAGTCCTTGCAGGGGCGGAGGGTCCTCTTCGGCCCGGTGTCCTGACGCTGGAGCTGGATATGACATCGCCAGCGGACGTCGTCGGTCTCGGGCAGGTCGGTGCGAAAGTGTACGCCGCGGCTCTCCAGCCGCGCCGCCGCCGACATGGTCACCAGTCGGCCCACCGTCAGCATGTTTTGCAGCTCCCAGCCGCCGGGCTCGTCGAACAGCTTGTCCAGCACGTACCGAGCCCAGAACTCGATGATCTCGACCGTCTCGGCCAGCCGCTCGCCCACCCGTTCGATGCCCACGTTGCGCCACATGACGCT
>CBFCZG010000362.1:0-4452 GCA_965602375.1 uncultured Phycisphaerae bacterium | reverse complement strand
CCACTGCATGTTCGTGAAAATCCGCAAGGAGTATCCCTATCAGGCCCGTCGGGTGATCAACGCAATCTGGGGGTCAGGACAAATGGCGTTGACCAAGTTCGTCGTGGTGGTGGACGAAACGGTCAACGTGCATGATGAACAGGATGTGCTGTTTCACCTGTGCGCCAACGTGGACCCTCGGCGAGACACTTTTCTGGTCGACGGGCCGCTGGATATCCTCGATCACGCCTCGCCATATTGCGCCGCCGGCAGCAAGATGGGGATCGACGCAACCCGGAAAATCCCCGGCGAGGGTGACGTGCGCGAGTGGCCCGACCTGGCGACGATGACACCCGACGTCCAAAAGCGTGTGGACCGCCGCTGGCCCGAATACGGCCTGGATGGATGACCGTCGTGAACCGACAAGGCCAACCGCTCCGTCCGAGACGTTTGCCTGCTTGGGATCGGGTGGGTTTGCATCGCCCGCACGCGCAGTCCGACAAAGCCGGCCGCGTCAGGCGGATGTTTGACGACATCGCGGGCACGTACGAACTGGTCAACACGCTGGCGAGTCTGGGTCGCGATGCATATTGGCGGCGACAGGCCGTAGCGTTGGCCGGCCTGCAAAACGCCGAGCGGGTACTGGACGTGGCGTGCGGGACGGGCGATCTGGCCCGAGCGTTTGCGGCGGCGTGCCGCGGCGCGGTGGTGGGCGTGGATTTCGCCGAGCGCATGCTGGCGCTGGCGGCGCGGCGGGGGCAGCCCGGCCAGCATTGGTGTCTGGGCGATGCGATGCACCTGCCTTTCGCTGCGGGCACGTTCTCGGTGGTGAGCTGTGCGTTCGGGGTGAGAAACTTCCAGGACCTGCGGGCAAGTCTGGCGGACATGCATCGGGTATTGCAGCCGGGCGGCCGGGCGGTGATCCTCGAGTTCTCGCTGCCGAAGCGAGCCGTCGCACGCGGGCTCTACCGCCTGTATTTCGAGGGTCTCATGCCGATCGCCGCGACGATCGTCAGCCGAGATCGTGGCGGGGCGTATCGCTACTTGCCCAAATCGGTGGTATCCTTTCTGGATCGCCGAGGGCTGGCGACGGCACTGCACGAGGTGGGGTTTGAACGTGTGACGACGCATGCGTTGACGTCGGGCGTGGTTGTGGTCTACGTGGCTTGGAAGGCGACTGATGGCTAGGACAGGCAACGGGGCACAACGGGACCAGGCCGAAGGGGCGTCGGTGACTCCGCTGCGACCGGTCAGGCCGGTCGGCGAAGAGCCCGTCGAAGAACCGCGGATCGTGGACGTGTGGTCGCGGACGCAGCCGAAGTATCGACTGCGCGCGGTCCTGCTGCTGCTGATCAACGCGGGACTGTTCGCGGGTTTGAACATCTTCGCCTTCTGGCTGCACCATGCGACGCTGGTCGATTTCTCGTGGGACAGCTATGTGCGTGCGGTCGTCGGGACGAGCCTGCTGGATTTCGTGCAGTATCCCGTCAGTGTAGAGCAGGTGCCCCTGATGGTGGTGATCCTCGGGCTGACGGTGGGGGTGATGATCGCGGTACCGATCGTCGTGGCCCAGCTCTACCGGTTTCCCGCATCGCTGCTGTTCACCGCTCAGGTGCTGTTGCTCGGACACCTGCCGACTTTGGCGGGCTTTCTGTTGCTTAGCGGGTATATCGCGGGCGGGCAAAGGCTGCGCCTCTCGTTCCGCTTCGCCTCGACGGCGCTGGGCCTGATCCCCATCGTCATCTACTTCTTCATCGCTACCAAGGGCGTCGACCTGACCGACGAGGATGTACGGGTGAGTTTGTCAGCTGCCCTCCTGGCGACCGTGGTGGTCGTGGTGACGGCGATGCTCATCGCGCACCAGGGACGACGGCGCCTGGAAGGCGGCGCCCTGGGGGTCATCGTCGCGCTGGGGCTGATTCCGGTGACGATCTGGGCGGTTACGGTACCCAGCAAGCAGGAGCTGCTGATCGATCCCGCCGCTCGCTTGATGCTCTACGCGCCCTGGCTGCTGGCGATCGTCTCGGCGTGCGTCTTCTCGGCCGTCGCGCTGCTCATCGCCTGGGTGGTGAACTATCGGCCGGGCGCGATCGCGCCGGTGCTGGCCGCTCTGTTCGCCGTGCCCGTGCTGCTGTTCGAAGCCGAGGTCGGGCGCGACGAACTGAGTTACCGCGTGCTCGAGTTCGAGTACGGGCCGCGCAGCCGACGGTATTTCCACCAGGAAGACGTGAAGGATCGGATCGTGGCGCTGGCACAGCAGCGATGGACACACGATCCGTCGCTGGACGTACAGGCCCTGATCGCCAACATCGAGCTACTGTGGGAAGGCGAGTTCGAACCCCTCGGCGAACTAAAGAGGGAGGAAAGCGAACACCAAATGACGGCGCTGGCGGCCGATCAGTACGCGGTCGCCGAGGCCTGCGACGAGTTCCGTCAGAGGCGCCCGCACAGTCGATACATTCCCAACGTGCTCTATATCAAAGCCCGGGCGCTGGACATGCGCGTGGACGTCCCCCGGTTCCGAAGGGACGGCATCCTGACGTTTTATGACGATTTCCCAAACCCGGGCTCCCGGCAAACGTGGGAGACGCTGTTGGCCAACTACCCCGAGTCGCCGCTGGCCGGGGTGGCGCTGCACAGATTGGCAATCTTCCAACTGCGCGAACGGCAGGTCGACGCCGCAACGGAATACCTCGAACAGTTGGTCGATCGATTTGATAGACCCGTTGGCGAGCAGCCGCCCGCACGCGGCAGCCTGGCCGAGATCTTCGCCCGCAAGCCGCCTACCAGCAGTCTGGACGTGCAGTTGCCTTCGGTGGTCGAGCAGGGCAGAGAACTGCTGGAACTCGTGCGCGCCAACGGGAATGACGCCATCTACGGCGCCTTGCCGATCGCTGAGCTTCTTCAACTGGATCCACGCAGCAAGTGGTATCGAGAGCAGCTTCGCGTGATGCTGGACAAGTACGGTCGCAGCCTGTTGGTGGACAACCTTCGCTTGCGTCTGGCGCTGGCGGCCGAGTCGCTGAGTGGGCGGATCGGCAGTCTCCAGGACCTGATCCGGGAGTATCCGCGAGGCGACGCGCTGCCCGAGGCGCTCTATCGCCTCGGCGAGCTACTGGAGGCCGATGCACGCCCCGAGGAGGCCCGCTTGGCGTACGGCCGTGTGGTCGACGAGTATGCCGGGTCGGTCTGGGCGCGCCGCGCCGCTCGCCGAACCGCCCAACTGGAACTTCGGGTGGTGCAGCCGTAACATCACCGAGGGCAACGTGGAGGAACTGGGTTTGGGCTTTGTCGTAGCCATAACCGGCGCCAGCGGGGCGGTATACGGGCGCCGTCTGGTGCAACTGCTTGCCGAAGCGGGTCAGGACGTGCATCTTGTGATCTCACCGCATGGCGCGCAGGTCATGCGCGAAGAGTTGAGCATCGGCGAGCCGACGGCCGATGCCTTTACGAAATCTGCGGCGAATCGCGTGTCGATGTATGCCTACGACGACGTGGGCTGTGAGCTGGCCAGTGGGTCCTTTCACACCGACGGCATGGTCGTGTGCCCTTGCAGCAGTAACACGCTTGCGGGCATTGCAAACGGCCTTGCCGACAATCTGATCACGCGAGCGGCGGCGGTCACGCTGAAGGAACGCCGGCGGCTTGTTCTCTGTCCGCGTGAGATGCCGCTTAGTCCGATCGATGTGGCGAATATGCACCGCGCCAGTCAGGCCGGCGTGGTCGTGTGTCCGGCCAGTCCCGCTTTCTACATGAGCCCCGCGTCCGTTGAGGAATTGGTCGATTCCGTCGCAGGCAAATTGCTGGACCTGATCGGTGTGGAGCACCGGCTGCGCACCCGCTGGGCCCAGCAGCTCGCCGAGCGCCACCAGCACAGGCCCCCCCGGGCGCCACGACGGGTGCCCGAGTGATGCAGTCGCTAGCCGCTATACCGGGGCGCGTGCGCATCTGGGGGAGGATGATCAAATTCTCGCACTCGATCTTTGCTCTGCCCTTTGCTCTGATCGCCACGTTCCTGGCGGGCCGTTCGCTGACGGGCGGCCTGCCCTACGCCGGTCAGCTCGTGCTGATTGTGCTGTGTATGGTGTTCGCCCGCGGCGTGGCGATGACGTTCAATCGGCTGGTCGATGAGGCGATCGATGCAGCCAACCCTCGTACCGCGGGACGGGCGCTGCCGGCCGGGCTGATCACAAGGCAGACCACTTGGTTCTTCGTCTGCGTCTGCGCCGGGGCCTTCGTGCTGAGTTGTGCGGGTTTCTGGTGGTTCTACGACAACCCGTGGCCTCTGTGGTTGAGCGGGCCCCTGTTGGCGGTGCTTTGCGGGTACTCGTATACGAAGCGTTTCACGTCGTGGTCGCACTTGGCGCTGGGTGTGGCGGACGGGCTCTCGCCTGTGGCTGCGTGGGTGGCGATCGATCCGGGCTCACTGGGCTGGCCGGCGGTGATTCTCGGAGTCATTGTTGCGCTGTGGAT
>CBFCZG010000361.1:0-4455 GCA_965602375.1 uncultured Phycisphaerae bacterium | reverse complement strand
GCTGTCGCCAGCACCTTGCCCCGCCCGTCGCACAGCAAAGCCTTGGTGGCCGACGTGCCGATATCGACGCCCAGAAGCAAACCCATAGTGTGCCGCCTCCACGAAAGACTTGCTCGATTGACCCGCGCCGGTCAGATGTGGGCACCAGTATAGCAGCAATGCATCCAAAGTCAGCCGGTTGGTGCCGACGCGCTTCTGTCACTAAAATCAGTAGACTGTATGGTGTGGACGGATGACGAAGCTTCACCTGCTGGATATGACGCCGACCGAGTTGGAAGCCTGGTGCCGCGATCGCGGGCTGGAGGGGTACCGTGCGGGCCAGTTATTGGAGTGGGTGTATCGTCACGGGGCCGAGTCGTTTGAGGCGATGACCAACCTGCCCAAGCGCCTGCGGGCCGATCTGGCGGGGCAGTTGGCAATCTACCAGTCGCAGGTGACCGCCCGGCGGCAGGCCGAAGACGGTACCGACAAGCTGCTGCTCACCTGGCCCGACGGGGCGGCCACCGAGTGTGTGCTGATTCCCGAGCGACGTCGGCAGACAGCGTGCGTCTCGACGCAGGTGGGCTGTCCGGTGGGGTGCGCGTTCTGCGCGAGCGGTCTGGCGGGGTTCGAGCGGAACCTGACGGCCGGTCAGATCGTCGAGCAGGCCATGCGCCTACGGGCCGGCGCCGACGAAGAGATCAGTCACGTCGTGCTGATGGGCATAGGCGAGCCGCTGCTGAATTACGAGGCTGTGCTGTCGGCCATCAGGACGCTCAACGCGCCGTGGGGTCTGGCGATCGGGGCCCGTCGCATCACCCTGAGCACGGTGGGACTGCCCAGGCAGATCCGGCGGCTGGCGCGCGAGGGCCTTCAGATCAACCTGGCCTTGTCGCTGCATGCGCCCACCGATGCGCTGCGGCGCGAGCTGGTGCCGATGGCCGAGACGGTGCCCATCGCTCAGATCGTCGAGGCGACAAGGGACTACTTCGATGAGACCGGGCGCGAGGTGACACTCGAATATGTCCTGTTGGGCGGCGTGAACGACCGTCAGGCCCAGGCCGAGCATCTGGTGAAGATCGCCCGGCAGATCCGCTGCAACGTGAACCTGATTCGGTATAATCCGGTCGTTGGTTTGCCGTTTCGTGCGCCCGAGCCGGACGCGGTGACGGCATTTGCCGGCGTGCTGCGGCGTGGCGGGGTAAACGTGCAAATTCGCGCGTCGCGCGGCGGCGACATCGAGGCGGCCTGTGGGCAGTTGCGACTGGTCCGCACCGCGCAGCAGGTGGCTGAAAAAAGGGAGGACCCATCGGCATGAAACCTTTGCAGATCGGCGTGTGTAGTTGGTCACTGCGTCAGCCGGACCTGGCGACGGCGCTCCGCGTGGCGAAAGAGCAGTTGGGTCTGGACCTGATGCAGGTGGGGTTCTTCGACGAGGCGGTGCTGGACGCAAGCGGCGATCGCGCGGTGGTCGACGCCGTGCGGGCCAGCGGCGTGGAGGTGAGCGCCACGTGTGTGGGCTTCGTCGGTGAAGACTATTCGAGTATCGACGCCATCGCCCAAACGGGCGGCTACCGGCCGGACGATCAGTTCAAGGCCCGGCTGGCCAAGACCATCCGCGTGCGCGATCTGACGGTGGCGCTGGGTGCGCCGATGATGACCACACACATTGGTTTCGTGCCGGAAGGGGGCTCGGGACCCGCCTACGCGACCGTGGTCGAACGACTCAAGCGCGTGTGCGACGCGCTGGACGAGAAGGACATCATCCTGACGATGGAGACCGGGCAGGAGCCGGCTGAACATTTGATGCAGTTCATCGACGATGTAAACCGCCCGAACATCCGCGTGAACTTCGACCCGGCCAACATGGTGCTCTATGGAGTGGGCGACCCGGTTGAGGCGGTGGGCATTCTGGGCGAGCGGATCGCCCACGTGCACTGCAAGGACGCGAAGTTCTCCGACTCACCCGGCAAGGCGTGGGGCCAGGAGGTGCCCCTCGGCCAGGGCGAGGCGAACGTTTCGGGGGTGCTCAGCACGCTTCGGCAGATCGGCTATACCGGACCTCTGGTGATCGAGCGCGAGGGCGGCGAAGATCGGATCGGCGACGTGCGGGCGGGCATAAGTCTCCTGCAGTCCTTGCTTTAGGGAATTGCGGCGGGCCCGGCCGAGGGCACAGGCGAGGCCGTGCGCGCTATCCTGTCGCGCGCCGCTTGGCTGGCTGCTTTCCGGGGGCGGCTGGGCGATCTTGAAGTCTCGCTTGAATTCTTACACTCCCGTTTGAACTCGACATCGACACGCCGTTTTGATAGACTATTCTTTGAAAACACTTGGCCCGTTTGTCGTCTAATGGGGTAGTGTGGAGGGGCAGGCTTCAAGCGGAGCGTGAAAGGGGCACTTCTGGCGGGAGGTGGTGACATGTCTGGTCGGTTTCGCGTGGTTGATCTGGTGATGGTTGGGGTCCTGGCCGTGCTGCTGGCCGGTGCGGGTGGGGCGATGCTGGCCGGCGTGGGCGGCGGCAACGAGCAGGCGCGGTGTGCGGCAAATATGCGCCTGTTCGGCGAGGCGCTGACAGGCTACGAGGCGACATGGGGTGTGTTCCCGCCGTGCGACCCATGGCCGCTGACGCCATTTGCACCTCCCGGACATCCCGAGCTGCAAAGGGCTCCGAACAACGCGGCGGAGCGTCTCGACCCCCCACACGGATGGCTGTTGCACCAGATGGGCTACCGACCGTTCATCGGCGGCGATCCCTGGGATGCCTGGGAGGATTACGCGTACGGTTTCCGCGTTGCTGCCATATTTCACGGGTTTGGCGGTATTCCGGCGCCGGCGGTCTGTCCGTCGGCCATTCTCGAGAACGTCATGAGCGAGACCAGTACGGAGTTGGACCCGTACGACTTCTTTGAGAGTCCCCCTGTCTACTACAAGTATGCCGCATGCTATATGGTCAATCGCATTATCCGCGCGCCGACAGACAGCGGGCGATTGCCCTGGCGACTCAGTGACGAGACGGGGGCCGCTTCTCCCAACATATTCGGCTCATGCAATGCGTACCTCGACGCGGGCAGTGGTCTTCAGCCGTACAGTGTGCAGGGGATCAACAGTGACGAACTGGTGAGCCCTGCGGAGTCTGTCTATCTGTGCGATTCGCTGGACTATCACACCGACGGCTCGACGGTCGAGGCGCCGTTTGATGTGCTCGGCGCGGGCACGCAGAGCGCGGGGATGTGGCATATGCAGCGAGCTCTAACTCCACCGGGGGCGGTCATTCTGGGTGCTCGCCATGACGGCGGGGCAAATGCTTTGTATACGGACGGCCACGTCAGCGACGACAATCAGGCGGTCCGCAATCGCCGCGGTGACGTTGTCGTGGCTTCCACGTTCGCCGACTTCACGCTCGACGGCGCGATGGGTAATCAGCACCACACCATGCCCGGCTACAAGTGGGTGGACGCGACTGCCCCCGACGGAGGCGGCTTTGCCCCCGGCGACGACGAGCCGCCGACGGCAGCCGGCACCTGGCCGGCCGACGGCGCGACCATTTCGGCAGGCAATGCGACCGAGATCAAGATCGGCTTCAGCGAGCAGGTGTGGGTCAACGAGACCAACGTGAGCGTAGATGCTGGCGCCGTCGTGCCCGATGCTGTCAGCTACAACAGTACCGAGGCGAGCTTCACGCTTGTCTTCGATTCACCATTGGCGGTCGGCAGCTATCAGGTGACCGTCAGCGCAGCCGTCACCGACGTGATGGGTAACCAACTCGACGGTGACGGCAACGGGACCGGTGGCGATCCGTACAGCTTCACCTTCGATGTAACCGACGCGCTCTACCCCGGCACGGGCGCGGGTGATCTTCAGGCGGCGATCAACGCAGCCGTCGATGGCGACGTGATCGTGCTTGCGCCGGGCACGTATCCGGGCAGGATCAGCTTCGAGGGCAAGGCCATCACCGTCCGCAGCACCGATCCGGCCGATCCGGTTGTTGTGGCTGCAACGATCATCGACCCATCGGGCGACCATGGCGGGGTGGTGCAGTTCTACAATGGTGAGACGCGCGATGCCGTCCTGGACGGCGTGACGGTAACCGGATCGAGTCAGGGCAGCGGCGTCACGATCTATCAGGCCAGCGCGACGATCAGACGATGTCGCATCGTGGGCAACGACCACTACGCCAACGGCGGCGGGGTGTATATCGAATCGGGTGATCCGCTCATCGAGGGCTGCATCATCGGCAACAACGAGGCCGACGACGGCGCGGGCATCTACAGCGTCGATTCACTGGCGGAGATCCGCAACAACGCCATCGTCGCTAACCATGCGCTGGAAGAGGGGGCGGCAATCTACACGGGCTTCTCGCAGGACTTGATCCTCAACAACACGATCGTGGGCAACCAGGCCGATGGCAGTCAATTGGGCGGGTCGGCGGTGTTCTGCGTGCTGGCGGGCGATGCCGAGATGTTCAGCAACATCTTCTGG
>CBFCZG010000360.1:0-4459 GCA_965602375.1 uncultured Phycisphaerae bacterium | reverse complement strand
TGGGCGCGGAAGGATTCGAACCTTCGAAGGCTAACGCCAACGGGTTTACAGCCCGCTCCCTTTGGCCACTCGGGCACACGCCCTAACAACTCACCCAGGTTACGAACCGCCTGCATAGGTGTCAAGTTTGGCTCGGCGGCAAGGCATTCGAAACGGCGGGTTGATCAGTTTTCATCGTCGACGGGCTTGGCGGCGGGAGGATCGGTCAATCAGTCCAGGCCGATCCGAGCGGGGCCGGGCGCGGTCGAGTCGGCGGCGCCGTCAAGACGGTGCTGCTCCATGGCGGCGACGATCTGGTCGGCCAACTCCATGGCGGCCAGGCCGTCCTCGGCGGTAACCGGGGGCGGTTGGTGCGTCCGCACGCTGTGCAGGAAGGCCTCGATCTCGGCTCGCAGCGGCTCGGTGTCGTCGACCTGAAGCGGCTCGACGTGAACAAGCTTGGCGAAGTCGAGCGCCTGCAGTTGTGAAAGGTCTTCCAGGTCGTGCTGGCGGGCGAGCTTGAGAATGTCGAGGTTGGCGTCCTTCTTGATGGCGATGCCGCTCTTGCGCTGGTAGTCGAGCGACAGGTAAGCCTCGTTGGCGAAGACGCGAATCTTGCGCTCGGTCTTCAGGGCCAGGCGCGAAGCCGTAAGGTTGGCCACACACCCGCCGGCAAAACGCACCCGCGCGTTGGCGATGTCCTCGTGAGGGCTGAGCACGCTGACGCCCACCGAGTCGACTCGCACGGGTCGATCGCGCACGAGGTGAAGGACGATGTCGATATCGTGGATCATCATATCGAGCACGACACCGATATCGGCCGAGCGGAAGGTGAAGGGACTGATGCGGTGCGTTTCGATGAACTTGGGCTGCACCTTCATACGGTCGACGGCCGTCACGACGGGGTTGAACCGCTCGGTATGGCCTACCTGGAGCAGGCCGTCGCATGCGCGAACGACTTCGACCAGCGCGCGGCCGCCGGCCACCGTGTCGGCAAGGGGCTTTTCCAGCAGGACGGCGGCGCCGGCTCGCAGCAAGGCTTCGGCGACGGACCGATGGTGCACGGTGGGCACGGCGACACTGACGGCGTCGATCGGGCCGGGCAGATCGGACACGTCGCGCAGGGCCTGGCAGCCGTATACGGTGGCAATCTCTTGGGCGCGGCCCACGTCGGCATCGATCACCGCCACCAGCTCGACATCAGGCAACTCGCTATAGATGCGGGCGTGGTGCCGGCCCATCCGACCCACGCCAATCACGGCGACGCGAAGCGGCTTGCTCACGGCTGAGGTTTCTCCAGCAACTGTTGGTTGTAGAAGCCGCTGCGATCCTCGGCGGTGTCGTGTCGCTGCGATTCGAGGTATCGCCCATAGACCCCGTCGGAGATCGAGCGACGGATGAACGTGATGAGGTATCGCAGGTTGTCGTCGAGCGGGCCGTTGGACTCCAACTGGCCGACGCGGTTGAGCAGATTATTGGGCTCGTCGGTGATGACCCGCCGGGAGAACAGCAACTTGAACGCCAGCCGCAGGTTCTGCAGTGACCGATCGTCGAAGTCCCAGCGCGACATGCCGTTGGCATTGATCCCGCGAACGCGCGCGGGCTCGCCGGCAAAGATCATAAACGGCGGCACATCGACGGTAACTCGCGTCAGCCCGGCCACAAAGCAGTGCCTGCCGGCAGTGCAGAAATGATGCACGCCCACCATGCCGCCCATCGTCACGCAGTCCTCAATGCGGCAATGCCCGGCGATCTGAACGGCGTTGGCCAGGATACAGTGGCTGCCGAGATCAACGTCGTGGGCGATGTGGACGCCGACGAGGAATCGGTTGTGGTTGCCGATCCGCGTGACCGCCCCGCCCACTTCGGTGCCCGGGTGGGCGGTGACGTGCTCGCGGAAGATATTGTCCTCGCCGATGATCAGCTCGGTTTTGCCGCCGTGGTACTTGATGTCCTGCGGCGGGGTGCCCAGCACGACGCCGGGGAAGAGCTCGTTGTTGCGCCCGATGCGCGTTGCGCCCACCACCGTCACGTTGTTGTGCAGCCGACAGGCATCGCCGATGACAACGTCCGGTCCGACGTAGCAGTGCGGACCAATCTCAACATCTCGACCGAGTTGAGCTTTGTCGTCGACGCAGGCACTGGGATGGATTGAACTCATGAAAACACGCTCAGTCTAGACAGGATCTGCATCGACCATCATCACTTTCAGGACAGCCTCAGCCGCCAGGTTTTGACCCACACGGGCCCGACACAGCACGTGTCCGGTCCGCGGCTTGATGCGGATGGTTTCCGCCTCGAGGATCAGTTGGTCGCCCGGCACGACCGCTCGCCGGAACTTCACCCTATCGATGCTCAGCAGCACGGCGACCTTGCCGGTGTGTTCGAGTTTCTGGCTGAGCAGGACGCCGGCCAACTGAGCCATCGCCTCGATCACCAGGACGCCGGGCATGATGGGCTGGCCAGGGAAGTGTCCCTGGAAGAACTCCTCGTTAATGGTGACGTTCTTGATGCCGACGGCACGCCGATCGCCCTCGATCTTGATCACACGGTCGACCAACAGGAACGGGTAGCGATGCAGCAGGACCCTCTGGATTCGCCGCACGTCGAAGACGGTGCTGCCCTGCGCCAATTGCGCCAGTTCCTCGGCCCGGACGACCTCGACGAGCTTGCCGACCAGTCGCCGATTAAGGGCATGGCCCGACTTGCGGGCGTGAATGCGTCCGATGACCTGCCGACCGAAGAGCATCAAATCGCCCAGTAGATCGAGCACCTTGTGCCGCACGAACTCGTCGGCGAAGCGAAGTTCGTTCTCGACGGGGACGCCCTTCTCGTCGACCACGAGCAGGTCGGCATAGCCAAGGTGCTTGCCCAGGCCGGCCGCCTGAAACTGGGCGGCCTCGTCGGCAAACAGGTACGTACGGGCGGGTGCGATTTGGTCGGCGAACTGATCCGAATCGAGTTCGAAGCGGAAGAATTGACGAGGGATGGTGCCCTCGGGCCCGTAGTCGAGCTCATACAGGATCTCGAGCCGCTCCGGCTGGCCGGGCAGAGGCGGGAGAGCAATCAATTCGGCGTCGCCATCGGCAACCCGAATCGGGTCGGTAATGCGAAAGACGCGCCGTTCGGGCGCCTGCTCGTCGACTCCGGCCCGACGCAAGGTCTCGACAAACGGCAGGCAACTGCCGTCGACGTCGGGCACCTCAGGGCCACTGACATCGATTTCCACATTGTCGATCTGCAATCCGGCACAGGCCGCCAGACAATGCTCGACCGTCTCAACCGAGGCCGTCCCGTTGCGCAGCGACGTGCGACGTGGCCGCTGAGTCACGTGGTCGATCAATGCCGGAATACGAGTCGGCTCGGACTGATCGCTGCGCACGAAGACGATGCCGGAGTCGGGCTCGGCGGGCCTGAAGCGCAAGGTGGCCTCTTCGCCGTGGAAGAGCCCTCGGCCGGTCATCTCAACGGCTTGTTTGATCGTCCGCTGCTTGCTCAAGCTTCGCAACCCGGGCCGAAAGCTGTCGAAGCTGTTCGGCCATATTCGGCAGGCGCCTGACGAACGCCTGCTCTCGAAGGTGCTGCCCTTTATCCACGGCCGGATTACCGTTGACGACCATGCCGGCCGGCAAGTCCTTGGAGATACCGCTGGAGGCGGCTGCCTGCACACGGTCACCAACAGTTATATGGTCGCGCACGCCCGCCTTGCCACCCAACACAACATACGCACCGAGCTGCGTACTGCCGGCGATACCCACCTGCGAGACCAGGATGCAGTGCGGCCCGATCCGGACGTTGTGGGCCACCTGCACCAGGTTGTCGATCTTGGTGCCCACGCCGATGACCGTCTGGCCGAATTTGCCGCGGTCGATGCAACTGCCCGCCCCGATCTCGACGTCGTCCTCGATCAGAACCTGACCGATCTGAGGGATCTTGTGGTGACGTCCGTCGGCAAATTCGTACCCGAACCCGTCGCTGCCGATCGTGACGTTTGGGTGGATGATTACCCGATTGCCCAGATGACAGCGTTCTCGCACGACCACATTGGGCCACAACACGCAATCGCTGCCGATTTGTGTCTCGTCGCCGATGAAAACCCCGGCGCGCAGGACGGTTCGGTCGCCGATGCGGCAGGCCGGGCCTACCACGACGTTGGGACCGATGGCCACGTCCTTACCGAGCCGCGCGGTGTCGTGCAGGCGGGCTGACGGGTCGACGCCGCAAGCGGGCGCGGGCACGGGCGGGGCAAAGGCTTCGATCGCCTTAATCATGGCCAGACCGGGATGATCGACCAGGACAGCCGGCATGGGCGTCGGGCCCTGGTCGAGCGGGGCAAACACGGCACCGGCCTGGCTTTGTGCAAGCTGCTCGGCGTAGCGACGGTCGGTCACCCAGGTGATCTGCTCGGGGCCGGCTTCGGCGACAGCCGCCACACCACGGACCCGGACCGATCCGTCCCCGCGGAGCCTGCCCCCGACCC
>CBFCZG010000359.1:0-4460 GCA_965602375.1 uncultured Phycisphaerae bacterium | reverse complement strand
AACCAGACTGTCGTAGAGCACCACGTCGGCGCGGGCCAGCCGGGCAGCACCCTTGAGGGTGATCAGACCGGGATCGCCCGGACCGGCCCCCACCAGCGAAACCATGCCCGCCAGGAAAGGACCGAAACGGTCCGAATCCACCGAGTTGACGTCATCCGCATCCAACAGAGAAGTCCACCGCAAGCTATCGTGAGTGTAAGCCCGTTACGTTGCGAAACATAGCATCGAAGCGCCCGACGATCCACCACACGCACGGGTCACCTCAGTCGCTACGGCAGCGGCAGGCCCAACTCGGCCATCACCAGTTGCAGGTCCTCCCACGCTTTGCGCTTGTCGGGAGGGTTGCGCAGCAAATAGGCCGGGTGGTACGTGGGCATCAGCTTGACCGGCTCGCCCATCAGCGGCGTGCCGGACGGATAGAAGTCGTGGAAGCGTCCTCGCAGACGGCCGATCGATTCTTTGGTCTCCAGCAGTGTTTGCGAGGCCGGGGCGCCGAGAGCCACGATCACCTTCGGCTCGATGATCTGAAGCTGCTGCAAAAGGATGGGCGAACATGCGGCGATCTCGTCGGCCGACGGTGTGCGGTTTCCGGGCGGGCGGCATTTCAGCACGTTGCAGATGTAGACCTGATCGCGCTTCAGCCCCATGGCCTCGATCATGCGCGTGAGCAACTGGCCCGCCCGCCCGACAAAGGCCAGCCCCTGCCGGTCCTCTTCGGCGCCGGGTGCCTCGCCGACGAAGACCAGGTTGGTGTCGGCGGCGCCCTGACCGAACACGACCTTGTTGCGCGATTGGGCGAGATGACACTTCTCGCATCCGTCGGCGTATTGCCGGGCGAGAGCATCGAGACGCTCGGTCTTGGCTTGGTTGTCGGGCCCGACGATGCTCGGGGCTTCGGTGGGTGGTTTCTTGCCGGCCGGCTTCGCGGAGGTTGAGCGGCCGCTGCTGCACAGCGACTGCGCCGCCTGCTTGGATATGGGTACCTCGTCTAGCCCCAACAGGGCGTCGGTTTCGAGGCTTTGTCGTACGGTGCGGGTAACCCGACGGCGCTGCTGGGGATCCATGCCTGACGCTCCTTGTGCGGCCAAGTGAGCCGCCCGCCCCATATTAATGATGGAGGTGCGCCCTTCAAGCGCTTCCGAGCCGCCTGTCGGTGCGGCCTGGCCGCCCGTCACGCCGCCTGGATGATCTTTGACAGCTCGTTGACCAGCGCATCGGCCCCCGCGATGTACGGGGTGTCGGCCTCCGGGTCGGCCGACAGGTCGAAGCGCTCGCGGTCCGCGCCGGTCAGGTCGGTCACGCGCCCGCCGGCCTGGCGGACCAGCAGCATGCCGGCTGCCAGATCCCACATCTTGCACTCGATGCCGAAGGCGGCGTCGAACCCACCAGCCGCCACCATCGCCAGGTGCAGCCCGGAGGAGCCGAGGTTGCGGAGCGTGTGGTGCGCCAGGCCCGACAGGATCGGCCCGGCCGTCGGGCTGTCGCGCCCTGACGGAAAGGCCACCACGGTCTTCAGCCCGTCGCGTTGGCTGCGGATGTCGAGACGATGTCCGTCGGCGTAGGCCCCGCCGCCGGCTGACGCCCGGTAGAGCACGCCGGACATGACGTCGGCCACGGCTGCGGCGACGGGCTCGCCGCGATGGAGCACGGCCAGGATCGTCGAGAAGATAGGCACGTGTCGGACGAAGTTGTGCGTTCCGTCGAGCGGATCGATGACCCAGCAGAACTCGGCTTGGGATGGTGCGGGGCGGCGCCTGGTTTCGGGCAGGTCCTCCTCAGCCACGACGGCATGGTCAGGGCAGCGCTCGTCCAACGTCTTGAGGATGATCTGCTGAGCGGCCTTGTCGGCGTCGGTGACCCAGGTCTGATCTTCCTTGAGCCAGGCATCACTCCGGCGGAAGCGCATGCGGACCTGCCCGGCCGCCCGGAGGGCCAGGTCGCCGGCGAGCTGTATGAGAGAGTGATAATCGTCGGGCACGGTGCCACCTTTCGTCAGTGGTGAGCCGACCGCAGGCTAGTGCCCGCCCGTCGGTGTGTAAAGTAAAACAGCCGGCTGGTCGGCTACCGGACGTGCGTGATGGGTGAGGTTCCGGCTGGTTGGGTTCGGCGGCTTGAGCCCGGTCCGATAGCCTGACGAAGGCTTCAAAAAAAAGGCCCCGCATACCGAATTCCGGCATACGGGGCTGTTGAAAGGGGACACGACAGCTTCCACCTAATCTATAGAATACAGGGGCCGTGAAATCAAACCGGCAAGTACAAAAGAAAGCGTTCCGTCGGCGGCGCGCATAGCGCCTGTGCTGTTCGGTCGAATTTTATCGATGTAGATTGACGCGCGACCGGCGCTAGGACAATTTGCCGCTGCGCCACACACCGTAGACGAGCCACAATCCCAGGACGAAGGCGACGAAGTAGCCGAAGAATCCGAACACGCGGAGCGAGACGATGCCGAGCACGGCGATGTCGGCAGCGGGCTCGACGCTGACGAGCATGGAGCTGCCGATAATGGTGGCGGCGATCACCACGGCGATGGCGAGCCGGTTGCCGGCGCGGTCGATCTCGCTGGCGAGGTGGTCGAGGTTCTCGTGCCGGATATTGAGCTGCATAGGTCCGCGGGAGACGCGGCGGAGGATGTCGCGCATTTGCCGTGGCGCGTTTCGAAAGATGCTCAACAGGTGCCATCCGCTGATGCCGGCCGCCCGCAACAAGCGCGGCGGGGCGAACCGGTCGGCAATCATCTGGCGGACCATCGGCCGCATCAGAGCGAGCAGGTTCAAGTTGGGATCGAGCTGTTGAATGATGCCGCCGACGGTAACCAGGCTCTTGCCCAACAGGACGAAATCTCGCGGCAGGCGGACGTCATGGTGGCGGAGCAGGTCGGTCAGTTCGACGAAGATGGTCTTGAGCACCAGCCGCTTGAGGGGCAGCCCGTAGTATTTGTCGAGCCACTCGCGCAGCTCGCGGCGGAGCAGGCGCCGGTCGGTCTGCTCGTCGAGCGCTCCCAGATCGGCCAGCACGTCGATGAGGATACCGATCTCACGATTGACGATGGCCACCAAAACAAACGCCAGATTCGAGGACAGATCTTCGTCGACGTGACCAACGATTCCAAAGTCGAGTAGCCCGACGGTGTCGGGCGGGGTGATCAGAAGGTTCCCCGGATGCGGGTCGGCGTGGAACATGCCCAGCTCGAAGTATTGGGTGAGAAAAAGGTCGGCCAGGTTGCGGGCCACCGCGGAGCGGTCGAAGTCGCCGTCACGATCGGCGAGTGCGGCTTGGAGCCGAACGCCCTTGATCCGCTCGAGGGTGAGGACGCTGGGGCTGGTCAGCTCCCATCGTACGGCGGGCACGCGGCCCTTGGGTTGATCGGCCAGCGCCTTGCCGAAACGGGCGGTGGCGGAGGCCTCGTTGATGAAGTCGAGTTCACGCTGGATGCTTCGCTCGAACTCGTCGACGATGGCCTCGGGACGGTACACGCGCAGCTCGGGGATGTTCCGTTCGATGGCAGTGGCCAGCCACCGCATGATGTGGATGTCGAGCCGGATGGTGGTCTCAATGCCCGGTCGTTTGACCTTGACGACGACGTCGCGTCCGTCGCGGGCGACGGCGCTGTGGACCTGGGCGATCGATCCACTGGCGAACGGGTCGGGCTCGAACTGCTCGAAGAGCTCCTCGGCGGGTGCGCCGAGTTCGGTGGCGACGATCTGCCGCGCCGTCTCGGGGTCGAACGGCGCCACGTGGTCCTGGAGTCGCTGAAGCTGCTGTACCATCTCGGCGGGGACCAGATCGGGTCGGGCCGACAGCATCTGTCCGAGCTTTACGAATGTGGGCCCGAGCTCTTCGCACATCAGGACGAATCGGTGGCCGACGCTGGCGGCGGGCGTGGACGGCTCGACGCGTTCGACGTCGCCCATCAGCCTGCGCCCGAAGGGCACGTAGCGGCGCAAGTGGAGCCGCTCGACCAGATGCCCGAAGCCGTGCCGGGTCAGCACGCCTGCGATCACCCGCAGTCGCTGCATGGTTCGAACGGTTCGGGGCAGGCCGACCAGAGACATCCGATCCCCTATCGCTTCAGATGAAGGGTGGCCACGCCCACTAAGCAGAACCGATGTGGCAACCAGCGTCAACCGGGAGCGGCTGTGAATCTGGGCAAATCGATCGAACGCATCAAAGCGAGCCGATGGGCGTTTGACGGTTGCGGTTGTGTCGGGGTATGCTCGGCGGGCTCGTTTGTGAGGTAAAGTCGGGTAGCCAGGAGAGTAAGATGGGGATGACGATTACGGAGAAGATTCTGGCCCGCCGCAGCGGCCACAGGCACGTTGGGCCCGGGCAGAACGCCTGGGTGGACGTCGACGTCCTGATGACGCACGACGTGTGCGGGCCCGGCTCGATCGGGGTGTTCCACGAGCATTTCGGCGCAGACGCGAAGGTGTGGGACCGCCGAAAGGGGGGGATCATCCCCG
>CBFCZG010000358.1:0-4462 GCA_965602375.1 uncultured Phycisphaerae bacterium | reverse complement strand
GGACGTTGGCCGCCGCCAGGCTCGACGGCGTGCGACGGTCCTCGGTGTAGTTGCTTGGATCGTTATTGGGATCGTCGTACGCTGTTCCGTATCGATGTAGCGTCAGGTTCATGTAGACGCTCTTACCTAATCCGTGCTCTCGTACGATCAAGGCCGGTTTGCTGGGGTCGTTGTCGAATAGCGCCGCGGGCGTGCCGCCGGCAGTGTGCGTGTGGGTCTCCACTGCGTGCCATCCCTCAAACTGTGGAATGGGATCGGCCAGCCCTTCCGTGAGGACGTCAAAACCCGCCGGCAAAGGCTGAAGATACACGTCGCCGCCGAGCGCGTCGTATGATTCGCCGTCCTGCTCCAAACAGAAGTAGAACTCACGCTCGACGCCGAACCAGTCGTCCATCAGACCTCCGCCGTCGTCGACAGAACGTCGCCTGCAATGACCATCGTAGATAGCGGTTTGTGTGTCGGCAACGACCAGCCCGCCTGCGTCGGCGAAGGCCTGCACGGCCGCGATCTCCTCGTCGCTTAAGGCCATCACCCGCGGCATGATCAGCACCTTATAACCGTTGCTGATCAACTCGCCGCTTGCGATCTGCTCGTACGAGAGGAAGCGCCCCTTTAGGCCGACGTCCTCCAGCGCCTTCAGCCAGCCCGTGTGGGCGAACAGCAGCGACGAGTGATTGGCCTCCCAGTTGCCCGTCCGACTAATCCAGTGTCGCCCCGACTCGCTGTCGTGCAGCCAACTGATATGCGCAGATCTCTGAGAGTAGTACAGCGCAATCTCGTTGTCGTCCCGCTCGCCCTGACTGAGCAACGTGGCCAGCCCGCCGCGAAACTCCTCGAGGGTCGGTGCCAAGCCAACCGCGAACGGGCTCAGCCGACAATCGTACATGTCGTCGAAGTAGTAGTCGTTGTTCCAAATCTGACAGTAACGCGTGCCATAGTGGATCAGGTGAAACCAAAGCTTGTAGCGATTCCGCAGCCCGCTGTCCCAACTTTCCTGATCGGTCCAGTGTACATAGTTCCAGTGAAAAAGCCGCTCGCCGGAGGCGTTGTCGCGAAAGGCGCGAACGTATTCCGGCGAGTTTCCGATGTCGTAGGCCGATAGGCTGCCTGCCACACGCGTCTGGAGCCAGTAGTCGTACCCATTCATCGGACTAAGCGACATGGCGCTCATCCAGCCCACGGGGCAATCCGAATCGATCCCGCCTCCGGCATCCACGCAGACCTGCATGGCGTCGGCCATCGTCTCTTCCATATGCCGGCGAAAGTCGGACCAGGGCGAGAAGTTCTTCGCATACCCCCAGTCGGTAAGGGGAAACTCCCGATCGCGGATTTCCTGACACACGATCAGTGCGGCCTCGCCGCCCGGCGGCGCATTGATCGGATCCGATAGATCAGCCCACGTACCGAAGCTCGTCTCCCATTGCGCATTCAACGCCTCAATCGAGCCATACTGCTCTTGTAGCCACGCAATGAACCGGCTGATGCACTCAGGGTCAAGGTCATAGTCGAACGGGTCGCCCCGCTGACCCAGCCCGTACTCGTCCGCCACGATCCAGTGCAGAGGCCGCCACTTCGCCGTCGCCTGCATGCGCGGAACGATCGTATCAACCAGCGCCGTCAGACTCGCACTCGAGCTGAGGCTCTGCGGCCGAACCAAAGCCGCACGTTTGGCGGGCGTGTTGTAGTCTCCATACACCTTCAGCGCGTCGCTATAGAGTTGACGGTCTGCCGACCAGAGATCGTCGGAGATGAAAAACCATTTCTGATCTTCGATCCAGCCATGCGCCGGCCTCACGTTGTGCTCGTGCCCGTAGTACGTGCGGTCGCGATAGATCTGGCCCAGGTCGACGCCGCCTTGCCGGATGGCGGCGAAATACTTCGGATTGCTCGTGCCCCCTTGCCCGTAGACGCTGGCGTGGTAGTCCTGGCGATCCATCGCCTCCGGCACCAGTTCCCACGAAACCGTCGACCCCGCCAGCACGTCCTGCGTTCCCACGAACCGGGCCGACGCACGTAGCTCGTTGACCATGGTCAAGCCCACGTCCGTGGCGAAGGCGAAGTCCACGTGTGTCTGGTCGGGAACCGCAATGGTCGCGACATGACGATCGGTCACGCGGCCGTAACCGTCGACCCACTCTACCGTCACCTCCAGCGGGCCGACGTGCGACGTGGCGACGTCCACGTGCCCCCAGACAACATCGGGCTTGTTGACCGGCGTCGATCCCGCAACCAGGTTCGTGCTGCCGACCAGGTCGTGATAGACCGTTACGGTCACCGGAATCGTCAGCGGGTCGTTCTCGGCGTTCGGGTCGCTTACCGTTACGGCGCCGCTGTAGCTGCCCGTGCTCAGGCCCGACACGTCGATGTTGATCTGAAATGCCTCACCGTCGGTGCCCGAGGCATCCTGTAATGTCATCCAGGTTTGGTCCGGCACCTCGACCGCCGTCCACGACAGACTGCCCACCCCGTCATTGTCGACCACCACCGTCTCGGGATCACAGATCGGGTCGGTCAGGTACGCGTTTACGGCGATTTGCTCGGGTGTCGATCCCAACGAGGGCGCCGTGTCGGGGCTCTGGCTGCGGATGTTCACCCGAAGATCGGCCTGCCCGATCCATTGGTCGTGCCCAAAGACTTTCACGTAGCCGCCTTGCTTCCTGGATCCGACGAACAACGCATCGGCGCTGGGGTTATCCAGGTAAGCAGTAATCAGCGATTCCGGCACGTCGATGACGATGTCCCAGCATGGCTGGTTCAGCCCCGTGTTCCAGAACCCCTCCCATTCCAACTCGTCTTCGACTACCGAGTCGCCGCCGGCTGCCCCTGCCGCGACGGTTGCCGGAAAGCTCGAATAATCGAACCCACCGTACCCCCAAAGACCCGCGCCTGCGTCGTAGGCGCTCGCGCCAAACCATACCAGCGTATCCGGATCGATATCCACCGAGCCGACCACCGGCGCAAAGTCGGCGGCGATCGGATTGGCTATCCAATTGACCTGCGTGACGACGACGCGCGCGTCCCACGCGCCGCCGACGGCGATGGCGTTGTCGATAGCGCCTTGCAACGCCTGCTTGTCGAATGCAGCCACACTGACCGGGGCACTGGGGTCCGGCCAATCACGCAACGGCGGATGCGAAACGGGCACCGACGTGGTGTCCCACCCACTTATTTGCGAAGGTATGTGCTGGACGACGTGCGCCCCGGCCGGAAGGGCGGCGCATAGAAACAGCCCGCCTACCGCCAGCAGACTCCGTACCACCAAAGAGCCCCATCGCCGAAGCTGTTGGCAGACGGACCGCGGCCTTGGGCCTACCGGTTTTGCACGGCCGTGCACAGACCAGCGCCTCCTTCCCTCCTGCGCCTCATGCCCCACCGGCGCACCGATCTGGTGCCCAACACCGGCAACACCATTTTACCGCATTTTAGACGACTTATCTCGTCGCTTTGCCCGGTCGTGCCGTGCCGCCCTGCTCATCGGTCCCATGTCGCACGCAAAGCACACGACGACACATTCTCGGACCATACACGACTTCGACGGCGGGCGTCCAGCCAACAGGGCGCTACGGGCACAGCGCCGGCATGGGCGGCGCGCGGTGGCCCATGTTCTCCTTGACCACCGCGTAGTCCGCCGTGGTCACACGGCCACTGCCATTGAGGTCTCCCGGCAGGTCGCCGGGCTCACCCATTCGTCCCTTCACGCAACTGTAGTCGGCCGTCGTAACGCGGCCGTTGTCGTTGCAGTCGCCCTCCAGCGTGCAGAGCGCAAAATGGAAGGGCTCCACGCTCGTCCAGTCCGGCGCCGAGTTCACCTGGTACCACGTCATATCAGGCAACAGGTCGCCGTTCTCTTTGGCCTTTAACGTTTGGCCCGTCGAATCATCCGGGTCGACCGAGTAGGTGAACAAGTTGCTGACGTCCGCGCAGCCGTTGGTCATGTCGCGGATCACCAGCGGATTGCCCACCGCCGGCAGCTCGATTTGACAACCGAACACGCACCGGATCACGTTGTTCTGTGTCTTCGGCAGCGAGACCTGCCTCTCGACATCGACCAACTGGCATGGTGGCGGTGGCGGCCACCCACCCGAATTACTCAGCGGCGTGTTGTCGAACGCCATGCCGACGTCGGTGCCGAAGCCGTACAGGTTCAGGTCGAGACTGAACGCATCGATCCCCACGATCCCATCGCCGAAGTTCGGGCTGTTCGGGTCGCTCTCATCGACCATGCCGTACACCGCCTGCCGGATGGCGTCGGTCGACATGCCCGCGTAGCGGTTGTCGTTAACGCCTCGGCCGCCCATCCAGGCCATGTTGCTCAGGCCGTCGAACTCCACATCGCCGAAGCTGATCCACAGGTTCCACGGAAGAAAGCCGGTTTCGTATAGGCCTTGATAGAACATGCCGATGGGAAGCTCGACGTCGTCGATCCCGCCGACGAACTCCGCCCCGCTGATCCTTCCCCTCC
>CBFCZG010000357.1:0-4467 GCA_965602375.1 uncultured Phycisphaerae bacterium | reverse complement strand
GGGCGAGCCGTTCGAGCCAGTGCTGTTGCGGAACGCAGGTGTTGCCGACTCGCGAAGCATCCATACCTACCGGGCGCGCGGCGGCTATCAGGCCATCCGCAAGGCCATGGAGATGGGCCCGGACTCGGTCGTCGCGGAGGTGCGAGAGGCAAACCTGCGCGGGCGCGGGGGCGCGGGCTTTCCCGCGGGCGTCAAGTGGGGGTTCCTCCCGCCGGATCGCAAAGTGACCTACTTGTGCGTCAACGCCGACGAGGCCGAACCGTGCACGTTCAACAACCGCGTGCTCATCGAGCAGGACCCGCACCAATTGATCGAGGGGATGTTGATTGCCGGCTTGGCCACACGGACGACGACGGCCTACGTCTACCTTCGCGTGGAGTACCACGAGCCGTTCCACATTCTGCAGAAAGCGGTGGATGAGGCCTATGCCGCCGGGCTGCTGGGGCGGAATATTCTGGGCAGCGACTTCAGCATGGAGTGCATCATCCATCGCGGGGCCGGCGCCTACGTCTGCGGCGAAGAGACCGGATTGATTGAATCGATCGAGGGCAAGCGAGGCTGGCCACGCATCAAGCCGCCGTTTCCGGCCATCTCCGGGCTGTTCGGCAAGCCTACCGTGGTCAACAACGTGGAGACGCTTTGCTGCCTGCCGCACATTATCGAGCGAGGGGCCGAATGGTTCGGCAGCATCGGCACACCGGGCTCGGCCGGTCCGAAGCTTTACTGCGTGAGTGGACACGTGAAGCGCCCGGGCTGCTACGAGGCCCCGCTGGGACTCTCGGTGCGGGAGTTGATCGAGGACGAGCAATTTGCCCAGGGCATGCGCGACGGGCGCCGGATCAAGGCCGTCAACCCGGGCGGCTTTTCGGTGGGCTGGCTGACGGCCGACGAGCTGGAAATGAAGATGGACTTCGACGACCCCCGCAACTACGGACTGCTCGGTTTGGGCACAGCCGCCATCGTGGTGATGGACGATCGGACCGACATGCGCGAGGTCCTGCTGAACGTCGCAAGATTCTTCGCGCATGAGTCGTGCGGCCAATGCACCCAATGCCGTGAGGGAACCGAGTGGATGTATAAGGTGGCGTCGCGCCTGGCCGCCGGGGCCGGCCGCTCGGAGGACCTCGACCTGCTGGCCGAGATTACGCAGACGATGGGCATGATGCCCGGCCTGAGTATTTGTGGACTGTCCGACGGTGCCGCCTACGCCGTGCGGAGCATCGCCACCAAGTTCCGCGGCGAGTTCGAGGACCACATTCGCCGGCAGACGCCGGGCCGGGCCGAGCAGGTGATGCGCCAGACGAACCCGGCCCTGTACACCCGCGCCATCGCCAGACAGCCGCAGCGTGCGGGATGACGAAGCGGCCGCTTGGAGGCGAGACAGCTGCGGAACGGACGGCTTACGAGATTGAAAGAGTCGCAAAATGCCGACCATCACAATAGACGGCCAGGTAGTTAGCTGTCGCGACGGGGTCACCGTCTTGCAGGCGGCGTTGGAGGCCGGCTGGGACGTGCCGCACTACTGCTACCACCCAGGCATGTCGGTGGTGGCTTCGTGCCGTCTGTGTCTGATGGAAATGATGATGCCCAACCCGCAGACCGGCGAGATGGGCTGGGCGCCAAAACTGTTCCCAGCGTGTCAGACGCCCGTACGCAACGATATGGTCGTGCGGTTTGACAGCCCGAAGGTGCACGCCGCGCGCGAGCAGGCGATGGAATACTTCCTACTGAACCACCCGCTGGATTGTCCCGTGTGCGACCAGGCGGGGGAGTGCTGGCTTCAGGATTATTCGCTGCGGTTCGGCCGCGGATATGGCAGGATGCTGGAGGCCAAGCACGTCAATCCGAAGAAGGACATCGGGCCGCGCACGCTGCTGTATCAGGACCGGTGCGTGCTGTGCTCGCGGTGTGTCCGATTCTGCGCCGAGATCAGCGGGACGCGCGAGTTGTGCATCGTCAACCGCGGACACCGTTGTGAGATCGACGTGTTCGAGGGCATGGCGCTGGACAACAAGCTTCAGGGCAACGTGGTGGATATCTGCCCGGTGGGCGCGCTGCTGGACAAGGACTTTTTGATGCAGCAGCGGGTGTGGGAACTGCAATCAGCCAAGAGCATCTGCCCGGTATGCGCAGCGGGCTGCAACATCCGCATCGATCATAACAAGGGGCGGGTGTGGCGGCTCAAGCCGCGCTATAACGATCGCGTCAACGACTGGTGGGTGTGCGACGACGGCCGGTTCTGCTACAAGTTCATCCACGACCCGCGTCGGCTGACGCGCCCGCAGGCACGCCGCGGCAGCCATCTGGAGCCGATCGCATGGCGAGACGTACCGCAAGTGGTGCGTTTTCGGCTCACACAGGCCGTGCAGCAGCACGGCGGACAGCGAACGGCGGCGGTGCTGTCGCCGATGATGAGCTGTGAGGAGGCCTGGCTGTTGGCCCGGTTCATCCGCGAGTTGGCGCCCGAGGCCCGTTTGGTGCTGGGGCATGTTCCGCGGACAGGAGACGACGAGCACTTCCCCGTCGGGTGTGAGCCGGACAAAGCGAAGTTCACCATCCGCGCGGAGAAATGCCCGAACCGCGGAGGAGTGGAGAGGGTCTTGCAGGCGCTCGGAGGCCCGACGATGGATTTCCAGCAGTTCATCAGTCAGGCGGCTGCGAGTGAGCTGTCAACCGCTTGGATTGTGGGCGGCTATCCCAATGATTGGGTGACCGACGAGTTGGTCGCCGCAGCCGAGAAGTTCACGTGGCTTGCGGTTCAGGACATTTTCCCCAGCAAGCTGATTGACAAAGCCAACCTGATCTTGCCGGCGTGCAGTTGGGCAGAGCGCGAAGGTTCTTTTGTCAACCATGGCGGGCAATTGCAGGCGTTTGAACGCGCGATCAAGCCGCCAGACGGGGCGCAGATCGACGGCCAGTATCTTTTCGAGTTGGCCGGTTTTGCCGGAGTGTACTCAGGCGGGCGCGTGCGAGAGATGATGTCGCGCGAGGATTCGGGCGTTGGCGACGTGATCGAGGCTACGCCCGAACCGGCGTTCGCGCACTGAACAGGGAACATGTAGGAGTCGACGGGCGCGGGAGCGCATGCAGCGGAAATGATCGAGCTGATTCAATCCATCCTGGCCGATCCGTTGGGCTTTTCCATCCTGGTGATGCTGGTCTTGATCGCCATCATCATGCTCATGGTGATGTACTCCATCTACTTCGAGCGCAAGATCAGCGCCTGGATCCAGGATCGATACGGCCCCAATCGGGTGGGGTTCCGGGGTTTGCTCCAGCCGGTGGCCGACGCGGTCAAGTTCTTCGTGAAGGAAGACTTCACCCCCGCCGGCGCGGATCGTCCGTTGTTCGTGTTGGCGCCGTGCGTGGCATTCTTCGTGCCGCTGGTGATCTTCGCGGTCATTCCCTGGGCGGGTACGCTTCAATGGCCATGGAGCGACCGTGCGCTGCCCGTGCAGGTTGCCAGTCTCGACATTGGGTTGCTCTACATCCTGGCCTTTGGCTCGACGGGCGTGTACGGCGTGTTGTTGGGCGGCTGGGCCAGTTACAGCAAGTATTCGTTCTTCGGAGGCGTCCGCGCTGCCGCTCAGATGCTCAGCTACGAAGTGCCGATGGGCCTGGCGATCATCGTGGTCGTGCTGACGGCGGGGAGCCTTCGGCTCGAGGAGATCGTCGGCGTTCAGATCACCACCACGTGGAACGCCCTGCTGCATCCGCTGGCGTTCATCCTGTTCCTGATAAGCCTGTTCGCCGAGACCAACCGACTTCCGTTCGACATGCCCGAGGCCGAGCAGGAACTGGTGGGCGGGTATCACACGGAATACAGCTCGATGAAATTCGCTCTGTTCTTCCTGGGTGAATACGTTCACATGATCGTCGGAAGTGCATTTGTCGTCGTGCTGTTCCTGGGCGGCTGGCAACTCGTGCCGTTCGGCGGATGGCTTGCCGAACACGTCGGTTGGCTTGCATGGCTGGGATGGTTGGACAACTCGCCGCACCCGCTCGCGGCTTTTCTGCGTTTGGGAATCACGCTTGGCAAGGTCTGCCTGCTGATCTTCGTGTTCATGTGGGTGCGCTGGTCGCTGCCGCGTTTTCGTTTCGACCAGTTGCTCCGGCTGGCGTGGCGGGGTCTCGTGCCGCCGGGCCTGGCGCTGGTGGCTGTGGCCGGCGCCCTGGTATATGTTGACCGGGCCCTATCGTGGTGGGCGCCGGTATTGAACCTTGTGGTGCTGCTGTTCGTGTTGATGCTGGTACCGCGGCTGGGCGAGCCGGTGACTGGCCGGCAGGTGGGTCTGGCGCCGGTGCGCGTGAAGCCCGCCGCAGGATCGGATAGCTGACATCGTGTGGCTGACTGTTGCATTACTGCTGGTGCCTTCAATGATCTGTCAGACTAATCATCCCGACGAGGCTGAGATCCTCGCCGGCGCCGACGCGCGCATCGCGCGCCATAGGAAGGTCGATCTGGAG
>CBFCZG010000356.1:0-4564 GCA_965602375.1 uncultured Phycisphaerae bacterium | reverse complement strand
GATTGGTTCCCCCGGGGCCACCGGCTCCGGGTGCGATTCGTGGACCGTTTCTCTCTGCCTGACGACTTTGACGTCGTCCTCCTCGCAGCCGGTCGTCAGCCCGGCCAGGGCGAAGGGCAGCGCCACGGACAGCAGCACACTCACTATGCGTCGAACCATCGGATGATCTCCCTACGGGCCCGGCTGGAAACCCGCTCCGGGCGCCGCGACTAGCGGATACGGATCTGCATTTCCTTGTAGACGATGCTCCAGACCTGGGCGGCCGGCAGCGCCACGGTCACGCGGGCCACATTCTCGCCGAACTCGGTGTCCTCGATGTACGAGCCGACCAGCACCGCATCGACCTGCGTGCTGATGCGGTCATGCTCGGCGACGAAATCTCTGACCGTGGTCTGGCTGTCCACCTGAAGCCCGTAGACCTGCTCGGCGAGCCTGCGCTTGGCGTCGAGCTCGGCGGCCCGGGCGGCCTTGAGGCGTCCCTGGGCCGTTTCGAAGGCTGGGTCGGTCCCTTCGCCGGTGGCTCGAACCACCTGGGCGGACCAGTCGGGCAGTTGAACCTCGGCGATCTCCTCATACCGCTGCATATACTGCGGCGGGGCCACGCCCATGCCGGTGGCGTCGAAGTCGCGCTTGATCGACTTGCGGATGACTTGTTCGAAGTCCACGCCTTTGACGCGATCGCCCTTGTAATGCCGGGTGTAAAGCTGCTTGACGGTGGTGATGACCGACTCGACCGGCACCCTCATGGTCACCTCGGCGATGGGCTCGTCGTGATGCAGATAGCTGCGCACCTCGGTCGCCCCGACGAGATACCCCTGTGCTTCGGTGCGAATCGTGTCGGACTCGGCGACGAAATCCCTCACCAGGGTATCGGACGTGATGCGCAGGCCCATGATCCGCTCAACCAGGCGGCGCATCGCGTCCACGCGGGCGGCCCGCAGCGCCATCAACCTTGCCTGGGGACCGAGCTTGATCCAGAGCTCCGGAATGGGCGGGCGCGGCGGGACGGGCGGTCCGCCGAGCTGCTCCGCCACGCCTTCGGGCAGGTCGGGCGGCAGATCCGGTCGGGGCGCGCCCATGCCCACCGCTTTGATGATGTCTTTCTTGATGGTCTGTCGCATGTTCTCAAAGTCGGTACCCTTGATGGCGTCGCCCTTGTAGTGGCGTGTGTGCACCTCGCGCAGCGTGGTGATCACTTGAGCAACCGTCACCTCGGCCGGGACTTCGCACGAACCGTCCTCGTACCAGGTTGGCTTGCCCAGCCGCACGCCGCGAATCATGGCGTCGACGGCCGTGCGAATTTCGTCCGACTCGGCCACGAAGTCGCGAACGTAGGTGCTCGAGTTGATCTGAAGGCCTCGTACCGCTTCGGTGAGTTTGCGGTAGGCGTCGGCCTCGGCGGCGCGTTTGGCCAGCAGCTTATTCTGGGCTTCGGTCACCTCGGCCTGCGCCCAGGCTGCCACCGGCAGTGCAACCGCCATCACAACAGCCAGACTCACGATTCTGCGCACATGAGACATTGCACGATCTCCTTTCCGTTCCCGCTTCAGTCGACTGCGCCGGCGACTGTGCGGGCAATCTGCAATCTCAGCCAGGCAACCTCTTCACGAGGTTCAGCCTTGCCAGACGCGGTCTTTGCAGCCTTCCACCCGCTTCTTTGCGTCGATGTACTCTTCCTTGGGATCGATCAGCAGGGCCTGTTTGTAGTGTGCCACCGCCTCGTCGTACTTGCCCATCTTTTCGCACGCCACGCCCGCGCCGAAGGCCGCACGATGATCCTTCGGATCCTCCTGCATCGCCTCTTGAAAAGACGCCAGAGCCGACTCGTACTCGCCCGCAGCTACCAGCTTCACGCCGCGCGCGCAGACCTCGGACGAACTGGATTTCAGCGGTACGTCGACGGTCATCTGGCAGGGCACGAGCTGACCGACGAACCGCCGCACTTCCTTCTCGACAAGCTGCCCGACGATTTGGTCGGAGGGGGTCAGATCGGCTTCGGTCATGTCTGACCCGTAAAACGCGCTGGGCTTGCCCTCGTCTTCGCGGCTGAGCGTGTCACCCACGTAAGTGGTCCACGCGCGACCGGTCGCCGCGTCGATCAGCTTGAAGGTGCACTGAACCATGATATTGCGCTTTACCTTCTCAGCCTCTTCCGATCGCACGTTCGGCATTCCGTGGAATCCATGAAGCCCGCCTAGCTTGAGGGTCTTGGTCTTGCCCTTGTGCGTTTCGACGCGAACGGCGATCTTGCTGCAAACAAGCCCCTCAGCGGCCAATAGCTTGGCGGCGGCGGTGGCCATCGACCCGTCGGCGATGCCGGACAGCGTCAGGTCTTTCTCGTCGAACACTTTCTTCACGTCCGTACGCTCGGTGAACCTCAGGCCTTGGTCAAACCTTTCGTTGGCCTCGGTGAGCAGGCCGTAGACCATATTGGACGCGAGGTTCGACCACTTGGCGTCAGCCTCCTCGGTCGTCTCGGCCGGTAGGACGGCCAGCGTCTTCATGCCGGCGGGCAAGGTCTTGGTCGGGGCCAACTCGTACCGAACCTGCACGATAGTCTTTGCCTTGGACGAACCTCCGCAGCCACACAGCAAAAGGCTCAACGCGGGGACCCATGCCCCGGCGTACCTACACAGTCGGTTGGACATGCCGGCACCTCCCTGTTCAAAAGACGAATCCGTCGTGAGCGATGGCCTGTAATCTAACAATGAGCCTAAGGAGCCGCAAGCCTGCCGCTGAAAGGGTGCTGCAACAGTCGGCGACTCAGCGCCCCAAGCCGAGGGGTCCCAAACGCGGCGGCTGTGGCGGAAAGCCGTCGATTCGTCTGCTTTGACGCCGACGCCGTGTTCAACGAAGGGGAGGGTGGCCGGCTTGGTCGCGCATGCTGTTGGCTTGCGTCCAGACCTTCGGGTCGCGGCGCAGAAAGTCCACCAGCTTGGAGGTGGATACGCCAAACGTCTCAGCCACCGGTGAGACGCGGCCGCCGCTGTCGGCCAGGGCGTCGAGCACGGCGGCGACGGCGAGCGGATAGCGAGGGTTGCGGCCATTGAGAACGAGCCACTGTGGGGCGCCGCCAAGTTCGGTCAGTTCGGCTGGTAGGGCGTGGTCGGCAGGCGCCGGCGCTTGCCGGAGCTGCAGAGCCATCGCCATCCTCAACCGCCGCAGGGCGCGCGCACGGTTCTCGTGCTGGCTGCGACTTTCTGTGGCTACGACGGTCAAGCCGGTCGGATCGTGTCGCAGCCTCACCGCCGAACTGGTCTTGTTGCGTTTCTGGCCGCCCGGGCCGCTGGCGCGATAGAAATGCACCTGACACTCAGCCAGCAGGTTCTTGTCGTCGGCCAGGAGGTAACGATCGCGCGGCGTTGTCATGGCTCGTCTCGTGCGGACAGGTGCCCGCTGCTCGACCGCACCATCATACCACAACGGTCGGCCCCTGCCGGAGGGAGCGGTTGCCACCCGGGTGGCGGGCCGTAGAATCGCGGTTGCGGCTTTCGGGCGGCCGCCCGGACGGAGCAGGGATGATTGGCCGGCGGTTGTCGTTTGGCCAGGCTATAGGACACCTGAGAGGATTCGATATGGAATACCGTCAATTCGGTCGCAGCAGCGTGAAGGTCTCGTGCCTGTGCCTGGGATGTATGAACTTCGGCAGCCGTACACCCCGGGACGAGACGGTCCGGATCATCCACGAGGCCATCGAGCAAGGCATCAACTTCCTGGACACCGCCAACATCTACAGCCAGGGGCTCAGCGAGGAGATTGTCGGTGAGGCGCTGGCCGAAGGGGCGCGCCGCGACGGGGTGTTCCTGGCCACCAAGTGCACCTCGCGTATGGGCAAGGGCCCGAACAGCTCCGGGTCGAACCGCTATCACATCATGCAGCAGTGCGAAGGAAGTCTGCGGCGGCTCAAGTCCGACCACATCGACTTGTACCAGATGCACCAGATGGATCTGGACACGGCGCTGGACGAGACGCTGCGGGCTTTGGACGACCTGGTCCGCCAGGGCAAGGTCGTGTACATCGGCACGTCGAAATATGCCCCGCCCATGCTGGTCGAGGCGCTGATGCTGGCCGAACGATACGGATGGAGCAAGTTCCTCTCCGAGCAGCCGCCCTACAATTTGCTCGACCGGCGCATCGAGGATGAGCTGATCTGGACCTGCATGCGTCACGGCGTGGGCATCATCCCGTGGGCGCCGATGGCGACCGGCATTCTGTCGGGTCAGTACAGCCGAGGGGCCTCCGTCCCCGAGACCAGCCGGGCCGCACACGGCGGCGTTCCGGACGTACGCCTCACGCCGGAAGCCGTCGTGCGCACGAAGCGCATTGCCGAACTGGCCGCCGAGAAGGGCGTGACGCCGGCCGAATACAGTCTGGCCTGGGTGCTCCGGCGTCCGGGCATCACCGCACCGATCGTAGGCGTCCGCACCATGGAACACCTGCACAGCGCGCTGTCGGTGATCGATATCCGATTCGATGACGACGAGCTGGCGCGTATCGACGAGATCGCCCCGCCCGGCTCGTACGTCAGCGATTACTGGGAGATTAACGTCTACCGTCGTCTGCG
>CBFCZG010000355.1:0-4572 GCA_965602375.1 uncultured Phycisphaerae bacterium | reverse complement strand
CTTCTGGATCGGCAGCCATCGCCTCATGCACGAAAAGGGACAGGAAACCCCTCTGGTGCACACCAGGGCCGAGCAACTTGAGGCCGACGGGCACACCGTCGTCGCCGTCGGCAGCGACTCGCACGTCTGTGGCCTCATCAGCCTGGCCGACACTCTCCGACAAAACGCCGCGTCGACCATCCGCGCGATCAAACAGGCGGGCGTCGAAGCCGTCGTCATGCTCACCGGCGACAACGAGGGTACCGCCCGGGCCATTGCGCGCGAAGCGGGCGTCGATGAATATCGCTGCGAGCTTTTGCCCGAGGACAAGGTCGAAGCCGTCGGCCGCCTCACGCGCGAGCACAAACATGTGGCCATGGTCGGCGACGGCATCAACGACGCACCAGCCATGGCGGCTGCCACGTTCGGCATCGCCATGGGCGCCATAGGCACCGACGCCGCACTGGAGACCGCCGACGTCGCCCTCATGTCCGACGACCTGTCCCGCATCCCCTGGCTCATCGGTCACTCGCGGCGCACGCTGCGGACGATTCAGGCGAACATTGCGTTTGCTCTGGGGCTCAAGCTGTTGTTCATGGTTCTGGCGTTGGTGGGGTTGGCGACGCTGTGGATGGCCATCGCCGCCGACATGGGTGCCTCGCTGCTGGTCGTCTTCAACAGCCTGCGCCTGCTCAAATCCGATACCCCGCCAGGTGGGGCGCCCTTCTAGCAGGCTGCTAAAAAACTCACTATTTGCCCGAGCAAAAAGTACCCGGGTTCGTACAATGCATCGAACCTTGTCATGGAGGACGGTCGATGCGTGGTCGAGTCGATTATCAGGACGAAATCTTCCATACCTTCAACCTCGAAGAGATGATCCCGACGAACCATCCTCTCCGTGCGATCAAGGCTCGGGTCGATGGCATTCTGACGGGGATGTCGCGACGTTTTGGCAGAGCCTACGCCAAGACAGGACGGCCCAGCATCGCGCCGGAACGACTGATCAAAGCGTTGCTGCTGCAGGCCCTCTACAGTATCCGCAGCGAGATTCAGCTGTGCGAGCAGATCGGGTACAACCTTCTGTACCGCTGGTTCCTTGACATGACCCCCTCGGAGGCGGTCTGGACGCCGGAGGTGTTCAGTATGAACCGCCAGCGGTTCGATCAACACGGGTTCGTTCGGGACTTCTTCGACCGCGTGGTAACCGAGGCGATTCTGGAAGGTCTGGTCAGCGAGGACCACTTCAGCGTGGACGGCACGTTGATCCAATCGTTCGCGTCGATGAAGAGCCTCCGGCCCTTGGACAGCAAGGATACCAAGGTCAGCGACGGTGCCGATGACGATGACCCGGGCAATCCGACGGTCAACTTCCGCGGGCAGAAGCGTACGAACCAGACGCATCGGAGCCTCATCGATCCGGAGGCGCGGTTGGCTCGCAAGGGCCGTGGCAAGCCGGCGTTGTTGGGTCACAGTGCCCACGTGCTGATGGAGAATCGCCACGGCCTGTGCCTGGACGTTGCCGTGGATCAGGCAGACGGATACGCCGAGCGCCGCTGCGCAGCCATGATGCTGGAGTGAGCGTATCGTCATCACGAGATATGGCCCAAGACTCTCGGCGCCGATGCTGCCTACAGGGACGGGCAGTTCCTGGCCCGTCTGGAGGCTGACGAGATCACGCCCCACGTTCCGCTGCCGGAGAGGATGCGATCCGCGGGCAGAATGAAGCCGCCCAGGCCCGCAGACGCGCCCGTCGACGACAGAAGACCAAGAGCTATGCCCTCAGTCAACGCATCCGCAAACGGGCCGAGGAGATGATTGGCTGGTGCAAGGAGGTAGGGGGGGCTGGCGCGGGCCTGATTCGTCGGTCGATGGAAGATCAAGCAGCAAGCTGATGTAACGGTTGCGGCGTACAACCTGGTGAGACTGGCGCTCGGGTGCCACTGGCGGCTAGCCCGCCAGTGTTCGGGCCGCATCTCGCGAGAGCTTTTGCCGACATACTCTAGATGATAATTGCCCCATGCTCCGCCAGAGCCGCACGGAGCTTGCTGCAATCCACCTCGGCCACCGGCACACCATCGGCCAACGCCAGCGCAGCGGCCGTGCCGGCTGCCTCGCCCGTCTGGTTGCAGTTGACCATCACGCGAATCGCCCCGTACGCGCCGCGGTCGGCATCGATCAGCCGACCAGCCACCAGTACATTCCGAGCCCCCTTGGGCACCAGTGAACGGTACGGGATCTGATAGAACGTCGGATCCTGCTCGACCGGCTCGCGCCAACGTCCGTCCACCCGCGGCTCACCCGGCACGACGTACTCCTCGCGCCCGTCAAGGTAGCGGAAGGTCAGGCCGCCTTTGCTTGAGTGATGCACGTCGACGCGGTACGAGCCGTTGGCAATCGCGTCGTCGAACCGAGCGCCGTGCAGCACCTCTTGCTCGGTCAGCGTGTGCAGGCACGTTGCGTGGCGGGTCTCACGGATGCCGATCGTCGCCGGCAGCACCGACAGCGTGGCTCCGCGGCAGTCGTCGATCTCGTCGCGAATGATGTCCATGATCGCGCGGACCTGCCGACGCCCTTCGATCTCGGCCGCGGTCAGACTGTCGGCGTCGCTACAGTCGGCCTCGGGCACGCGCGTGCCGGCCACCATCAACTCGTCGGCGTGCCCGCACACCGGCGCCTCCCACATAAAGCCCAGCGGAACCCGGCCGCGGTTCTTCTCGGCGAACACCGTCTGCCGGATCCGTGCCGCCACACCCGCCGAGGCGATCCCGCGGATTCGAGCGCACGTCGTAGGCGGCTGAAGGTCGGGCCACGTGGTGTGCGGCAGCCCGGCCCGGGCGATCACGTCGCCGTCGCCCGTTGCGTCGATGAACATGCGGGCGCGAATCGCGCGTCGGCCCGTCTTGTCCTCAACGATGACCGCTGAGACTACTCCGTCCTCGACCACCGGCGCCACGAATCGCGTGTGCAGCATCGGCCGCACACGGGGCTCGGCTACCAGCTCGTCGAGCTCGATTTTCAGTTCTTCGGTGTTGAGGCGATACGCGGCGTTCGGGCCCGAGCCGGTCTGCACAGCCTCGCGCCGGGCCAGTCGCTCCAGCACATGGGCGGTCAGGCCGCCGATGATCGGGCGCTGCCCGACGGTGTCTTTCAGACTATGCCATATGCTGACCAGCCCAGCCGTCGCCACCCCGCCGAAAAAGCCGTTGGCCTCGATGACCGCCGCCGACGCGCCTTGCCGCACCGCCGCCACGGCCGCAAACACGCCCGTGCAGCTTCCGCCCACCACGCACACGTCCACGTCGGCTACGACCGGCACCTCGCGCTGCGGCTCCCGAATCGTATCGCGCATGTGTCTAACTCCCTGTGCTGAGCCTCGGGCGATTCCTGCCGTCCGGCACCGGACTTGTCTCAGCCTGCGAGGGTGTTTGCCGCTCTCGCAGGCCGGCCGCATCGCATGTGACGACCGCAAACCGTTGCCGGCTGGAGTATTACGCCCGCTACCGACCGCCACAAGAGGCCGACCGTTCTGTCTCTTCTGGCGTGGACGATGCCATCAGCGTAGAATTGGCGCTCCGGGACGGCGGCGGGAGCCGTCTGTAGACCCAACCGGGAACCCGAGAGCAGCACCTATGGACTCTCCCACGCGACAGGACCTGATGGGGCAGGCCAATCGGCTCAAACCCGCCGTGCAGATTGGCCGCCTGGGGCTCAACCCGCGAGCGGTCGAGCAGGTCAGGCGGGTGTTGGCCGGCACGGAACTGGTGAAGGTTCGCATCAACGCCGACTCGGGCTTGCAGGTCGAGCAGACAGGTCGCGACTTGGCTCAGCAGGCTGGGGCCACCTTCGTCGGCCGGGTGGGCAGCGTCGCGGTGCTGCATCGGCCGCCCGGCCCGGATGGCACCGAGGAGTCGGGCTGAATGGGTAGTATGGGTGGCATGAGTGTCGATTCGAGGCCTACGGGTGCGGATATGAAACTGACCAAGCCGGCTGCTTGGCTTGTGGCAGCTCTGGTGGGCATGATCGGGGCATTACCCGGCTGCCAAAATGGCTGGAACTGGTTTGATCGGGGTGAACCCGGCGGGGCTGACGGGAGGTCGGCCTCAGGCGACGATTCCGGGATACTGCTGAGCAAGGCCGTCGAGGGGACCATCGGATCGGTTGCCTACATTCGTGGCCAACGCAGGATGGCCGTCAAAGGCTACGGCGTGGTGGCAGGGCTCGGGCAGAACGGCAGCACCGACTGCCCGCCTCCAATCCGCAAGTACCTGACCGACCAGATTTCGAAACGCTACCGCCCGGGCGCCTCGGTATCCGGTATCGGTGTGTCTCCCGACAAGCTGCTGGCCGATCCGGATACGGCCGCGGTCACCGTGTCTGGCGAGATTCCCTCCGGCTCGCAGAAGGGCGCGCGGTTCGACGTGTGGGTTGAAGCGCTGCCACGAAGCGAAACGCGGTCGCTGGCATATGGCAGCCTCTACACCTGCGACCTCAAGCTTCCCGGCGGCGGCGGCTCGACCGATCTTGTCGAGGGTCGAACGCTTGCGATGGCCGCCGGTCCGGTGTTCGTCAAACCCTTCACCTCTGCTGCGGATC
>CBFCZG010000354.1:0-4621 GCA_965602375.1 uncultured Phycisphaerae bacterium | reverse complement strand
CAGCATCGCGAATGGTATGCCAAGTGGTGGGAGTCGAAGGAGGGCAAGGCCCAACGACGGGCGGCTCGATACTATGCGGTCATCGTCGAGCCGGATCGGTCTTTCCGTGTCGAAGACGTGCCCGCAGGCGAATACGAGCTTGATGTAGGATTCCCTGCCAAGCCGGATGCCGGCGACGACCCATCGTCGCGTCGAAGGTTCGAGTACGCGGTCACTGCCTGGCACACATTTGAGGTGCCGAAGATCGAAGGCGGGCGCAGCGACAAGCCTTTCGACTTGGGTGAACTGGCGCTTCGCCTGGTGAGCCGCGATGTGGCCGGCCGCCCGGCCGCTCCATTCGATTTGCAGGGGCTTGCCGGTGGGCGCGTGCGCTTGGCCGACTACCGCGGACAGTACGTGTTGCTTCACTTCTGGCTGTCGTCGTGCGAGCACTGCGCCAAAGAAGCCGAGCGCCTGCGGGCAGTTCATGACGAGTACCGAGAGGACGACCGGCTGGCGATCGTCGGCGTGAGCCTGGACGCCAGTTCGGTCGACGCAAGACGATTTGGCTCGCGCCATGGCCTCCGGTGGGCGCAGGGCTGGGCGGGAGACTGGTCGACGGCGAAGATCGCCACCGACTACGACGTGCGAGCGGTCCCGCTGTCTGTGCTTCTCAATCCGGACGGGCGGATTATGAGGAGCGGCCTGGGCGCCGAAGAGCTGCAGGCATTCGTCGCTGATCGCCTCAAGCGTGAAGAGGCCGCTCGGGCGGCGGCTGCGGCAAACGAAGCCGAGGGCAACGAGGCCGCATCGGGCGACGCGAAAAGCACGGCTTTTACTCAACCGGCTGCGGAGTAGCTGTAGCCGGGGCTGAGTCGATCGGAACTGTCGCGCGGGTCCTATGCCGGTTGAGGGAGCCTACACCCCCACGGTCGGCTGGGGAAGGATGTTCTTGTGTTTGGTGGTCCGCAGGCGTCGGGCATTCTCGCGTGCCCGCTGGTACAGGCCATTCGACGGATACTGCCACGAGTAGTCGTACCGGGCGTGGTCAGCAGCGAGGTAGTTGACCACGATGTGAACGGTCTGAGGTGAGAAGTACTCGCGTGTCACGTCGAGGCTGGTTGACCTGCCCATGTAGCTTAGGACGTCCTGGGGTTGCTTGTCGATGATCGACGGATCGCGGATCAGGTCCCAGGCTGAGGCGAGCCGGCCATCGGATTTCTGGAAGAACTTGCCGCGGATGTCGAAGTAGGCCCAGGCCCCCTCCACGTGGAGTTCGTTGACGCCGTGACCGGAGACTGAGTTGGGGTCGTCGAAGTCGAAGGGCGTCATGTGTCCGACGTAGCGCGACGATATGTGCGCGATCTGGGCCAGGATCCCCAGCACGCGGGCCATTTCGTTGCACATGTTGGAGCCCTTGCGGACCACCTCCTCTTCGGCGCCGCCGTGGAAGGGCTCGCCATCGGGATTCGGGTAGGTTCGGGGAATGTCGCGCACCCAGTCGCAAAGGGCGATGGCTTTCTGCCGGTCGGTTTTCAGGCCCGCCGTCACCACATCGACGATTCTTTCGAGGAACACTCGCGTGCCCCGCGTAAAGGGCTGGTCGAGCGGGGTGAAATCGCGGTAGAGTGCTTCGGCTGTCTCGTTGGTCAGCACCACCGCCTGGTGGAAGAGGACGTGGTCTACCGTGCCTTGAGGGTAGACCGACATGCTGTAGGTGGTGTTCTCCAGCAGCACGGCGGCGTGCTGGGGGTCCTGACATCGGGCGTGCTGCCCGGTGTAGGGGGTCAGATCCATAACGGGCTCCTTACCAAGCCGTTCGGCCGCAGCCACCTTCATGGGATGAGGCGCCGCAGTCGAAGGCCGTCCTCGCCGCCGGCCTTCCCGACGAGCTGCAATGCCTTGCGCGGGCCGACCGGCGGCCGTAAAGCATAGTCGAACGAGCGCGGCGATGGAACCGATCACACCGGCCGCCAGGCAGCCGTGCGTCAGGTGGTATCGTCTCCTGCGGTTTCGGGCCGACGGTACCAGCCCGGGTTCACCTGCCGCTACGAACAGCTTGACAGCCGGGGTGTTTTGCGGCATGTCCTTGGGGCGATTGTTCTGTTGGGGCGGTGGGTCGTCGCCGCTGTGCGATCATTGGAGGAAACAGGATGGCCAAGCGCCGCGCGCATTACGTGCTGAGCACCCACTGGGACCGCGAGTGGTATCAGGCGTTCCAGGATTTTCGGTATCGACTTGTCGAGTTGCTCGATCGGGTATTGGAAGGCTTGGCGGACGGGCGGCTGGCGGGTCCGTTTCAGACCGACGGCCACGCGATCATCCTGGAGGATTATTTGGAGGTTCGCCCGGAGCGCCGCCAACAGGTCGAGCAGTTCGCGCGACAGCGCAAGCTGGTAATGGGGCCGTGGTACGTACTGCCCGATGAGTTTCTGGTTTCGGGCGAGTCGCTGATTCGCAACTTACGTATGGGGCGGCAGGTGGCCAGGTCACTTGGCGGTGAGCCGTCCAACGCCGGCTTCGTGTGCGATCTGTTCGGGCACAACAGCCAGATGCCGCAGATCTTTGGCGGCTTCGGCATACGGGGCGGATTCGTTTGGCGGGGGCTCAACACCGTCGAGACACGCCACGTGCTCTGGCGCGGGGCCGATGGCACGGTGCTGCCGTGCTACCGGTTCGGCCACCACGGCTATACGGGCTACGCCCACGCCGTCCGCCATTCGTTCGATCAGGACCACGTCTTCGACACTCGGCAGGCGGCATCGGATCTGGCAGCCTATCTGGCCGACCAGGCTAAGCAAACCGAGATCGACCCGATTCTGCTGTTCGACGGAGGTGATCATCAGGAATGGGAGGAGCCGGTGTACGCGGTTCTGGCCGGACGGATGCGGCGGCCGGACGGTGAGTTCGAGATCGTTCATACGTGCCTCGATGACTACCTGGAGGAGATGCTCAGCCAGACTGATCGGATTACCACCACGGTCGAGGGCGAGCTTCGAGAGCCGGGGCGTTACCCGGGCGACGTGGACAATCAATGGGTGATTCCCGGCGTGCTGAGCAGCCGCGTTTGGGTCAAGCACGCGAATGCCGAATGTCAGACGCTGCTGTGTCAGTGGGCCGAGCCGTTTGGCGCCTTGGCGCACGCGACGCTGGGCTGCGACCTGCCGCAGGGCTTTCTGGACGTGGCTTGGCGATGGCTGATGAAGAATCACCCGCACGACTCGATCTGCGGTTGCAGCATCGATCAGGTGCACGAGGATATGAAGTTCCGCTTCAGCCAGTGTCGGCAGATCGCCGATCGACTCACCTGCGAGTCGACGTCGCGAATCGCCGCGAGTGTTGAGGGAGATGTTGCCGAAGACGAGCTTCGCGTGGTGCTGTTCAATCCCATGCCGTATTCGGTCGAGCAGATTGCCGAACTGAAGCTGCAAATCCCCACCGATTGGCCCACATTTAATGAGTTCTTCGGATTTGAGCCCAAGCCGGCGTTTCGTGTGTTTGATGTAGACGGACGGGAAATACCCTACCAGCGACTTGCGCAGGACATGAACCGTTCGAAGCGACGTCTGCACCGGCTGAAGTTCCCGCAGTCCTACCGGACGCACGACGTCACCGTTGCGTTGCCTGTCCGCGTGCCGGCGTTGGGGTACAGCACGCTGACCGTTCGGGCCGGCGAGCCCGGCAGACCGACGCGCCATCCTGAGGCGGCCGGTCTGGCCACCGGCGATCACTCGATGGCCAATGAGCACCTGGCCGTGTCAGTCGAATCCAACGGCACGGTGACCCTGACCGACAAGCGAAATCACCAGACCTATGAAGGTCTGCTGACGTTCGAGGACACCGCCGACATCGGCGACGGCTGGTATCACGGCGTGGCCGTTAACGATCAGACCTTCACGTCGGTCGGCTGCCCATGTGACGTGGCCTTGGTGCACAATGGGCCCATGCTGGCGACTTTGCGAGTTCGCACGACGATGTCGGTGCCTGCTGAGTTTTGCTTCGACCGGATGAGGCGGTCGGAACGCTTTGTGCCGATGATCATCGACACGCGGGTGACCTTGCGTGCCGGCTGCGAGCATGTCGAGCTGCAAACCATCGTGCACAACGACGCGGATGACCATCGACTTCGCGTGCTGCTGCCCAGCGTCGCCGACGTCGAGACGTATCTGGCTGACACACCGTTCGACGTCGTGCGGCGTCCGATCGCCCTACGCGAAGACAACCACCTGTACCGGGAACTGGAGGTCGAGACCAAGCCGCAGCAGAGCTGGACGGCGGTGCACGACGACCGTCGCGGGCTTGCCGTGGTCGGCGAGGGCTTGTGCGAGTCGGCCGTGTGCGACCGGCCACAACGTCCCATCGCGCTGACGCTCTTTCGCGCCACGCGGCGGACGGTGATGACTGACGGCGAACCGGCTGGACAGCTTCGTGGGAAGATGACTTTTCGCTATTGGATTGTGCCCCTGCATGGTAAGCTCGACGTATCGCGGCTGTGCCGTATGGGTCAGCAGATCGCCGCCGGGCTGCGAGATGTGCAGTTGCGTGCACCCGACGTTGCGCGATATGCCGACGGAGCCAAACTGCTGCCGATAGGGGGGTGGTTTGAGATCGGCGGATCGGCTGTTGTGACCAGCATCCGGCA
>CBFCZG010000353.1:0-4646 GCA_965602375.1 uncultured Phycisphaerae bacterium | reverse complement strand
AAGGTGATCCACGAGGCGTTCGGCATCGAGCGGGGGCTGATGACCACCGTTCACGCGTATACGAACGATCAGCGGATCCTCGACCTGATCCACAAGGACATGCGTCGCGCACGGGCAGCCGCCCAGAACATCATCCCGACGACGACCGGAGCGGCCCGGGCGGTGGGGCTGGTCATCCCGGATCTGGCCGGCAAGCTGGACGGGATGGCGATGCGCGTGCCGGTGCAGTCGGGCTCGGTGGTTGATCTGACCTGCATGCTGAACAAGGACGCCACGGTAGAGGCCGTCAACGATGCCGTGGAGGCGGCCGCCGCCGGACCGCTGAAGGGCATTCTGGAATATTGCGACGAACCGATCGTTTCCACCGATGTCATCGACAACCCGGCCAGCAGTATCTTTGACGCTCTCAGTACGACGACGAGCCCCAAAGAGGGTGGTCGCATGCTTAAGATCGTCAGCTGGTACGACAATGAGTGGGGTTACTCGGTTCGTACGGTGGATTTGATCGAGAAGCTGGCGGCCCACTAGTCGGCGGGTTCTGTTCAGGCCAGTCGGGCAGGGCGCACCTGGCGCGGTGGGTCCTGTTCGTGTGACTTCCTACCTTGATGCTTGCGTGCAGGGGCAGGGAACCGGATCATGACGAGCAAGAAGACCATCGCAGACGTCGATGTTCGCGGCAAGCGCGTGTTGATGCGCGTCGATTTCAATGTACCTTTGGACAAGCAGACCGGACGGATCACGGACGACCGCCGGATCCAGCAGGCGCTACCCGCGATCCGCAGCGTGTTGGATCGAGGTGGGCGTCTGATCCTGATGTCGCATCTGGGCCGCCCCGACGGCAAGCCCGACCCGAAGGCCTCGCTTGCCCCGTGCGCGAAACACCTGGGCGGCCTGCTCGGCAAGTCGGTCGCCATGCTGCCGGACTGTGTGGGTGATGCGGTTCGCCAGGGCGTCGGCGCCATGGAGGATGGCGGCTGTTGCATGTTGGAGAACCTTCGATTCCACGCGGCCGAGGTGATCAAGGACAAAGAGACCGACAAGGTGGCCGAGAAGCGCGCCTTTGCCCAGCAGTTGGCGGACCTTGCCGACGTGTACGTCAACGACGCCTTTGGCACCTGCCACCGTGACAACGCCTCGATGCTGACGGTACCGCAGCTGATGGAGGGCAAGCCGCGGGTGATCGGTTTTCTGATTCAGAAGGAACTCGAGTTTCTCGGCAAGGCGCTGGAGGATCCGGCGAGGCCCTTTGTGGCGCTGCTGGGCGGGGCGAAGGTATCGGACAAGCTGGGCGTGATCCGGCGCCTGTTGCAGATCTGCGACCGCGTTCTGATAGGTGGAGCGATGGCTTATACGTTCTTTGCGGCCGTCGGCCGGAATGTGGGCAAGAGCCTGTGCGAGCATGACCGGGCGGACGATGCCCGCGTGCTGGTCGACGAGGCCGGCGACAAGCTGTTGCTGCCGCTGGACACGGTGGTGGTTCGCGAGATCAAGCCGGGCGCCGACAGCGAGGTGGTGGAAGACGGGCTGATCCCGCCTGACGGGATGGGCGTGGATATCGGTCCCCAAACGGTGGACGCCTATCGCAAGGAAATTCTGGCAGCCCGGACCATCGTGTGGAACGGGCCCATGGGTGTTTTCGAGGTGAAGCCGTTCGACGCCGGGACGATGGGTGTCTGCCAGGCGGTCGGCGATGCTACCGCAGCGGGCGCCGTTAGCATCATCGGTGGCGGCGACAGTTCGGCAGCCATCAGCGCCGCCGGACTGGAGGATCGGATGAGCCACATCTCGACGGGTGGTGGCGCGTCGCTGGAGTTTCTGGAGGGCAGGCCGTTTAAGCCCCTGGAGATCATCGACGCCGTCTGAGCGGTGAGAGGCGTGATGCCGTCTGATCGGACCAGTGTGCTGCGCGACCCGGGCATTCGGGTCGCGCCTTCGCTTCTGGCGGCCGATTTCGGGCGTGTCGCGGATCAGTTGCGACAGCTCGAGGCCGGCGGCGCCGATCTGCTGCACCTCGATGTGATGGATGGGCACTTTGTGCCGAACATCAGTTTTGGGGCACCGGTGATCGCGTCGCTCCGCGCCCAGACCGATCTGTTCTTCGATACGCACCTGATGATTACCGACCCTCTGGTATACGCCAAGCCCTTCGTCGAGGCAGGCAGCGACCTGATCACGTTTCACATCGAGGTCGGATGCGACCCCCGCCGGGTGATTGAGCGAATCCGCAGCCTTGGGGCCGGCGTGGGCGTGAGCCTGAATCCGGGCACCCCGGCTGAGGCGGTCTTCGACATTCTCGAACAGGTGGATATGATTCTGGTTATGAGTGTGTGGCCCGGCTTCGGCGGGCAGCAGTTTATACGCGACGTGTTGCCCAAGATTCGCGCTATCCGGCAGCGTCTTGCTGACCATCAGCGACTAGAGGTGGACGGCGGGATCGGCGTGAAGACGGCCTCGGCTGTTGCCGAGGCCGGAGCGGATACGCTCGTGGCGGGCTCGGCCATTTTGTGCGGGCCCGATCCGTCGCAGGCTATCGCGGATATCCGCCGGGAAGCCCAGTGGGCAGAGCCATGGAACCGGACCGACCGCAGCAACCCGAGTTCGTGCTGATCCCTGTCGGCCAGACCGACTGGGAACACGAAGGGCGTCTGGCCGGTGCGGCCGACCTGCCGCTGAACGCCACAGGCGAGCGACAGGTCGAAGCGATGGGTGGTCAGCTGGCCGAGCGAGGCATCAAGGTCGTTCTCGCCAGCGAGAATCAGACGGCCCAGCAGACAGGCAGAGCGCTGGCGGAATCGCTCGGCGTGTCGCTCCGCAAAGCCAAGGGTCTGGAGGAGATCGACGTGGGTCTGTGGGAGGGGCTGACCGCCGATCAGCTCAAGCAACGTTACCCCCGCGTCTACAAGCAGTGGCTTGAGCAACCTGCCAGCGTGCAGTTGCCGCAGGGCGAAGATCTTCAAACGGCCGCCAAGCGTCTGGTGGACGCACTGGTACGGATCAGCATCCGGGCCAAGGCCCCGTGTGTGGGCGTGGTATTGGGGCGGCTGGCCATGGGGTTGCTGCGATGTCAGCTGGAGGGTCTGGGGCTGGACAATCTCTGGCAGAAGATGGACGATAGCCCGACGTGGTACTGCTTCAAGCTTCCGCAAGAGATGATCGAGAACGGCAGAAAAGGCAACAACAGGAAGTAGACTATGGTGCTTGACGGACGCATGCTGCGTAAAAAGACCGACGTTCCCGAGGGGCTGTGGATGCGATGCCCACATTGCGGGGCGACGGTCTATAAGAAGGCGCTGGAGGAAAGCTTCTACGTCTGTCCCGAGTGTGATTTTCACCACCGTATCGCCGCGCGGCAGCGGGTTGCCCAGTTGGTTGACGAGAACAGCTTCGAGGAGTTCTGCACCGATCTGGTGTCGACGGACCCCCTGCGTTTCAAGGATCGGATCACCTACAAGCAACGCCTGAAAGCCATGGAGGAAAAGACGGGAGTCCACGAGGCCATACTTGTGGGCGACGCGTTCATCCGCGGGCGGGCCGTCGTGCTCGGCGTGATGGATCCGTTCTTCATCATGGCTTCGATGGGCGCTGTGGTGGGCGAGAAGGTGACGGCGGCGATCGAGCGGGCGACCGAGCTGAACAGGCCGCTGATTGTGGTGACCGCGTCGGGCGGCGCGCGAATGCAGGAAGGGATGGTCTCCCTGGTGCAGATGGCCAAGACGTCGGCCGCGCTGGGGCGGCTCGATCAGGCCGGGGGGCTGTACATCACGGTGCTGACCGACCCGACGACGGCCGGTGTGGCCGCCAGCTTTGCGTCGCTGGGCGACGTGATCCTGGCCGAGCCGGGGTCGCTGGTCGGCTTTGCGGGTCAGCGCGTGATCTGGAACACGATCAAAGCCGAGTTGCCCGAGGGGTTCCAGCGGGCCGAGTTCATGCTCGAACATGGGTTTGTCGACCGCATTGTCGAGCGCAAGAACCTTCGCACCGAGATCGCGCGAATCATCGACTACTGTGGTAAGTGACTCGCCCGGCGTGGGAGCCCGTTTGCATGGACGACCACGAGGAGTTCGGCATCAAGCGCGAGCGAGTCGCTGCACTGCTCCAGCGCAGCGACTTGGAGGGGGTGCTGCTGGGGGCACGCCACAACTTCGCGTGGCTGACGGGCGGGGGGCAGAACTACGTTAACCAGGCTTCGGACGTGGGTGTTGCGGTGCTGCTGGTGACCGCCGAGCACTGCTGCTGCTTCTGCGCGAACATCGAGGCCGATCGAATTGCGGACGAGGAGGTCGGGCGCCTGGGGATCGAGGTGGTGGGCTATCCGTGGTGGGAGCCGGCGCAGCTGGGCGGGCTGCTGACTGAACGTGTGGATCCGGCGCGGACGGCGGCCGACGTTCGCTTGGCGGGCCTTCCGGCGGCGGTCCAGCCGCTTCCGACGGGGTTCGACCGGCTGCGTTGGCAGCTTACGGAAGCTGAGATGGCGCGTTACCGCCAGGTGGGGGCGGTCGTGGCGCGCGAGCTGGAGGCTGCCTGCGGGTCGGCGCGTGTGGGGGTGGCTGAGCATCAGATCGCAGCGGATCTGGCGGGGCGGCTGGCGAGAGAGGGGGTGCGTACGCCGGTGGTGCTCGTCGCCGCGGATGAGCGAGTCGCGCGAT
>CBFCZG010000352.1:0-4653 GCA_965602375.1 uncultured Phycisphaerae bacterium | reverse complement strand
CCCGCCTGGAGCGCGTGACTCAGGTACGATGCTGCCGGCTTGGCGTAGTACTCCCGCAGCCAGGCCTCCTCTTCTTTCGCGTCCTCTGGCATTGGGGGAATGTCCGCCAGTTCGTGCCAGTCCGGGAACGGACGCACACGGACCCCGGCACTGGCGGCAATCAAGTCCAGACAGCGCTCGCGGCCCTGCAGCTGCCAGTGACAGCGAGTCGGCTCCTCGGGCCGAAGGTCCGGCGCAAAGGCGTTGCACGACCAGAGATGGACGGTGCGATAGTCGAGCGACCGGCCCAGCAATTTCAAAGCGGCCGTCACGGCCAGCGAGAACGTATCCTCGCGGAGGCGATCCCCACGAAAACTCACGCCTGCGGCGCGGTCATCGCGAAAGACAACGGCCTCGCCAGCCGATCGCACTTCGTGGACCAGAGCATCCCAACTTTCAAACCCGTAGTCCATCGCCAAGGCGAACTGAGCTTCGTGCAGCCCGAGCTCGGACGACAGGATCTCCGAATCGGCAGAGTCTCGGAAACGCCGGAGAAGTCGCAGGGTCGGGCAGACTGTGTCCTCCTTGTGGCGCTGGGCTTTCAGGAGGTCTTTGGCCTCCTCTTTCAGGAACCGGAGGCTCGGCTTGGCGGGAAGCGAACGTGACATGACAACCTTCCTTTCCGTATCGCCCGCGGCCTGCACGCTCGGGCAGAAAAGAAGGTTCGTTGATCATTTCCTGAAGGTGGATTCGATCCTTCCCGCAGGCCAGGAGGCGTCCTTCGCACGCCTTTTGAATATCAGACCAGGTGTTGGAGGCAAAGTCAAGGAGAAAGGTTGGATCTTCCGGCATGGTCTGGAGCCCCGGGTGGCCCGTTCGCACTCCTTTTCGTGAAGGTCAGCCACCTCCAGCAGCAGTTCGGACAACTGACGGCAGTTCAAGCGTTGGGCTTCGGTCGGAAGTAGTGCTCGCGCTCGGCGAGCAGGTCGTCGGGTACGGTGACGGTCAGACCGGTCAACTCGACGAAGCGCTTGACGCCTCGCTCGTAGGCGTCCTGCCACTCGGGAATGTGGGCGTAGTGGTAGGGACGTCGCTCGGCCGCGCGGCGCAGCAGCGCGTCGGCTCGCATGCGATCGCCGAACCGCATCTCGAGGTCGTACAGGATCGACCGCATCTGGTTCTCGACTTCGATCAGCCGCTTACGGGTATCGGTCGAGACACAGCGGTAGCCCTCGCCCCACAAGCTGCCGGCCTCGTCAGGCACCATGCGCGGACAGTTTCGACAGCAGTCACAGAACGTCTGGACCAGTTGAATCTCGTCGGCAAACCCCGAGTCGATCAACTGTCGGGTGAGGTGCGGCAGATTGTTGTCTTCGACCGGCTCGTCACCGGTGCCGAGTTGCCGAAATATGGCGTAGAGGTAATAGGGTCGCAAACGTATAGTGACCACGATCATTCTCCGTCAGTGAGTTTGCGTCGATCGTCACAACAGAAGCTATAGGTATGTTACTATGCCGGATGTACTCAGCCAATATTTCCCGGGTCGCGCTGCTCGACCGCGCCGCCAAGTCATCACGCCTAACCCAACAGCCCAGAAAGGGGCTTGCCGGGCGCTGGTCAGCGATCGTACACTATCGCGCCGGTCGATTGCACGCCGTGCCGAGCCGGACTAGCATTCTCTCCGGCGTGTCTCTCGACAGATATGGCGCCATGGGCATCCTGGAGCTGGCGATGAGGAGGCGCGACAGGGCCGCCTGTATAATGATGCTTGCCGTCGGTGTTGCTGTCTGTTCGAGTGTTGTGTTGGCTCAGAATCCTACGATACCCGATGGTCCAGCGACCGCGCCTTCGCAGTTGACGCTGCCGGTGACGTGGGAGTACGGCTCGCCGCTGATCACGCCCGACGAACGGGCCGACGGACCCAGCTACATTCACAAAGACCCGTCGGTGGTCTTTTGCAGCGGCGCGTGGCACGTGTTCATGACGGTCAAGATGGAGGGGATGTCGGCCACCGAGTACTGCCGCTTCGACCGCTGGGAGAACGCCGACAAGGCCCCTCGAACGATTCTCCGAATCAGCGACAGCAAATACTACTGTGCTCCGCAAGTGTTCTACTTCACGCCGCACAAGAAGTGGTATCTGATCTACCAGATGGGCGTGCCGGGCGCCAAGAAGATGTGGGTCGCCTACTCCACCACCGATACCATCGCCGATCCGACTTCCTGGACAAAGGCCAAGCCTATCCTCGACGGCGGCGAGAACGACCCTCGCCAGGAAGGTGGTCTGGACTACTGGATCATCTGCGACGACCAACGCGCTTACCTTTTCCTCACGAGCCTCAACGGAAAGATGTGGCGGCTGTGGACGAAGTTGGAGGACTTCCCGAACGGCTTCGGCCATTGTGAGCTTGCATTGCGCGCCGAGATTTTCGAAGCCAGCCACACCTACAAGTTAAAAGGGCTGAACAAGTACCTGACGATTGTCGAGGAAAACGGTCGGCGGTACTACAAGGCCTACGCAGCCGACCGCCTGGACGGGCGATGGACTCCACTGGCCGATACGGCCGGCAGGCCCTTCGCCGGCTGGAAGAATATCCGTCCAGCCGCAGGCGTCTCAGCCTGGACCGACAACATCAGCCACGGCGAGCTTATCCGCGACGGCTACGATCAGACGCTTACGGTCGATCCGAACGATCTGAGACTCATCTTTCAGGGCATGCTCGATACGGAGAAGGCCGGCAAGGGCTATGGCCGGTTTTCCTGGCGAATCGGGATGCTGACACCGGTCAGCGGCCAGGACCGGCCGCGCCGCTAGTTTGCGTGGCAGGTGATGGGCCTGCACGTGGAATATCGGCCACCGCGAGCTTCATTTCTCTGGCCTTGCCGCCCTTGTAGAGTTGCTCGTCGAGGATCGTTCCATCCGGTCCGATCACCCGCGACGATCCGTCCCAGGCGGCGCTGGCGATATAGACGCGATACTCGCGGGCGATCTGCGGCAACTCTTTCGCGAACTCGCCGGCTGTGGGGTGTACGATCAAGTGTGGCGTGCTGCCTTGGCGCTGCGCCGTCGCCATAGCCTGCGAAATGTAATCCGCAAACTGCACTTCCCAACAGACGATCGGCACCACGGGACCAAACTCCGTGTCGACCACCATGCTATCGGTGCCGGCCTGCATACCGCGCTCAGTCTCCCCCGGCGACAAGCGAACCTTTCGATACTTCGCGACAAGCTTGCCCGCGCGATCGAAAACGACAGCCGCGTTGTATACGCGCGGTTGACTCCCGCCGGCGTCTGACTCCAACAGGTCGGCCATCAGCCACACGTGATGCTTCGCCGCGATGCCGGCCAGCTTGTCGGTCCGCGGCCCGGGGATGACCTGGGCCATATTCTCCATGCCGTCCTCGCTGCCCATGAAGGTCGGGAACTCGCCTGTCACAATCAGATCGACGGGCGTGCCGGCCTTGGTCTGAGCGGCCAGCGCGATGTTCAAGCCCTCGTAGAGGACCGCCATCTTTTCGTCGGAATCTTTCAGGCCGGTGTGGCCCGAGTACTCGAGGCACCCGACCCGAAACGTGGGCTGGGCGCCGTACGCCATGGACGCTCCTGCCAGGATCACGATCCCGATCGCGTGCGGATGCAAACGCCTGTTCATGTGAACTCCTGGTTAGTTAGACCCGACCGAGACTGTGGCACGCCTATGACCGCGAGGTCGCAGGGTGCAGCCAACCCCCGCGCTCAGCGTGCGATCCCCTGCGCAATCGCGTTGATGAATCGCGGGCGATACTTTTCAAAGTTCTTGCCCGCGGCGTTGCGGGTCATGACGACCACCAGGTCGTTCTCCGGGTCGATGCGCATGATGGCGGCCGAGGCGGCGCCGTGGGCGAAGGTGCCCTTGCCCAGCCCCTCATCCTCGAAGAAGCGGGTGCCCATGCCATACACCTCCTCGGTGTCTGGCCCGAGCACCTTGGTCAGGCGCTCAGGCAACATCTTCTCGAACGTCTCCGGGCGCATGAATCGCATGTCGCCGTAGGCGCCTTTGCTGAGCAGCATCTGGCCGATCCTGGCCATGTCGAGCGGCACGCTGGCGGCGTCGGCCGACGCGCCGGCTACATGGGTATGCTTGCATCCCAGAGGGCCAAGCAGGTGGTTGCGGTAGAAGTTGGGCAGTGACTCGCCGCTGACGCCTTCGAGAATCTTGCAGGCCAACTCCATGCCCGTGCCGTTGTAGGCGTAGCGCTTGCCGACTTCGTAGAAGGGCAGCAGGCTGGCGATCCGCTCTTCCATGTCGTTGACGTCGCTGCCCCAGTGCCAGGCCATGCCGTTGGTGTGGGTGTAGAAGTGGCGAATGGTGAGCGGCTTGTTACCCTCCCGGCCTCGAAGCGGGGGCAGGTACTTATCGGCCCGGTCGTCCAGATCGATCAGAGCCTGATCGACCAGCATCATCATGAGCGTGCCGGAAATCATCTTGGTCAATGAGGCCATCCAGCTCTTGGTGGTGACGGTCATCGGCTTGCCGTCGCGCGTGCCGTAGGCCTTGTGCAGCACGATCACACCATGACGCACGACGCAAACCGCGAACGCCTCGTCCGTGTCGGCGGCCCATTCGGTCAGCACGGCGTCGATCTTGTCGGCCGCGTCGGGGTTCATGCCCGCCTGTTGGAGAGTGCCGTCGCG
>CBFCZG010000351.1:0-4711 GCA_965602375.1 uncultured Phycisphaerae bacterium | reverse complement strand
AATGCGGAACAGACTACACACGACCCCGATTCGATAAGACTAAATCGACAAGCCCGACACGGGGCGGGGCACCCGCAAGTGTAGGGCGGGTTCCTTGGTCTGAGCCCCTCGGCCTGAGCTCGGGACGAAGGCTTGTCGAAGACCACCCGCCATCTTATGTCTTAGACACGCAAGGTGAATTACAACCCACCACATCGTATTCGGGTCAGTCCGTCCCCCATCCCGATGTACATCGGGACGGGGCACCCGAGATGAGGCCCACCCGCCTGAGTGGATTTTCGGACCCGTGAACGCTCGCCTTGCCCTCGCTAAGTCCCGGCCGCTACGGGACTTGCCGGGTCGACGGCTTTTGGCGTCGGATAGGTGTTGCATTTCCGTCAGGGGGGGGGTAGATTATAAGTATAGAGGAAGGTCACAGAAGCGGCCCGTACAGACGAGCGAGAAGCAGGGGGCTGTCGGGGGGTACGGCACAAGGAGTGATGGCATGTGTTGGGGTAGGACATTTGCTGGGGTATTGGCGCTAACAGGGTGTATGGTTTTCACGATGGCGGAACTTGCGCCGGCTCAGTGCGAGGTGGCCAAGCTCTTAGCATCCGACGGGAGCGCGTACGATCTATTCGGCACCGCCGTGGCAATCTCTGGCCGAGCCGCAGTGGTCGGCGCCGCCTGGGACATTAACGAAAACGGATACCATTCGGGTTCCGCGTATGTGTTCAGCCACGATGGCTCGAGCTGGGTTGAGGAGCGAAAACTGCTGCCCAGCGATGGCGCGGCGAGTGACCACTTCGGATGCTGTGTGGCCTTTTCGGGGGACACAGCAGTGATCGGGGCCGAAGCCCACGGTTCCTGTGGAGCCGCTTATGTTTTTCAGTACGACGGCGTCGGCTGGGTTCAAGTGGCAAAGTTGCTTGCCTCGGATGGCGCCGCAGATGACAAGTTCGGCGGGTCGGTGGCTGTGGATGGTGACACAATTGTGGCGGGGGCTCCCGGCGATGATAGCGCCAGAGGGGCAGCATACTTTTTCACACGGCCACCCGGAGGCTGGGTGACCGCGACGGAAACGGGCAAGCTGTTGGCCTCCGATGGCGCGCCCGGCGATAGATTCGGCGGCTATCTGTCTGTTGCGGTCGCCGATGACACGATCCTCGTTGGCGCGTCGGCGGCAGATGCGCTGGCGGAGCAGTCGGGGGCAGCCTACATGTTTCGTTATGATGGATTGAATTGGATTGAAGAAAAGCTTGTCGCCTCCGATGGGGCAGCGGGCGACTATTTTGGACGTTCAGTCGCGGTCGACGGCAATACTGCTCTGATCGGTGCGTACGGGGGCGATGGCTGTGGGTCCGGCTACGTCTTTGAATTAGACGGGGGAGCCTGGCAACAGTCCGCCAAGCTAACGGCATCCGACCGCGCGCCCGATGACCGATTTGGGTATACCGTTGCCCTTTCCGCGGGAACGGCGCTCGTCGGGGCATTCCGCGACGATGATAGCGGCACCGACTCTGGATCGGTGCACGTCTTCGAAAAGCCACTTGCGGGCTGGATGGACATGACGGAGACACATAAGCTGCTTGCTTCGGATGGGGACGCGGATGACTTTTTTGGGGAAACCGTAACCATGGACGGCGACACGGCTCTCGTCGGCGCGCACAACGATGAGGAGAACGGGAGCCAGTCAGGTTCGGCGTACCTCTTTAGTCTGGCTGAAAGGCCAGCCCTGGTTGCCGTCGATCCCGGGGCGAACGGATCGTTGCCCAAGACAGACTACAATGTGATTCGCCTGACCTTCTGTTCGCCGATCACCTTACCGCCAGCAGGCAACGCGCTGATGATGACCGAGCTGACCGATCCCAACAACGACGTGAGCGACTTGTTCACCTACACAATCGATGCGGCCGAACCGACCGGCGCGACTCTTAAGGCAACTGAGGTTGGATCGGCCCTGACCAACCAGACGTGGTTACGGGTGGCCTCTGCACCAGCTTGGCCCGACGTTGTCCCGTTTGCGTTCGATCTGTGTGTACTGCGTGGCGACGCCAACAACAGCGGCCGCGTGACGACGGCCGACTACAGCGAGGTGAAAGCGCATCTGGGCGAGCGCGGCGAGACGCGCTACGACCTCAACGGCAGCGCGCGGATTACGACGGCCGACTACAGCGTGGTCAAAGCTAACATGGGCCACCGGGCGCCGACCAAGCCGTGACCATGTCCTGCACCGGGCGTAACTTGTGTGTCCCGGCGGGCTGAGATACTGTGCGCCCATCGAAGTGCCCGTCGCGTGCCACACTCAACCGTAGCGAAGCGTAGGTTGTGGGCGGGTGCACACGCGAACGGCACGCACCGCTGGGTGCACCTGTAAACTTCGCCGGACGGTGTCTGGCTTCGCTTGAAGGTGCCCCCCAACAGATCGCACGCTCGGACCAGAGCCCCCCCTTCAGGCATCGTCTGCGTCGATCGCCGCCAATACCTCGCGGGTTACGTCGCGCCTGAAGTCGAGCAGTGGCATGGCACGGCGTGCTCCGGCTGCTCGGGCGTGTCCGCCACCGTTGAAAAGCGCTGCAATCCGGGAAACGTCCACGTCTCGCTTGCTGCGGAGACTCAAGCGAATGCGCCCGTCGTCCTCCTCGACCAGCAGCGCCGTCACGTTGACGCTGCCGATCTGTTGCGGCACGTTGATCAGGTCCTCGGTATCGTGATGATTGGCCCGGCTCCGGCGAAACATCTCGCCGCTGATGTGCAACACCGCCACGCGCCCGTCGGCGTGCAGTTCCAGCGTGCCCAGCATTTCTCCCAGCAGACGAAGGCGCTCGGCCGGCTCGGACTGATAGAGGCGTTGATGCAGCACGTCGGGGCGGATGCCGCGGCCGGTCAACTCGCCGCAAGCCGCCAGAAGCTCGGCGCTGGTATTGGCGTTGCGGAACCATCCACAATCGGTGCTCATCCCCACGAAAAGCGCCTGGGCCGCCACATCGTCGACGGGCCAGTTCATCTGCTTGCACCAGTCCCAGACGAGCAGACTCGCCGCCGGCGCCGTGTCGTCCACCAGGTAGCAGTCGGCCTCGACGTTGCGCGTACGGTGATGGTCCAATGCAATCTTCACCGCCTTGCTGCACCGCACGAACTCGGCGATGGGCTCGAGTTGGTCGTACGCGCACGTGTCGAGGATCAGCAGTGCGTCACACTCGCTCGCCTCGTCCGGTCCGACATCTCGCGCCCATAAGGGAATCGCCTCGTCTTCGATCAGCATCGTGTAGCGCGGTGTCGACGGATCGAGCAACACCGGTAACACCTGCTTGCCCAATCCCCGCAACACTTGGCGCATCGCCACCACACACCCGATCGCGTCGCCGTCGGGGCGAATGTGACTGGTAAGGAATACACATTGGGCGTCGTCTAGAAGTTGCGCCGCCCGCCGGTACTGCTCTGCTGGAATGTTCACACCTACTCCATCACTTATCTGGTTGGACCATCGCCCGAACAACCTGCACGTCGCGGCCGATCTGCTCTCGCAGGCCGTCGACGCTGTCAAAGGTTCTCTGCGGGCGAAGCCAACGGAAGAATTCGAGGCGCATCGGCCGGCCATGGAGCTCGCCGTCGAAGTCCAGGATGTACGCCTCCACCGTCAACTCCCCTGCGCCGAAGGTCGGGGCTCTCCCGATGCTGATCGCCGCGGGTTGTTGTCGGTCGCTCAGGCACGCCTGTCCGGCATACACCCCCGAGGGCGGAACAAGCTGTCCGGACACCTCGAGGTTGGCGGTGGGAAAGCCCATCTGTGCCCCCCGGCGCTTACCTGGCACGACCTCTCCCACCAATGCGTACGGTCGGCCCAGACAGGCGGCCGCTCTTTCCACCTGGTGCTGGCCGATGAAGTCGCGGATCAGGCTGCTGCTGACCAGCACGTCCTGCCCCGGCTCAACCTCCATCGTCATGCTCGGCACGGCCGTCACCTCGAAGCCGAAACGCCGACCCAGCGCCGCCAGCGTCTCCACATCGCCGCTGCGCCGCCGACCAAAACGCCAACTGGTCCCTTCCACCAGTGATTTGGGCTTGAAATGGGGCACGACGATCTGTTCGACGAACTTTGCGGCCGTCAGCGATAGCAGCTCCTTCGTGCAAGGCATTACGACCGCGCAGCCGATCCCGCACGCGGCCATCAGACGTATTCGCTCGTCAATCAAGGTGAGCGGAGTCGGCGCGCGGCTGGGGTTGAGCACCGCCAACGGGTGTGGGTCGAACGTCATCGCCACCGCCTCGCCGCCGGTGCGCGAGGCGGTCAGGCACGCCTGCGCGAGGATGAGTTGGTGGCCCCGGTGCACCCCGTCAAAATTGCCAATGGTCAAGGTTGCCCCGGAGAGGGGCGGATCGATGTCAGCCAAACCGTTGTAGACTCTCATACAACTCCACGCCGCCAAAAGCTTAATAGAAATGATAGCCCGGTGGTGCTGTATCGACCACTGCGTCTGTTTGACTCTGTTGGCGGCTGGGGTCTGCCAGGCCCGCCGGCGCCCTGGGAGACTGGCGAATATCCGCCACCTGATTTGACTTATCGGGGGCTGAGCGGATAACCTAATATCGAGCACCCATTCCGTTGGGAGAGAGAGAGAGCCGCGTTGGTCGGGGTTAATTCTCCGACCGGCGCTTTTTTTGTGGTCCATGGCGCCGCCTGGCCACTTGCATAGACAGGAATCTTCGTTTCCAATCTAAGCTTATTATT
>CBFCZG010000350.1:0-4735 GCA_965602375.1 uncultured Phycisphaerae bacterium | reverse complement strand
CGCCGATCCATCAGGGTTTGCCCCCATCGAACAGGCTGGCTTCGATGGCCTGGCAGAGCGCGTGATAGATGCAGAGGTGGCCTTCCTGAACCTGGGCGGTGGTGGCGCCGAGGGCCTGGATCAAGACGTCGGCCACATCGCCCATCGGGCTGCGGCGCGGCCCGGTCAGAGCGATCACGGGTATTCGGTAGGCTCGGGCGAGGCTCATGGCCGCCACGACGTTGCGTGACTCGCCGCTGGTGCTCAGACCCAGCAGCACCCCCTTGCCACCGCGACAGATGAACCCCAAAAGGTCCTGGGCCATCACGAGTATCGGGTCGCGATCGTTGGCGTAGGCTGTGGCCAGTGCGTGCGACTCGCCGAGAACGACCGCCGGTATGCCCACCTCCAGGTGCTCAGCCAACTGCTCGCCCATCGGCAGGTCGGCAAGTCGGGTCAGGACGTCTTTGTCGTGCAGCGGACGGGCGCGCTCGAACGACTTGCCGAGTTCGCCCTTGATGTGCATCGCATCGGCGAAGCTGCCGCCGTTGCCGCAGAGGAAGACGGTTCCACCCTTCCGCGCGACGTCCACAATCAACTCGACCGCCCCGGCCATTGCCGGAACCGCCTGCCGCAGCGACTCGTTGCGCTCGGCAAAGTCAGCCAACACGCGGGCCGCCTCGGGAGAGTCAGCCGTCAGCTTGCCCAGGGCCGCGTCTTCTGTCGCCATGGTCATCGCTCCTGAATTGCCCGATACCTACGTATGCCCTCTTGAAAGAGAAGTCGCCCGGCCCCGTTGATATCGCGAGCCTCAGAAACTGTGGACAGAACCCACAGCCTCTGGTGGCCGACACATGGGGGCAGTATCCGGCTGCGACAGGCCGAATGCAAGCGGCCTTGCCGGCGTTGAGGCACGGGGCGCCGGGTGGCACGCTCTTGCGCAGCAAGACGGTCAGCGGGTACCCCATTCTTTGCGGAGCAAAGGGTGGGTTATGGTCGTTTTGTGCCGCATGTGAGCAGGCTCAGCAGAATCCCACAAGATTCATCCTACGACCTTCTCTGCGCCGCGACCTGCCGTGCACACGATAGTTCCACACAAGAGGTCGGGGACCGAGCGGTCTTTTGCATCCCGGATACATGTGATGATTGAAACAGGAAGAACGGGAATACACAAAAAGCCAAGAAGGACACGCACCATGCGCCGCCACCGACTGATTGGCGCGCCCTGCACGTCGCGAAAAATCAACCCTCGCAGTTTCATCCCGTATGTGGCGTTGGATCCGGCTTCGCTAAGCGCCGTCCAGAGCAAAGGAAACAGCCAGACGGCGAAGTATGTTGTTGCGAGGATGCTCACCCCAGCCCATTCGCTCTTCGCCGGTCGCAGGAGAGGTCTATCATGACGCTCATTGCGAAACTTCCCAGCATCCACCAGAGCAAAATAGGAGTCGCAGTGGTGGCGGCGGCCTCGACTCTTCTATGTAGGGGAGCGAGTGAAGGTAACTCCGTCATCTTGCCATCCATCGCATCACCCGCAGCACATGGCCACGCTTTGGTTCGGCTGCGCAGTTCGGCCCTGAGCTCACTGCCGAAGGGCTCACCATCGAGCCCGCGAGGCCATGCCACCCAAGACAACGTTCGAGTTGAGGGCGCTTTCGGCCAACGCCAAGCGCCCCAGCTCATCGTAATCGTACTCCTTGTCGCCGTCGGCGGTCAAGATTGGTCCACCCCACCCTTTGCTGTCGGCAGAGGATGGGGCCCGCGCCAAGCGACCCGAGTTCTACCGGATGCAAGAAGGCGGGTTAAACCCGCCCCACGCGCGAGCGTCAGTCCCCCGCTGCTGGAAGCAACGGGGCACCCTCACATCCGCAGAAGACATGCCCGCGCCGCTCGTCTCGGCCAAGCCGAGTCGTCGCACTTGGGCATGCCACCGCCCTACGCGTTGGCGGTGACCACGTCGATGCACTTGCGCATGCCCACGTCGATATCCGAAGGCTCCTCGTACTCCATCGTCCAGTAGCCTTGATAGCCGTCGCGTAGCAGGGCGCGAACCAGCGGAACCCAGTCGGTGATCCCGTCGCCCAACGCACAGTACTCCGGCCGGCCGTCGACGAAGAGCACGTCTTTCCAATGCGTATAGCCCACCCACTCTCGAAGCACTTCGTACGCGCCGAGCGGGTCCTCCCTGCAAAACGCGAAGTTTCCGCCGTCGTAGTTGGCTTTAACGTTGGCGTGGCCTGCCAGCTCCAGGATCCGCCGAACCTGAGCCGCTGTGCCGGCCGGGCCGCCGTGGTTTTCCAGCGCAACCAACACGCCCTTGCCCTGGCCGTATTCGCCGACCTCGCGCAGCGCCTCGCCACAACGACGGTAGGTCTGGTCGCGCATCTGCTCGAAGGCCGCCCAGCCCGCAAACACCCGGATGACCTCGGCGCCGACGTCGGCGGCCAGGTCGATCTGGCCCTTCACGGCCTCGACGCTGCGGCGCACCGACGGCTCATCGGCCGTGAAATCGTTGCCCGCGCACAGGCACACCACCTTCACGCCCGATTGGCGCTCGGCCTTGGCCATCGCGTCGAGCACCTCGGGCCGATTGGTTGGCCGAAGATGACGCACTTGCGGGTCGTCCGAGACGTTCATCTCGGCGTAGGTAAAGCCCAGCTTGGCACAGGCATCGAGATAGGCCGGAATCTCCATCTGCCGAAAGCCCCAGGCCCCGGCACATAACTTCAACGCGTCACTCATGACATCCTCCCCTGCTGTGCATACCCGCTCTTAGAACGGTGGTTTACAAGCATCGACTTGGCCAGCAACTGCCTACCACGCCAGCGCCACCGTCATCACCTGGTCGGGCTGATCGTGCACCCTCTGGTACGCTTCGGTCGCGCGGGCAACCGGCATGACATCGCTCAGCAACGGCTGGTACGTCAACTTGCCTTGCGCCATCAAATCCAACACGGCCGACGCGTGCTCGGGCATTTCTCCGCACGTGGCCGACAGCGTCAGGTCGCGGCCGAAGAGCGTCTCGGGGAAGTAAATCCCCACCGGTTCGAGATACATCCCCTGGCCATGCACGCGGCCGCCGACTCGCGGCAGGTGCAACAGCTTCTCCAGCACGTTCGGCTCGCCAGTTACGTCGATGATCACATCGGGGCCCCGGCCGCCACCGAGTTGGCGGATGCTATCTTCGAGCGACTGTTCGCCCGCGTTGATCGTTTGCGTCAAACCGCACTGTCGGGCGACGGCCAGACGTTGCGGCACGAGGTCTGCGATGACGACGTCGGCCCCGGCCAGTCGACACAACTGGGCCGCAAAGTTGCCGATCACGCCGGCCCCGACCACGGCGACCGTCTCGCCGGCCCGGGGACGCACCTTCATGTCGACGCCCTTGTAGGCTACCGCACCGAGCACGGCGAGCGGGGCAAAACGCGGCTCGATACCGTCGGGCACGCGGACGGCCCGTTGGGCGGCGCAGTTCGGATGGCTGGCGCGGCTGACCACCGTGTACTCGCAGTGGCCGCCCCATGCGCAGCAGTAGCGCTCGTCGAAATCGCCGAACAGATTCGACCCGATCGCCAGGTCGCCCTCCTTCAGATGCGTCACCGCCGAGCCGACCTCGACGACGGGCCCGACCGGCATGTAGCCCGGCAGGATGGGGTACCACTGGGCGTTGGCGCCCCGGCCATGCATCTGGTTCGTGTAGAGATCCAGCTCGGTGCCGCGCGAGATCACGCTGTACTGCGTCTGGATGACGACCCCTTCGGCATCATTGGTCGGGAACCGTACACCCTCATGCACCTCGGCGCGATACGGCCTGGTGAACACCACCGCCTTGCCACGATCGCGAGCCATTTGATTTGTCCTCCGCCGATTGGTTGTGCGTGCCATGATGCCAAGGCCGGCTGCTATCGCAAGCCCAGCGTGCATCGTTGAAGGTTGAACTGGTACGGGTCTACCGGATGGCAGGAGTATACCAGGTAGAAGCTCAGGCCGTCGGGGCTGATCCATTTACCGGGTATCTGCGGTGCGAAGCGTCGTTCGGGCAGGCCGAAGCGATCGGCCAGGTGGACTGCCGTCCAAGGCCCCCAGGGTTGCGGCGCGTCGAACAGACCAAATCGGCCCTGCGGCGTGATCGTGCAGAGCAGGTACCGCTTAAGGGGCTGATTGTAGACCACGCAGGGGCGATAGCAGCCTCCACCATAGGCGAGCACGGCGCGGCGATCGTCGAACCGACGGGACCACTTCGGCTCACCTGACGCATCGGTGCCGGCCAAAAACGTGTATGCGTCGCGCTGGTCGGCCTGGCTTCGAGGCACGCGTCCCATCGTGATGGTATCGGTGACCGCATAGGCGCTGGTCGAGTCCGGCCAGTAAAAGTACAGGTGGTCGTCGGGCGCGTCGGCGTAGTCGCGGCCCGCGTTGAGCCACACCGGATAGCCGCACTCGGGCAGCGACCATGAGGCCCACTGCCAGGTCCGCGCACGATCCGTCGACCAGGCCAGGCTCGAGCCAGTCCCGTCGGCCGGATTGAGATTTCGCACCCACATCCACAGCACGCCGTCGGCGGCGACGAGGCCGCACGCCTTTCGACCCTTGATGTCATAGCCGGTGTCGTCGGGTCCGCGTTCGCCGGTGGGCGAGGCGATGTTCGCGCCCGAAACGTCCGGCGGACGGCCGACCACCTTGGCCATCGCCATGCTGAACCGCCGATCGCCCCAGCCCTGGCCGTCGCAGTAGACGGTGTAGAGCTCGTCGTCATCGG
>CBFCZG010000349.1:0-4741 GCA_965602375.1 uncultured Phycisphaerae bacterium | reverse complement strand
GCTTGGTTGGGTGGCGGGCGGGGGGTAGGTCACGTCGACCCACTTGGTCTGCTTCCACACGTCGGCTACCTGCTCGAAGAGATTGCCTTCGCCCGCGACGCAATCCACGTCGTCAAGCTCGATGACCTTGTAGAACGTCCAGCGCCCTTCGCTGAGGGGAATGTGGCGAACCAGCTCCTCGATTGTGGGGTACTGCGGCGGGATGCGGTCCCAGCGGATCTGGCCGTTGGCACCGTAGAGCCCGTCTTTGGCCAGCAGGTGCACGGCGTGGCAGTAGCCCCGCCGGCCGGGCTTGCCCTCGGTGTCCCGATACCAGCGAATGTACCCCACCACCAGCATCTTGGCTGGGTATCCGTCGTCGCCCAGCAGCGCCGCCGAGGCGATCGCAAAATCGTCGCAGTCGCCCTCGCGATGGCGGCGAAGATGGGCCAGTGAACGCCAGTCGTCGCTTCCTTCCATCTTGCGATCGTGCGTCGGGTCGAGCGCCAGGTCCAAAAACTCGGCCGCTAGTTCGGGTGTGGCGATGTCGGCCCGCAACTCGGCAGGTGACATCTCGAACCAGCGATGGTACTGTCGGGCCTTGGCACACCCGCCGGCCGTCGACAGTACCACCCCAGCCACTATCAGTAATGCCAGGCGCAACATGAATCGCATCGTATCGATCAAATGGGCAACTTGTCGAGCCGCCCGAGACGCCGGCGGCACGTGCTTCCGACGCGTTAATTTCGACCTGTACAACGGCTCTTGGGCTGGATATCATACTGGCGCGGCGGGACTCGTAAGGGGCAGCGCTGCATCGCTGCACAGTGGCAGTTCCTTTCTTACGCGGGGGCGACAGGGAGACGGCCATGAAAACCAGCGAGTATCTCAAACAGCAGCACGTCGATTACGAATTGCTCCAGCATGGCACGACCTACACCGCCCAGGAACTGGCCGCGCTGGAGCACGTCCCAGGACGCAACGTCGCCAAACCCGTCCTGGTGCGCGCAGACGACAAGTTTGTGCTGTGTGTGCTTCCGGCGCCGAGCATGGTGGACTTGAAGCGTGTGGCCGACGCGATGGGCGCCGAGGCCGCCGAACTGGCCACCGAGACGGAGCTTGCCAGCGTGTTCGATGACTGCGAACTGGGTGCCGAGCCGCCCTTCGGCCATCTGTACGGCATCGACACGCTCATGGACTCAAGCCTCTGTAAGGACGATTACCTGGTCTTCCAGGCGGGGTCTCACACCGAGGCGGTCAAGATCAACCGGAGCGACTATGAGCGACTGGCCGCCCCTCAGGTCGCCTCCTTTGCCCGGATGGTATCGTAGTCGACGAACGGTTTATTCATGAGCGCGCCCGCCGCCTTCCCCCAGCAACTCGCGCGAGCACGCGAACTGTTGTCCCCCTGCCGATTGTGCCCCCGCCAGTGTCGTGTCAAGCGGATTGAAGGCGAGACCGGCTTCTGTGGCATTGGTGCGACCGCCGTCGTCAGCTCGGCCGGCCCGCACTTCGGGGAGGAGAGTTGCCTGGTGGGTGCGGGTGGATCGGGCACCATCTTTCTTGCCGGGTGCAACCTGGGGTGTGTCTTCTGCCAGAACTACGACATCAGCCACCACGCCCGCGGGTGCCCGCAGCCGCCGGAGGTTATCGCCGAGACGATGATGGCGTTGGCCGAGCTTGGCTGCGAGAACATCAACTTCGTCACGCCCACACACGTGGCGCCGCAATTGATGGCCGCAATCGATCTGGCTCGGCGACGAGGGCTCACCAAGCCGATCGTCTGGAACTGCGGCGGATATGAATCGCTGGAGGCGCTGCAACAACTCGATGGACTCGTCGACATCTACATGCCGGACTTTAAGTACGCCACAGGCGAGCCCGCTCGCCGTTTCAGTGGGGCTGAGGACTACCCACAGGTGGCTCGCGCCGCCTTGAAGGAGATGCAGCGGCAGGTGGGCGATCTGACGTTGGTCGACGGCGTGGCCCAGCGCGGGCTGCTCGTGCGACACCTGGTGCTGCCCAACGGGCTGGCGGGCAGTAAGGACGCGATCGACTTCCTGGCCGACGAGATCTCCCTCAACACGTATGTCAACGTCATGGGGCAGTATCGTCCGTCCTTCCAGGCGCACCGGAGGCCCGCGGCTACGCGCACCTGCGGGGCCTGCGCCTGGCGAATTGAGTTGAAGCGCCCGACCATCTTCTATATAGAGTGAAGTGCCCTTTGACCGATTGGGGTGACCGACATGCGGGTGACACGGGGCAACCGATTGAAGCGACCGTTGCTGGCGGCCCTGATGCTGGCAGGGGCGGTGTGCGTTGTGTGGGTAGGTCTCTACGCCGACCGGCAGACGCGAACCGAGCCGGTGGCCCGGCGGGACGACCATCGGTCGCCGGCGACTACGACGGCTGCCGCCAGCCGGCCGACCACTCATCCGTGGACGCCTCCTCGCTTCGGCGAGATGCAGGCCGAGCGGAACAACATGGTCGCCCGCCAGATCGCACGACGAGACGTGAGGGACCCGCCTGTGTTGGGGGCCATGCGTTCGGTGCCCAGGCACTTGTTCGTCCCGGAGGGTCGCCGCAGTGCCGCGCACCAGGACCGGCCACTGCCGATTGGCTTCGGGCAGACCATCTCACAGCCCTACATCGTGGCCCTGATGACCGAGCTGCTGGGCCTGCAGCCCGACTCGAAGGTGCTGGAGATTGGGACCGGATCGGGCTACCAGGCGGCGGTACTGAGCGAGCTGACGCCGCACGTTTACACGATCGAGATTCTCAAGCCGCTGGCGAGGCTTAGCGGCGACAGGTTTGCCGAACTGGGTTACACGACGATCCGAGTCAAACAGGGCGACGGCTACTTCGGGTGGCCCGAACACGCCCCGTTTGACGGGGTTATCGTGACGTGCGCTGCGGGTCATCTGCCGCCGCCACTTTTTACCCAACTCAAGCCGGGCGGGCGTATTGTGATCCCCATCGGTCAGCCCGGGCGGTATCAGGAGCTTCAGGTCGTGACCAAACAGCGCGAGACGGGTCAGCCTCGCTTCGAATCGGTTTGCGCCGTGGCGTTTGTGCCCATGGTGGGCGAAGTCCAGCAACGCGGCAGGTGAGACCTGATCGTGCCCGCCCCTTCCCAGATACTACCTCGAAGCATCTATCCGGCGGTGTTTCTGATCTCGGCGGCCGTGCTGGGGCTGGAACTGGTGTTGATGCGGTGTCTGCGGATCGCGACGTGGTCGCACCTGAGCTACTTCGTCATCAGCACCGCGCTGCTGGGATTCGGAGCCAGCGGCACGCTGCTGAGTGTCGGTGGTAGGCAGCTTCTTGCACGGTGGCGGACAGCAATGTGGGCGATGCTGCTGCTGTTCGCTGTGGCGGTGCCCTTTTGCTTTCAACTCGCCCAACGTCTGCCCGTCGACATACGCCAACTGCCATACGAACTCGGCCAGGCCGGGGTGCTGGTGGGCGTGCACATGCTGCTGCTGGTGCCGTTCTTTTTCGGTGCAAGTGCGGTAGGGCTGGGGCTGATGGTCGCCGGTGAGCGTACGCCGGCCGTGTACGGGGCCAACCTGCTGGGCAGCGGGCTAGGTGCGGCGGGCGCGGTGGGTGTGATGTTCGTCGCCCGACCGGAGCAAGCGCTGTGGGCGGTGGCGGCGGTGGCGGCCCTTGCGGCCCTGATCGCCGTCCCGCCGGGTCGGCTTCGGCTGTGGGCGACCGTCTGCACGGTCGTTGCGTCAGGGCTGACGTTCTGGTGGGGCAGACCGATCCAACTGCGGATCGATCCGTATAAGTCGCTGGCGCAGATGCAGCGATTGGTCGAGCAGGGCGATGCCAGACATCTCGCACGATACGACAGCCCCCGAAGTCGCATCGATCTGTTCGACAGCCCCCGTTCCCACTACACGCTGTTTGCCTCGCCGCTGGCGCCGCTTGCTCCGCGTCAGTTGACGATGGTGATCGACGGAGGTGTGAACCTGCCGGTGTTTCTTATCGACGCACCGGAGCAGGCAGGCATCCTCGACTACACGCCGATGATTCTGCCCTATCGATTGGTGCAGCCGGCGACCGCGCTCCTACTGGGTGAGAACTCGGGCACGAACGTATGGCTGGCTCGGCGCTCTCGGGTGGGTGCGATCACGCTGGTGAATCCGGACCGGCAAATCGGGAAGTTAATGCGGCGGCCGGCTGTGGCTGGGCTGCCTGCTCTTCTGTCGGAAGACGACACGACGGTCATTACGAATGCGCCCCGGGCGTTTTTGGAAAGGACCTCGCAACGGTTCGACCTGATTCAACTTTGCGATCTGGAGGCGATGACGGCAGGATCGCAGGGGCTGTCGGCGTTGACCGAGAATTTCCTGGTGACCACGGAGGGAGTTGCCCGATGTCTCGAGCGCTTGACGGATAGGGGGCTGCTGTGCGTGACGCGCGGCGTTCAGATGCCGCCGCGAGACAACATAAAGCTGCTGGCCACGATGGTCGAGGCGTTGGGGCGGAACGGGGCGACCGAGCCGGGGCAGCATTTGATCCAGGTTCGCAATTACCTGGCTGCGTGCACGATGGCTTCGCGCCAACCGTTGCGTGCGGAACGGATTGATCAGCTTCGGCAGGAGTGTGAGCGACTGGGGTTCGACGTGGTCTGGTACCCGGGGATCAGGCAGGAGGAGACCAACAAGAAGCTGGACGAGAGCCGCAAGATACTGGACGAGATAATCAGGATGCAGCGCAAGGGCGAGTGAAGGACAGTTCCGTTGGGGACAGTTCC
>CBFCZG010000348.1:0-4747 GCA_965602375.1 uncultured Phycisphaerae bacterium | reverse complement strand
CCCCGACCGCAAGACGAAATTCGAGACATTTTGTCAGCAACGTATCGTCGGCGCGGTGATGGACTGGCTGCGCAGTCTCGACATTCAGTCGCGGACGGTGCGCCGATTCGAGAAGAAGGTGGTGGACGTTCGCGAGATGCTCGACGCCGAGCTGGGCCGCCCGCCCACCACCAAGGAAATGGCGCGGCGGATGGGCATCGCCCAGGAGCGTTTCGAACACTTGTCGAGACTTTCGCGCATGGGGCACGAGATTCATCTCAGTTCGGTCGGCGTGGCACCGAGTGCAACCGCCTATTCCGACAACCGTCCGTGGGAGCTAAACGATGCGCGTCAGGCCGATCCGTCCAGCCGCTTAGCACGGAGCATGCTGGCCGATCACGTCACCCGCGGCCTTACGCGCGAGGAGCGGCTGGTCCTGGTGCTGTACTACTTCGAAGGGCTGACGATGGCCGAGATCGGCTCGGTGCTGAATCTGTCCGAGTCGCGAGTCAGCCAGATCCACAAGGAAGTGATGATGCGCCTTCGACGCCGTTTCAAGGATCGCGCCGACGAACTGGTCGCCTGACGGCTGCTCAGCCTAACGGCAATCACATGCTCGATCTGTTCGCTTGGAGCAGTTCCCGTAGCCGCTTGTCCACACGCTCACGACCGGGGAAACCGCATTCCACGTGTACGATGATGCCCTTACTGTCTATGAAGAAGTTTGTGGGGTACGCGCGGACATTGTATCGCCGGCTAATCTCGGCACCGTCGACTAGAGCGGGGTGCCTAAGGCTCTTCTCCTTGACGAATTTGGCAATGGCAGGGGTCGCTTTCGATTTGTCCGCGTAAACGGTCAGCACTACCAGGCCCTTGTTACCAAGCTGGTCGTGCCATTCGGTCAGATAGGGTGCCTCGGCCCGACACGGGCCGCAGTGCAGCGTCGAGAACGTCAGCAGCACAGCCTTACCCCGCAGCTTGCTGAGTTGCCACGAGTTACCCGAAAGGTCCGAGAGTGTGAAGTCCGGCGCGGGCTTGCCCACCAGTCGTTCAACAAGGAGCTGAGACTGGCCCTTCTTGCTGAAGTCATGGATCGTCATATCCTTCGGCACGCCCAACGCTACGTCCGTGAAAAGATCCTCGCTTAGCTGCCCGGTGTTGGCCTGGATCTGAGAGACGCGGCAGCTGATGGTCGTTCGGTGTTCGGCCTCGCCAGGATTGCGAATCACCCGTTCGCGGGTCGCATCAACATTCCACCAGAGACCCGGCGCAATCTCGCGGACGTCGTAGACAGCCGATCGTGAAAGTTGTCCACCTCCACGAAGCAAAGACGCCTTAACAACCTGATGGCCTCGCGACGGATCGAAAAACCATGCGTACGCGATCTCATCCCCGCGCTTTGCCGTCACACGCAAGAGCGCTGCGTCGTTCTGCTCGACAGGCACCACATCGAACCGCCAATCGCCTCCTTGCTTGCTGGCCATCAAGCGCTCGATCTCGTCAGCGGCGTTCCAGCAGCCGGTGCTTGGCTCCAGACAGTCCTCGACGAACCAGGCCACGCGTCGTTCAAACTCGCCCTCCCGCATGACGCCCGCCAGATGATTACTCACCTCATAGCAGATCGCCCGACCCGCTCGCAGTGCGTACCGAGCCGTCTGGCCGGCAAAGACCCTGAACGTCTGGGCCGGTGAATACGTATGATCCAAGCGCCGGTTTGAACCCAACTGGTAGTAAGTGAACTGCATGTCACCTTTGGACAGCGTGCCCTGATCGTCGCACACGAAGTGCTGCACACCGACGATCTTCAAGTCGGTGATCTTGGCGCGATTCGCTCGATAGGCCGCCAGAATCCTTTCAATCTGCTTCTGCGTTTCGTCAGTGATCACCGGGTCGGCGGCGTAAGATTGAGACAGTAAGACGCCTGCCATCACCAAAGAAAGGATTCGCACGCGCATGGAATCCACCACCTTCCAACTTGAAGCATCCCATTGCCAGTCCCAAACCGACATTTCCCCATCTGAACTCCGCCGAGCGGCGGCGGTGCCTCATGGGGATTATAATGTCCCCCGCCAAGCCACCCAAGTGTGTCCTGCTCGACCTGGGAGAGGCTAGGGCCTGCTGGCCTGGGGGAAGGGAATCGTTACGGGCCAGCCTTCGTATTGGGCGATCCCGTCGCCGGTAGCGTTGAAGGGCCAACATTCGAGGATGTACCGCTTGTGCCGTTTGTCGACGCGGAGGACGCCGTAGCCGTTCTTGGTCAGGCTCCGGTCGACAAGCAGTCGTGGCGGGCCCGGGCGCTTGCGGATGTCGGCGAAACTGATCCTGGCGCTGCCGGATGCGAGAATCTGAATGCGGTTGCCGTAGGGATCGACGTAGGTTGGCGGGTCGGTCGTGGCGTCGGCGGGCGTGGCGGGCTCCCACCATCGCTGAAAGCGACTGCCGACGGCGGGGACCATGAACTGGACCGGGTCGGGACCCTCATCGGTGAGATGCCGCATGACCATAGCCAGATGCGTGTCGCCGGCCAGACCGATGGCGCCGGCCCGGCTTAGGGCGGCGACGGCGCGGTCGCGGGCGTGTTTCGGATGCCCGTTGGAATCCTTGTCGGGCACGATCGTACCGTCGGGCCTGGTGTGCGCTGCGGCAAAGGCGGTCTGGCTCAGCACGATCTTGGGTTCGCCGGGTCGGCGGTCATCGGCCCAGCGCTGGAGGAAGGCCTCTTGTCGCGGGCCCAGCAATTGCCCTTGGTCGTCGGGGACGCCGGGCGGCGTCTTGAACTTGCGGTCCTCCAAAACGGCGAAGTGGGCCCCGCCATAGCGAAACGCGGTGAAGCACACGCCGATGGCGCGCTGGATGGGTCGCGGGTCGACGGGATCGGGGTTATGGCCCGACATGCAGCGCTCGACCATGTTGACGAATCGCGGGTCCTTCGAGTAGCCGCCGTCGGTGCCCGGGTCCTGGCTGGGACACGGCCGGCCCGACCAGCCCCACAGGTTGCCCTGGTAGACGTCATGGTCGTCGACCATGACGATCGTCGGCGTCCGGTCGGTCAACTCGCGAAAGCTGTGGATCCAGTGGAGCCATTTGTAGAGGAAGTCCTCCGCCGGGAAATAGGCGGCGTCGGGCAGCGTTGGCGCGTCTTCGTAGATCTGGTCGCCGGTAAACACGAGCAAGTCGGGGTCGCGGTTGGTGACGGACTGCAGCAATGCCGGACAAGGCACCCAGATCTGCTCGGGTGTGAACCGGCCGGCATTCCGTTCGAATGGCCGGGGCTTGAGCTCGTAGTCGAATGGTCGCCCGACGAAGTAACAGCCGGTGAAGCCCGCGACAACGAGTTGGTCGTTGTCTTTGGGGTCGTTGCGGATCACGCCGTGGTACCACGTCTTCTCAGCGGCGTCTTGGCCGGCGGGTCGGATGGGCACGACGCGATAGTCGTACGTCTTGCTCGCGTCCCAAGGCTCGATGCGGATCAAGGCGGTCTGGGACGGCGTGTCGATCGGCGCGGTCGGCCCTTTGGTCCATGGTTGGGTCGAGCCGGCGGGTCGATAGTCGAACCGGGCGGCGATGTACTCGCGTGGTTCGTGGCGTGCGGTCACGCCGGTTGGCATGAACTGGATATTGGCACGCAGAACGGTCTCGTTGAGGCTATGGAGCACGCCGGCGATCGGTCCCCACGCACGCTCAGGGTACGTTGCGATCTTGGCGCCGCTTACCTCGACGTCGCGGAACCAGAACTGGTTACCGATCTGAGCGTGCCCTCGATCTTCGGCGGGGTGGCTCAGCAGGGCGATACCGCCGAGCAGGTCGGTGTTGGGCACGCCGTCGAGGACGGCCCGGCTGATCGCCTGGTCGGTCTTGGCGTCGGTGGCGGTCAGGGTGAGCGTGTACGTCGCGCCGGTGGCGTCGGGCTTGGCGACGAGCGTCAGCCGGACGTCTTCGCTCAGCGATCGAACGTAGGGTGTCTGCTTGGGCGTCTTTCGGCTGGGCAGTTCGGCGTAGGCGGTGGGGTGGTCCTCGTCGGTATGTTCGCGAAACGCACAGCCACCGCGCAGCCCGAAGACGCATTGAATGCCGCCGCCCTGGCCGGACAGGCCATGGACAATGGCCGCCGCCCGGTGGTCGAGGCGTCCCTGGCCGATGCCGATCAGCAGGCCCGACCAGCCGTTGGCGTCGTCGCCGGCGAAGTTCTCGGTGTAGTGCCGACCGGTCCGCATCGTGATGCGAAACCCGCCGGTGGTGGCTGTCACCTCGTACGTCAGCAGCGTGGCGGTGCGGACGGAAAGCCAGGGGTTGTAAGCGATGCACTCGATCCGGCCGTCCTTGACGTGCCAGTCCTGCAGACGGTTGGCGTGGTACTCAGGACCCAGCCAGCGGCGAACGACGGTCACGGCCGCCATGGCGGACGACGCCGGACAGAACGTGGCCGCGATGATCGTGCCCAGCAGCAGTAGCGTGGAGGTGGTGCGTTGGAATGTCATGATTCGCTCCTGGCTCGGGGTGAGCGGCTCGTGATCGGCACGATGGATCTTACTGCAATCCGACATTTCCCATTTGGCCTATTCCCGACGACAATGCCGAACCTCTCAAGTTCCGAGTATAGCGGCCTCGCCGACCGATCAAAGCATGTCCTGCTCAATCCCTCATCTCACGCAGCCGGAAGGGCCATGTCAGCGACAATCATCCGAGACAGCCTTGGATAGGATTTACAGGATAGCCCCCGGCTCCTGTGCGAATGCCGGCGGTCCTGCTGATGAGGCGTCGACCTTGC
>CBFCZG010000347.1:0-4783 GCA_965602375.1 uncultured Phycisphaerae bacterium | reverse complement strand
CAGCATCGGTTTTGTCCTTTCCCTCCTGGGAGGCCTGCCGGACCCGGCTTTGAGGCGCGGCGCGCCGCTAGCCGTCCTTGGCAAAAGCAATCAGATCGCTGATCTTGGCCGTCGCCAGACACATACACGTGTCGGCGCCGCCGTAGTAGATTCGCACGATGTCGTTTTTGTAGTCGGGCAGGGCGGCGCATACGAAGCACACATTGTCCACGTCGCCGTGCCGCTCGTAGTCGGTCTGCGGGGTCAGCAGGTACTGCTCGGCTCGGGCGATCACCTTCCACGGCTGTTCCAGATCGAGCAACACTACACCCAGCCGATACACCAGACCGTTGCAGAACGGTGTTGTACCGTGGAAGATTTCCAGCCATCCCTCGTCGGTGCGCAGCGGCGGCGCGCCCGGACCGATCTTGCCGCGATCCCAACAGAAACGCCGGCTTTCCATCACGCAGCGGAACTGTCCCCAGTGGATCAGGTCGGGCGAGAACGAAATCCACATGTTACCCGCGACACCCTCCGAGAACGGACGATCGAGCCGGGCGTAATAGCCGCCGATCTTCTCAGGGAACAACACCCCGTTGCGGTTGTTGGGCTCGGCCTGCATGCCCACCTTCTCGAAGGTCTTGAAGTCCTTGGTCTTGCTCAGGCCCAACTGCGCGCCGAAGCGGTTCTCGGAGCAATACATGATGTAGTAGGTGTCCCCGATCTTGGTGACACGCGGGTCGTAATTTGCCTCTTCGTACGTCAGGTAAGGCTCCTCGGTCGGCTCGAGCACCTTGTGCGGCTCGGGGTCCCAATGGATGCCATCGTCGCTCCAGGCCAGTTGCATGGTCTGCTGGCCGGTCTTGATTTCCACGCGCATGACCATGACGTAGCGCCCGTTGTACTCGGCCACGCCGCTGTTGAAGACCGTGTGGGCACCGGGGATGTCCGCGGCGGTCAGAATCGGATTGCCCGGGTAACGCGTGATCACATCGTTCGGATCCACCATCGTCTGGCACTCCTGTGTCACCTGCTGCGAGTTCGACTTCCATCGGCACGCAGGCAAGGGTGTATAGCAGACCCGTAGCGAAGGTTCAACTCTGCCCGATGCAAGGCCACGCACCAACACGGGTGAACCTCATGTCTTGCAGCCCGTCGCACGCATCCGCATGATATGCGCTTCAGCCGATGCCGGCGTCACCTGTCAGGAGTTCTAGCGATGCGATTTGAGTTCGATGGCGATCGCTACAAAGCCGCGTCGTCGCACCAGAAGCAATGGGGCGCAAGGCTCATCGCCGAGTTGGGTCTGACCGGCGACGAGCGGGTCCTCGACCTCGGGTGTGGCGACGGCGTGCTGACTGAGCAGTTGGGCCAACGGCTACCCGAGGGCCGCGTCCTGGGAATCGATGCCTCGAACGGCATGATCCAGACAGCACAGAATCATGCCCGCAGCAATGTCTCGTTCGAGTTGATGGATATCAATGATTTGACTTTTATTTCTGAATTTGATGTGATCTTCTCCAACGCAACCCTTCACTGGGTCAAGGACCACCGAAGATTACTGACCAACGTTCACCGGGCCCTTCGAGCCAATGGGCTGTTGCGTTTCAACTTCGCCGGCGACGGCAACTGCCGTCACTTCATACACGTCGTTCAAGAGGTGATCAGACAGGATGCCTTTGCCGCGTCTTTTCGGCAATTTGACTGGCCATGGTACATGCCCGACGTACAGGAATACCGCAGCCTGTTGAGCCGGACCCCGTTCCGTGAAACTCGCGTGTGGGAAGAGGACGCGGACCAGTATTTCCCGTCCGCCGAGGCCATGATCGGATGGATCGACCAGCCCAGCATTATACCGTTTCTCCAACACCTCGACGATCGAGACGGCCGGCGCTTCCGCGATAGAGTTGTCGAGAGTATGCTTGAGCAAACGCGCCAAGCGGACGGTCGATATTGGGAGACCTTTCGCCGAATCAATGTGTTCGCCAGGAAGTAGTCATTGTCAGAGTCGCCCGGTGGGCAACGGTGCAGCCGTATGAACGCCAAAGAAAATGCCCTGCGAATTCTCCGGTTCGACCGGCCCGAACGAATTGTCTCGGGACTGCCGAGTTACGGCGTGCACTACCGAGGCTGCAACCACGAAAGCTACGAAAACGGCGGCCACCACTGCCCCGTCGGCACGACGTGGACCGACGTGTGGGGCACGGTCTGGAAAAAGGAACTGGCAGGCGTGATGGGCTTCCCGCAAGTCCATCCACTGGCTGAGATCGAGGCGATCAAAAGCTACCGCTGGCCTGACCCCGATGACGAACGAATCAGCGGATGGATTTACGAAAAGGCCAGGCAACGCCCCGGCGACGATGTCTTCCTGTCCGGCAGCCACCGCGAGACGCTGTGGGAGAAGACGTACATGCTGGTCGGGATGGCGAACATCATGACCTACTTCTTCACCGAGCCGGGGTTCGCGCGAGAAATCCTGCATCGTGTGATGGACTTCCAGCTCGGTGTTGCCCGCCACTATCTGGCCGTCGGCATCGAGGTAGCCGGCCTCGGCGACGACCTGGGCACGCAGGCCGGGCCCCTGCTCGGGCCCGATCTCGTCGAGCAGTTCCTTGTTCCCGAGTACCGCCGCCTGTTCGACCTGTATCGCAAGCACGGTGTCATCATCGCCTTTCATTCATGCGGCAAGATCGAGTCGGTCCTCGACACGTTCATGGAGCTGGGTGTCGACGTGCTGAATCCCGTCCAGGCCACGGCGAACGATCTGGATAGGGTGCGATCGGCCACACAAGGCAGAATGGCGTTGCAGGGCGCGGTGTCCACGGACACGATCATGTCGGGCCCGGTCGAGCGTATCGTCGCCGAAGCGCGACAACGTATGTGGCAGTTGGGACAACAGGGCGGCTACTTCTGCGGCCCGGACCAGGGCATGCCGTTTCCGGAGGCCCATATTCAGGCCTTTCGGGGAGCTGTGGACCGGTATGGCGTCTATCCGATCCAGCCGCCCGAGCGATGAAGACTTCGCGGCCAGGCCATGTCACACTTGGCCCGTCGGTCCGGCGCGGTGTGCAGTACGGCAAGACCATCGTTTGGCGTGGCCCCAGATCGCAGCCTGCGCAGGGAGATCTGAAACATGTCTGATACGTGGAAACGCTACCGTCGGAGACTACTCTGTCTGCCGCTGCTGACGGCTCTGGCGGGTTGCGCGTCGACCGGCACGAGCGATACGGTGCGGCCCCGCGAGTTGGCGCCCGGTGTGCTCACGACGCGTCCGCCCGAGGTGCCCGTGGTGCGTGTGCCGGCGACCACAGAGCTGGAACTTGATGGGCTGCTGCACGAAGAAGCCTGGCGAACATCACGGGCGTACACCCGCTTCGGACTGGATAACGGTCTCGGGCTTCTGGACTTCCCGACGTCACTGCGGTTCCTTCGCGTCGGTCGATCGCTCTGGATCGGACTCGATTGCCACATCCCCCCTGGCAGGGACGAGCAAGTGGTTGCAGACGCGATCGAACGCGAGTCGTTGGAATTGTGGTTGGACAACGGCCGTACTCGCCACAGCTTCCACCACATCATGGTGGACCTCGACGGTACGGTCCAGTCGCCCGGCATCGCACCGGACGTGATGGATGAGGCGTTTGCGCTTAAGGCGGTCGCGTCGGCCACCGGCTATACGGCCGAGATCCGCATCGACCTGGATCGCTTCGATCAACTCGCCCGACCCAACACGCGACAGATCGGCTTTAATCTGGCCCGCGCCTGTCAGCGCCGATGGGCGTCGTTGGCTGGGATCATCGGGCAGGCGCACAAGCCCGATCAGTTCTGGAGTCTCGATCTGTCGGGGCAGGCCGTCGAGCGCCTGCCCGACGTGGCCTACCGTGAGCCCTTCGAAGCCGGCACCGACGTTCGAAAGCTGGCCAGGTCGCTCGTGAAGGAATGGCGCGACCGCACGCCGGCACCCGACTCGCCGAGTTGGGCGCTGATGGAAAACTCCACTCGGCGGCTGGAGCGGCTTCTCGAGGCCGACGCCGCCGACCCCTGGGGGATGGACAGCCAACTCGCAGCGGCCTCCTGGCGAGGACTGAAGATCCGACAGGAGACAGGCTTGTTCGAGGCCCAACCCACTTTCGTGCTGGACGCGATGCGGCGCCGCTGCGATTACGAGGGAACGGGGCCCTACCGGCACACGCCGTGGCGCGAGCAGGCGTATGTCTCACAGGTTGACGCCTCGGCCCAGCCGCACGCCCTCTATGTACCCGACGACTACGACGCGCGCCGCGCCTATCCGCTAGTGGTCTATCTGCACGGGTCGGGCAATCCGCACTTCGGAGACGGCGTGGTGTTCGAGCGCTACAGCGCCGACGATAATCGCTACATTAAGGTCCGCATTTGCGCCCGCCAGGCGCGCCGCTACGGGCCGTTGGCGGTACGCGATGTCTTCGACGTGATCGACCGCATCGAATCCAAGTACAACATCGACGAAAAACGGGTGTACCTCTGCGGATACAGTGCCGGCGGATTCGCGACGTTCGAACTCGCGGCGCGCTACCCACACCGGTTTGCGGCCGTCGCCGTCCTTGCCGGCGCCGGTCTGGCCGGCAATGAGGAAAACCTCATCAATCTGCCGACCCTCATTCTCCACGGCTTGGACGATCCCATCGTGCGCTTCCACGAGAGGACGTCCATCAATATCGCGAATCTGCAAAGCGTCTCGGCCCCCGTGACCGTGGCCGCCGTGCCCGCTATTGGGCACGGGGTGCCGCTTACCGGCGTGGAGGAATGGCTGCTGAAATGGCGGCGGGGG
>CBFCZG010000346.1:0-4815 GCA_965602375.1 uncultured Phycisphaerae bacterium | reverse complement strand
AATGAAGCGCTTCGCCTTGGTCGCGATCGCCGCCGCCAGCATGTTGGCCGTGCCGTCGATTGAGATTCGAACGAAATCGCGCCACGGTCCCCAGTCGCCCACGCGAGCGGCTGCGTGGTACACGCACTCGACGCCCTCGCACGCCCGTGCAAGCGAGTCGGGATCGGTCACGTCGCCCTCGACCAACTCGACCGGCTGCGTCTTCAGCCACGCCACGTCGGCGCCCGGCCGCACCAGCGCCCGCACCGGCCGCGATCGCACCGCAAGCTGCTCGACAATGTGCGAGCCCAGCAAACCTGTAGCACCCGTAACCAGATTCATGCTTCGGTTCCTACACGATGGGCAACCCGGCGAAAAGCTAACGATAGAGGGCGTTGACACAGCGGTCAAGCAGCACGGGTCCGCCGGCGATCTCGTGCTTCGATAGAAAACTTGTGGGGGAAACGGGATATCGGGTCTACAACCCGTTGGCCTCGGGCGTGAAATCCTTGTCGGTCAGTCCGACGTTGAGGCGGACGTCGGTGAAGACGTAACTGGCCAATAGCTCTTTCCTGGCGTCGTCGGCGTAGCAGTGCGTCGACAGCGGGATGAGCCACTGCTTGTCCAGGTGGACGACGAGCCTGCGATCGGGATACGTGTTATTCTCGCCCGTGTACGGCAGGACGCGTTCCAGCACGTAAGTCTCGCGATCGCCGACCGTTCCGTCGCCGATGTAGCGCAGGTCGAAGCCACTCTCGGTGCGGGCCAGACGGCAGTACTTGATGACGAGCGTCAGCGCGTTTTCGAACCCGAACTGATCGATCGTCCGACGGGAAGTCGCCTGCGCCTCCGACCCATTGATGGGCAGGGTGATCGACGGAACGAGCAGTCGAGCGATCGCACCTTCCGGCTCGGCCAGCGCCAGTTCGCGTCCCTGCTCGTCCACGCGGCGCCCCTGCACGTAGATCACCCGTCTGGCCTTGTCGGGGTTCCTGACCCAGTGCATGAGGACGCTGAACGGCTCGTACTTGAATTTCACTTCGATCTGCTGCTCGGGCCGCAGCTTGCCCCCGATCCGCTCCTGCTTGGTCAGTGTCACGGTGTAATCGCGCACAGACCGCTGACAACGCTGAAGGCCCTTCTCCAACAGACTCAGCGGGGCCGTCTCGGCCAGCTTCTCATACGGATCGCCCGCGTCGGTCTTGATAGCCGCCACCGCTGGCTGCACCAGGGGCAGCGCGGTCGCCGAGGCCTGCGGCTCGCCAATCGGCCAGCATTCAATACAAAACGCGATCAGCAACGCCACGCCGACCGTGAGTCGGACTCTCGAAGCACCGTAACGAAGGTACAACTGCCGCATCCACAACACCCGTCTAGGCCAGCTGGGTCATTATTCGGCGGGTGATGCCCTCGGCCGCGCCCTCCGGGGCCGAATACGCATCCACGTCCCACGTTGTTATCGACCCAACCGTCCGCTCTTCTATAGGCCTGAGGGGCTCCAGGCCCGGTTTCCGTCGTACCGCCAGTGGCCTCCACCGCCACTGCCCTGATCGCTCGCCCGGCGAACGGCGGGTCCAGTAACTCTCCAGTCCACCACCAGCGTACACGCAACGGTGCCAGTACTGCAAGGGCTGACTACCGTTGAGCGATCGGAGACGTTGGCCAATCCACCCGGCCAGCCCCCGATGGTCGGCGGATTATACGCCGTTTTCGGACGGAGGTTGCTGCCAAGGGAGTCAGCGACCGAGGAAAGTGCCTCCACCCGGCACGTGAAGGTGTATAAGTCATTATATAGTAATAGGTTAAATTAATGCCAAGTCTCCGGGGCGAGGCGTGTCTTTTCTTGCCACTGGTACTGTCAGGAGGGCGTCTACAGGGCGGGGGCCAGAGGCCGCCTTGCGCTGAGTAGCGTAACGTCTTTGTTTACAGCATCTTACACGTGATGCTACTGCGCAGATGGCCGGCGCGGCTGCCTGCGAGAAAACCAGTATGCGATTTGCGGCCGATCTGCTATCCTTTGCGGTTCGCGACGCTGGTGTCGTAGGCAGAAGGTGACGTTCACGCTCAGTCAGAGGAGATTCGCATGAGGGTTATAGTTACCAAAGACAAAGAGGAAATGGGCAAACGAGCAGCCAAGCTCGTCGCCGACGATATGCGCAAGCACGCTACGTGCGTGCTGGGTCTGGCCACCGGAAGCACGCCCCTGCCGCTCTACAAAGAGCTGATCCGGATGCACAAGCAGCAGGGTCTGGACTTCTCGACGGTGATCACGTTCAACCTGGACGAGTACGTCGGCTTGCAGCCCACCCACGATCAGAGCTATCGCTACTTCATGAATGAGAACCTCTTCGACCACGTGAACGTGAATCCGAAGGCGACGCACGTCCCAGACGGCACGATCACGGACCTGGAACAAGTCGAGGAATTCTGCGTGAAGTACGAGGAGATGATTGCCGACGTGGGCGGGATCGACTACCAGGTTCTCGGCATCGGCGGCAACGGACATATCGGCTTTAACGAACCGGGCAGCTCACTCGGGTCACTGACCCGCATCAAGACGCTCACCACTGAGACGCGCAAGGACAACGCGCGGTTCTTCAAGAGCATGGACGAGGTGCCCCAGTACGCCATCACCATGGGCATCGGCACGATCATGAACGCCAGGAAGGTGGTCCTGTTGGCCAACGGTGAGGGCAAAGCCGACGCCGTCAAGGCGGCGCTGGAGGGTCCGGTCACGGCGATGTGTCCGGCTTCGGCCCTTCAGCTGCACCGATTCGCCACGTACGTGATCGACGAGGCAGCCGCCAGCAGGTTGACGCTCGAGACCTGCGAGCACGGGTAATCGAACCACCCACCACGCCGCGGCTCTCTGGGGTTGCGATAAGAGTTTGCGCGGCGGCGGTGCCTGACGGCAGGAGTTGTGGATGAAGCTAGTCATTTTTGAAGATGACCGAAGCGCGAGTTTCTACCCACTGGCGCTGTCGAGGCCGGTCTTTGAGTTGCGATGCGGCATGGACGACCTGGCCGCCAAGATCGCGCGCTGGGCGGGCGTGTCGGCCGACGCCTACCTGGTGCGCGACTACCTGGTCGACACGTTCAAGGCGCGAAGCCCGGGCAAGGTCAACGACCTGTCGGGTCTTGGGAGTGGGCGGGTGCTGGCCGTCAACGGACGGCTGCTGGCCGGCAGCGACGCCAAGCCTCCCGGCGAGGTCGGCGCCTACTGGCTGGAAGACGGATCGCTCGGCTGGCTGCTGACCGACAAGGACCTCTCGGCGGTGACCGACTACGCCGCCCTGGCAAAGGTGGCTGAGGGCGAACCGAAAAAGCCCTGCACCGCCAAGGCGTTCAAGTACATCTGGGACGTGATGCTCGCCAGCGTCGAGCAGATCGCCGTGGACTTCAAGTCGGCCGGTCGCAGCGGTATTGAAGGCAGCGTCGAACAGCCATCGGCGATCCGCGGCAGCAAGGGCGATGTGTACATCGGCCCGGGCGCCGAGGTGCATCCGATGGTGGTCATCGACGCGTCGGCCGGCCCGGTGTACCTCGACGAGCAGGTCGAGGTGCACCCGTTCACGCGAATCGAGGGCCCGGCCTACGTCGGCCCCAGGAGCATCCTGTTGGGCACGAAGCTGCGGGAAGGTTGCAGCATCGGGCCGGTCTGTCGCGTGGGCGGTGAGGTCGAAGAGTCGGTCATCCATGGTTACTCGAACAAGTATCACGACGGCTTCCTGGGTCACGCCTACGTGGGCGAATGGGTCAACCTGGGCGCGCAGACCAGCAACAGCGACCTGAAGAACGACTACTCGAGCGTCGAGGTGATGCTCAACGGCAAGAAGATCAACACCGGCAGCACGAAGGTGGGCAGCCTGATCGGCGATCACACCAAGACGTCCATCGGTACCCTGTTCAACACCGGCTCTATTGTCGGAGCGATGGGCATCATCATGGCTACCGGATCGGTGTTGCCCAAATCAATCCCAAGCTTTGCATGGTTCCTCAACGGCGCGACGACCAAGGGCTTCGGGCGACGCGCGCTCTACCAGACGGCCAAGACCGCCATGGGTCGGCGTAAAAAGCAGTGGACCGACGCCGATCAGGCCATGTGGGAGCATATATACGAACTCACCCGCGACGAGCGGGAGACGGCCATTCGGCGCGGAAGACGTCAGTTCCTTGGCCGTGCCTGAGAACGACTCGCCTCAACGGCGAGCCCGGAAAGCGACCGTACGCAGTAGCGGAGACTTACGAATGGACAAGCAAGAGGTCGAGCAGCGAATCAAGAAGGTCACGGCCCAGGTATTGGGTGTGCCCGAGTCGGATATCAAGACGGAAAGCGGTTTCGCGTCGGACCTGGGCGCCGAATCGATTCAGTCGATCCAACTGGTGGCGGCCTTTGAGGAAGAGTTCGGCATCCAGATGGACGAGGAAGAGGCGCTGTCGGTCAGTACCGTCGGCAGGGCCGTGGACTTCATTCACAAGATCGTCCAGGAGCAAAAGGGCGAATAGCGCCGCGGCCTCCAATGTCTTGCCCCGAGGGATAGCAGAAGGCGTAAAGTCACCGCGAAGGGTGAGCAAGTCCGGGGGAAGACCTTACCCACTGGTGCGACGAGCCGGCAGCAGCAGCACGTCCTGGATCGTGTGGCCGGTCAGGCGGCCGACGTGCAGCGTGGCCAGGGGTGCACCCGGATCGTCGGGACGCCACAGCACTGCACTGTCCCGCAGATTGTTGACGCCGACCAGCAGGTCTGCTGCGGCCTGTGCGAAACGAATGGTCTGCTCGCCGCTGTAGGTGCAACTGTAGGCATCGCCGACAACCCGCACCATCAGCCCTGCCCG
>CBFCZG010000345.1:0-4827 GCA_965602375.1 uncultured Phycisphaerae bacterium | reverse complement strand
GTTCGCCCTCGAGCATGGGCAGCACGTGCTGACGGTCAAGCCCCTGGTGCTTCAGTACGTCCAGGCGGCCGAGATCGAGCAGCTCGCCGGGGACAAGGGGTTGTTCGTGGGGGTGGAGTATCACAAGCGATTCGACCGCCGCAGCCTCGAGGCCCGCGAGTCGTATCGGCAGGGCAAGTTCGGTGAGTTCCGCTGTGGCGAGGGCAAGCTCGTCGAGCCGTGGTACTACCGCCACTCGAACTTCCAGAATTGGTTCACCACCGAAAACACCGACCCGTTCACGTACATCGGCTGCCACTATGTCGATCTGGTCTATTTCATCACCGGCCTGAGGCCGATGGAGGTGTCGCAGCAGGGGGTGATCGGGCGGTTCCCGAACGGTAACGAGGGATACATGTGGTCGGGCGCGCGGGTCGTTTTCGAGAACGGGGGCATTCTGAACGTCCTGACCGGTTTGGGCTATCCGGATATGGGCGGCGGCTCGAACGATCAGGGCATGTGCCTGTTTTGCGAGGGGGACGACTGCGGCGGGCTGATCAAGCACAACGATCAGTTTCGCGGCGTCAGCCACAGCTACGTCGATGCAGCGCCGGGGACGAAGGCGTTTGGCTACGTGAACCCCGACTATATGCGGCTCGTGCCGTGGCAGGGGGAGGGGCTCAAGCCGGTGGGCTACGGGTATGACTCGATCGAAGCCAACGTCATGTCGGCTTTGCGGATCGAGGAGGCTGCGCAGGAAGTCGGCGAGTCGAAGGCGTTGGCCAAACGTCAGACCATGCTGCGCGAGATCGACGAGAAGGGCATCATCGCCACGCCGGCCAACAGCTACATCAATGAGTTGGTGATGGAGGCGGGTCGCATGTCGATCGGAGCCGACGGCGCCCGCGTCGGGATCGAATATGGCAAGAGCCCGAAGGTCAGACTGCTCTAGCCTGTCGGGGCTAGGGTCGATAGGGCGGTTTCGGCACTTTAGTCGGGTGGGGGAGACCGGCGAAGCGAGGCGGCGCCCATCGCGGGCGTCCGGGGCGCGGCTTGGCCCTGCCTTGTCGGTCATGGACGGGCCTTGGCCTGTCTGATATACTCATATGGGACAGTGGTTAGGGGAACGGAAGCGAAGTGACCCACCGATCAACGTTCGTGGATCTATGTTGCCTCCGTCGTGGTATTCCCCTAACCAGTTTCGGAGGAGCCTGAGGATGCTCAGATCTGTAGTGCCTGGCGTGCTGCTGGTTGTGTGTATGGGTCTTTCGGCCGGAGCGACGATGTATAACGTATCGTCGGTCAACGGTTTGAAGTCGGCTTTGGACGTGGTGGGCCCGGGCGACGAGATCCGGGTTGCCTACGGGGTCTACCAGGTGACCACGAGGCAGGACACCAAGCATTGGTTCCACAACTCGGGCACTGCGGCCGAGCCGATCCGCATCATCGGAGTGCTCAATGAGCAGGGACAGCGGCCGGTCTTCGACGCGGCGGGTGCGACGATCGATCGGGGCATCTTCTACATGTGGGATTACAACGATCACTACGTGGTCGAGAACCTCGAGTTTCGCAATGCGTCGGGCGCGCCGTATCTGTCGCTCAACGCGGCGGCGGCCTACATCCTCGGCGACGGTATCACGTTCCGCAACTGCTACTCGCACGACAACGAGAACGGATGGTTTTCCAGCAGCTCTTCCGACGACGTCTTGCTGGAGTTCTGCGAGACGGCGTACAACGGCTACGTGGGCACTGCGAGCACGAATCTGACTCACAATCATTACATGGCATCCGAGAGGCTCACCGTTCGCGGCTGTTACATCCATCACAGTCTCCACGGCCAGAACTTCAAGAGCCGGGCGAGTCACGTGGTCTTCGAGAATAACTGGTTGAGCGACGATCATAACTACTGTTGGGAACTTGCGTCGAGCAATTACCGCAACTCTCTGCTGGCCGGGAATGTGATCATCAAGAACCGCTCTGCCGAGAATCCGAGGATCATCGGGCTTGGCGATGGGACGAGCGGCGGTGCGCACGGCGCTCTGACCATGATCAACAACACGATCGTATCGGCGGCATCAAACAACGAGTACGTCTGGTGTCATGGGATCTCGACTACGGATCTCTACATGTATAACAACGTGTTGGCCGGTCCTTCCACGCAACTGTTCGGCTGGAACGGCAGTGGCACGCGGAGCGGCAGCCATAACTGGTTTCAGGCGGGCATGGCCGTGCCGGCGGGGTTTACGGACAGCGTCTTCGGCGAGCAGCCCGGCTTCATCCACGTGGAGGGAGGAGACTACCATCTTATGCCTACCTCCGCCTGCCGTGATGCGGGGACGAGTGGTCTTCAGTGGTTGAACTATGACGGTGTCTGGGAAAGCTACACGCCGACGGGCCAGTACCTATCCGAGGCACAGGTCGCGCCTCGCCCGGCCGACGGGGCGATCGATATCGGGGCCTACGAGTATCTGCGAGGGGATATCGATCAGGACGGGGGAGTCGATTTGGCCGACTACTCGCTGCTGATCGACTCGATGACGGGTCCGACCGCCGGGCGGGTGTTTCGCGAGTCGCAGTGGCTGGTCGTGATGGAGGCCGAGCACGCCTTGACGCGTTCGTCCGGTAGCGGCGCGGCCGCCGGCCATGCGTGGGAACTGCTCACCGGCGATGGCTCGCTCGGCGAGGGGTACATGCAGGCGTTGCCGGATGAGGGGCTGTCGGTGAGCGACCCTCAGATCGAAAGCTCGTCGCCACATCTGACGTTTCAGGTTGAGTTTGCCGGCTGGGGTACCTACTACCTGTGGCTGAAGGGCTGGGCTCCCGACGCCGATGGTGCAGCGGTTCATTTTGGCCTGAACGGCTCGTCAACCAGTACATCGTCAGCCGATGCCGCGCTGGTCGCTACCGGCGACGAGTTCGAGTGGCTGAACCAGCGGGCCAACACCGCCAGGCCGTCGGTTTCTGTTCCCGCCCCCGGCATCCATACGGTGGATCTCTGGATGGGCCAGGACGGGGCTCGGATCGATCGGGTGCTGCTGACGTTCTATCCGACTTACATCCCGGGTGACCCGGCCGAAAGCGCGACGACGCTGCCGGGCGGAGTGGATCTCGACAACGACGGCGACGTGGACCTGGCCGACATCCGACTGTTCGGTGAAGAGTTCACAGGATCTCAGTAGGACCTGAGAGGCGTGGGGCGCGTACCTTATATCACGCTTTATATCTGAAATCGCGGTGTGAAGGGGGGACGTGCTCGTCTCCGTCGCTGTCGGGACCTGCATGCGTGTCGATCGGGTCCTTGCTTGGTTGGGCTTTTCCTTCTTCCTTCGTATACCTTTCGACTTGCTATCGTGGTCGGAAAACGCGTGCAACCAGTTGTACGCCCTACCGATTGCGCTCGGCTCGGGCGGATCCGGTCGGGCCTGTTGCTTTGCGTGCACGGGTGACGGATTGGTATGATGGTTGCCAACTAAAGAGCGTGTGCAACGGGGTGGTTAGATGAGTGGCCGAACGGTGCGATACTCGCTGGGGACGATCGTGGCGACGATGGATCTGGCGGACTTCGAGCGCGAGCCGTTCAAGGCGCTGGATCGGGTGCGGGCCAATCCGGGCAGTGTGTACTGGCGATCGGCCGGCTCGGAGGGGCTGATCGGCTCGGAGCAGCAGGCCGACGGGTTGATCGAGCACCTGCGGGAGGCGCTGCCGGCCTGCTACGTCGAGCATGGGATTCGTCCGCTGGTGGCCGTCGACGGGATGGCCTCGTACGAGAAGTACATCGTCCTGCAAGTCGACGCGAAGCAGAAACAGCAGGCGCGGGCGCAGATCGCCCGGAACGTGGGCTGCGGGCCGGCGGATGTGGGGGCGCTTGAGGACGCGAGTCGGCAGGATATTCGGCGGATTTGACGGGCGTGCGAGGGGCTGTGTGGTGGGCCTGGTCTGGCCGAAATTGGCCGGCTGATCGCCCTGTTTCGGGCGACTCGAGCAAGTATCTGCGTGAGGCGCAGCCAGGGGGATGACAGGCCTGCAATGCGAAACGGATTCTCGTTTCATCTTGCCATATGGGACTTTGTCGAGCATAATATACACCGTCCTTAAGGGGATGTTGGTTGAAGATCATGTGGGGCTCATGCCGCGGATGGCGGGACGGGGACGGTCACGTTGTCCGGGGCGGATGGAAAGGGGGTGGTCGGCTGGGGTAAAACACACAGGTGAATCTGTTGGCCCGGCTGCGGGTAAGGCGTTGCAGGCAAGTGTTTTAAGAGCTGCCGGATAATTCGCGGGATAGAACCGCCATCATTCCTTAATTGCTCACCGGCGCACAGGATTGCAGGCAGCGCACGTTGCGGTCGGGGAAGGTCTATTCTCTGACAGCGTTGTACTGCTTTGCTTAGCAGAGGGTGCGCTATGTCTAAAAGAATTCGATTCACAGTAGTCGTTCTGATCGGAGTGATGGTGCTGGTGTTGGGCCCGGTCGCTCGGGGGAGTGTTCTTTACGTCAACGGTGAGTGTGGCGACGACAGCTGGACCGGGCTCGACCCGAACTGCGCGGCGCCGGACGGTGCCAAGGCGACGATCCAGGCGGCCATCGACGCGGCCGGCGTCGATGACACTATCATCGTTGCTCCGTACAGGTACTACGAAAACATCAACTTCAACGGCAAGCAGATCGCGCTGCGAAGCACCGATCCGCAGGACCCCAATGTCGTAGCGGCCACGGTAATCGAGGGTGACGGCGGTTTCGTGGTCACCTTTGCCGGGGGCGAGACGGCTGACACTGTTCTCGAAGGGTTCATGGTGACTGGAGGCTATAACGGCGTCTGGGGCGCCTTGTCACAAGCGACAATTGCC
>CBFCZG010000344.1:0-4915 GCA_965602375.1 uncultured Phycisphaerae bacterium | reverse complement strand
AAGCCGCAGGACGAACAGGCCGCAGACGCATTGGCGAGCGAGTGGCTCGTGCCAGACAAGGAGCTGGACGCGTTCGTCGCCCGGACGAAGCCCTACTTTTCCCACGCTGCCATCCGGAAGTTCGCCGACGGCGTCGGCGTGCACCCGGGCATTGTCGTGGGTCGGCTCCAGCACCTCGGCGCGATTCCCTACAGCCACAGCCGTGGTATGCTGGTCAAGGTTTGGGCTGCGCTACTGGAGCAGATTGGCCGCTGACACAAACCGGAAAGGGGCTGGCCGATGAGCGAGTATCAATACTACGAGTTCCAGGCAATAGATCGTCCCTTGAGCGAGCAGCAGATGGCTGAGCTTCGCGCGATCTCCACCCGCGCGAGAATCACGCCGACGAGTTTCGTCAACACGTACCATTGGGGCGATCTGAAGGCCGACCCCTCCCGCCTACTCGAGAAGTACTTCGACGCATTCCTCTACGTGAGCAACTGGGGAATCCATTGGCTGATGTTCCGGGTTCCGCGCAGCGTCTTCGCTACCGAGGCGAGGGCCTATGCCTGCGGCGAGGCCCTCTCCATTCGAGACCGTGGCAAGCACACGCTCATCCAGTTCTGTTCCGAAGAGGAGCCGTCGGACTGGGAAGAGGATGAGACCCACCTCGGCGGACTCATTCGCCTGCGGACCGACATCCTCAGCGGCGACCATCGCGCCTTGTACCTGGGCTGGCTTCTGGGGGTCGAATACGAGGACGTGGAAGAGCACGATCAAGAGCCGCCCGTGCCGCCGGGCCTGAACGAGCTCTCCGCGTCGTTGACGGAGCTTGTCGAGTTCCTCCGGATCGATTCGGATCTTGTCTCGGCCGCCGCCCAATCCAGCAAGCCGCTTCCAGGGCAGGCACTGCCCTCGGAGAAGCAACTGCTCGCCTGGATACGCTCGCTGAGCAGTTCCACCAAAGACGCTCTTCTGCTGCGCGTCGCCAAAGGCGCGGCCGCCAATCTCCAGTGGGAACTCTTGAACGACTTCATGCAAAGCCGCGACGACGGATCGGGATCAGACACAACCGCACCCGCGCGAAGGCGAACCGTCGCCGAACTGCTCGCCGAGGCCCGCAGCCTGACCCGGCAGCGCCGACGCCGCCTTGCCGAGGAGCGGGCCAAAGAAAAGGAGCGTGTGGAGCGGCAGCACGCCGCTGCACGGAAGCGACACATCGAAGGGTTGGTCGCCCGCGAGGAGCAGGTTCGTAGCGACGTCGAGGCCCTGATCGCTACCAGGCAGCCCAATCGCTACGACCGGGCCGTCGAGCTGCTGACCGACCTGGCGGAAGTCGCGAAGCTGACGGAGCAAACCAGCCGGTTCGCCGACTACACGCAGGAAATCCGAACCCGGCACGGCAGAAAACAGAGCTTCATTCACCGTCTGGACCGGGCGGGACTTTGAACCACAACCGAAGCGTCACGTCCGTCGCGACGACTACAGGCGGCGAAATTCCGCATACATCTGATCTACAACTCCGTCCCTGCTGGGCGAAACACTGCTTCTCCCGACCCGCAGATGAAGCGGCGCAACGGGCTGTGATGGTGCGCGTCTGACATGCCGACAGTGGGCGTCAACCCTGTCCGCGTTGTGGCGAAATGCGCCAATTGGTGCATGGACGTGACTCCCGGACATGGGACCCCGCCGCCGAGCGCAGGCGCACGACGGGTGAACACACCCCACGAACGGGGCGCCCCGCAACGCTCCCCCGGAGTTTGCTCTGGACCCTAGCCGGTGGGACTCGGCGGACCCAAGAAACGGATCGTCATCAAAAAGCTTCTTGGGGTGCGATGGATCTGTTCGCACGAAACACGGACGGGCACCGTGACGTCCCGCGATCCAGTCTTCCCAGGCAGATCGACATCGAGACAACGTTCCGGTCCGCCATAGAGGATTAGATCGGGGTGATGGTAGACATCGTATACGCGCACGTCGTACTCGAGCCCGGGGAAGCGACGCTCCGCTACACCATCCATCGCCCGAGCGCCGACCCGAAGCTCACCGTCGTTCTCTTCAATGAACAGCACGGCTCCGCTCGCATCAGTCCACTGATTAAACGGCTCACGCCCCTGCCGCGAAGCCGCCAAATGCCTCGTCGGTCGGCCGAGCATCTGGCAGGACCACCTTTCTCGTCAGAAGTTCAACACCTTTCTCAAAGACACCTACAGCCATCTCGATCCGCTCTTCGACCTGGCGCTGGTCGAGTCGTGCACTTCGGCCGGGCGACGGTACTATGCCTTCGCCGATGGCCGCAAGGCCTACCTCCTGGCTCCCGAGCACGCGGTATCCACCGGCGTGGGCACCCTCAACCAGGACGGCAGCCGCTGGGTCGCCGAGCAGTTCCTCATCGCCCTAGCCGAAGCCGCCCGCGACGAAGACCGCGAGTAGTCCTCCGCTGACTGCGACCTGGACGACTACGTCGAGTTCGCGGCTGCTTTTACCGGCTTGCTTTAACGTGTCATTGGCTGCCGACCGCGGCGCACCGCTGCCCGCTCGTGGCATGGGCCGGACTCTCCGCTCACCTCCCCGACTTGAGACCGAGCAAAAGCAGGGCGGCCTGCTCTCGGGCCGCCCTATCAATCGTGCGCTCCGCGGCACGTGAGGTACGACTGAGAACTGCGCGCCGGGCCAAGCCGAGCTGCTCGCCCGCGACATGCCTGCGCGCAGGCTACATGCGACGTCGAATCGCCAACAGCCCGCCGACCAGCAGCAGCGCCGTGATCGGCTCGGGGATGTAGCGATCGTCCGGCGCCAGATTGACCATCGCGCTGCCGCCAAACGGAGAGCCGAAGTCGGCCGGGTCCATGTCCAGCATGAACATGATCGAACTGGTCGAGGCGTCGCCGGCCGGCCAGTCGGTCTGGTCCACCAACAGGCCAGCCGTGTTGGTCAGCGCACCCACGCCGATCAGCACACCCGGGTTGTCCTGCGACTCCGCCACGCGGTACCAGTCTACGTCGCCGGCCAACAGATTGTCACCGCCGTAGGCCAGGGCCCACGCGCCGTTGATGAAGTAGCCGTCAGCCACGCCGCCGCTCGACCAGTCGTTCGCCAGGAACGTATCCAGGTCGAAGTCGGCGCTAAACGTGTCCGTGCCCGGCGCGCCGTAGTAGATGGTCGTCAGACCCGTGTGAGCGTCGAGCGCCAGCGTGCTGCCGACCCCACCGGGACCAAAGCTCACGTCCGCGTTGGCCACCGTGATTGTGTCGATCGGTCCGCCCGTGTAACCGGGCGGCAGACCCGCCTGGGCAACACCGGCCAGCCCAACCACCAGTACGCAAGCAATTGCCGCGCGAGTCATAGTTTCCTCCTTCACGCGTAAACCTGCCCGCCATGTTCCCCGGCCGTGCTCTCACGATGCGGGCCGGGAGACCCAGGGGATCTTCCTCTCCTGCCCGGCGAGCCCTTCGTCGGGCACACCCGGCTCCATCCTCTCCATCCCTCTTGTGCTCTCTGGCTCCCCCAGAATGGACGCCTCTAAACGCTAACCGGGTCCAGAGGCGGATTCGTGCAAAGCAATCCTGCGCCTCATCGGCGGCGCCGCAGCAGGAACATCGCTCCGACGCCCAGCAGGGCGCAGCTCATCGGCTCGGGGACGCTCAAGGTGATGCTTCCCGTGAAGTTCAGGTCTCCGCTCAAATCCTCGAGCGGCCTGGGTGAAGCCGGCAGGTTGAATGCGATAAAGCCTACCGGGCCAAATTCGCCGAACAGCGAGCCACCGGAAATCGTGATCGGGATGTCCCCGGCCCATAGGGACTCGGCAAACGAGTACAACTCATACAGGATGAATTCCGACGGGATCGCGCCTTCGAGCAGGACGGCATCGCCGTTGTCGCGATCGGTGAGCGTGAAAGACGCCCCGGCGAACCTGCCCTTCGCTCCGGCGGCGCCGCTTTGATCTTCCAGCAGCAGCGCTTCGATGTTGAAATCGAAATTGTACGGACCGGGATAGTTCGACGTGGGCTCGATCAGGCCACCATCTGCCGAACTCGGCATCGACACCAGCGCGCCCAGCGTGCCCACGCTGCTGTCGAACCCGAGAACACCGTTGCCGACGGTGAAGACGACGTCTCTATCGATCGGCCCGTTGGGTAAGACCGGAACAGCCTGGACGCTGCCGACCAGCACCGCCACGGTCAGAGCCAACACTGCGCAACCAACATATGTTGATGAGGTCTTCATGAGTTTGTCCCCTCGTTCTCCGCCAGCGACGCCTTATCTGCGTCGCTAGATGCGCGGCGGCCCGGCCGCGCGTTTACCCAGGTGACTGAGAGTGACCGCAAAGGCCGTACCAGAAGTGCTCCGGTAACGCACGTCTTCCCCAACGACCCCAAGTGCTTACCCAATAAAGGTTAAGGGAAACCCCCCAATTATGTACGTTTTGGGGCGTGGGCCGGCTGCTTTTGCCCGCGTTGAGTTTTCTCATCATCCACGGAGCCCCTTGGGGTGGGCATGAAGCGTAACTAATTGTAAAAAAGCTATTTAGGACCTGTTGCGTGATGGCAACGCTGGTGACTTGTCGCCGTTGTTTCGTAACTTGCTGGCTAAAAGCCAGTTAGGTCTCCATCAGACGGATTCGTTTCCGCTCGGCATCCTGGTAGGCTCCCCGGCCGTCCAAGATCATGCCACGCAAGCGAACGTCATCTGCGGCAGTTTCCCCCTGTTGGCCTGGATTGGTGAGCGGTTGTTCTCGTTGCTTGGGCGGCTTGAAGCCGTCAACCCGTGTGGCCGGGCAATTGACCCACCACGCCGGGTTGGGTATTCGGTAACGCTGGAGGCTTCGCGTCTCGCGGAATCCGACCATGCCGATCAAGACCAAGATCATTGCCACGCTCGGCAGCCTGATCCTCCCGCTGGGCGCGTTCGCGGTCGGGACGGGGCTGCTGCTGTA
>CBFCZG010000343.1:0-4920 GCA_965602375.1 uncultured Phycisphaerae bacterium | reverse complement strand
TGGTAGGCGTCGGTATGCTGGCCGCAGCCGCGGCGCGCTTCCGCGCCATGACCCGCGAGTGAGCGTGCAGTCCAACAAGGACCGGCCGCTGCGACCAGCGCCGTGCTGGGCGCTGGTGACCTCACCGGTCAAGCTGCCGTGTCGGGCCAGCTTAGGGCGGATTGCCTGCCTCAGCCGGCGCTGACGAAGTTCGGGCCTGCGGCGCCCGCCCTCGCATGGCCGGCGCGAGCAGAACGAATCCCACATCTTTCGGCTTGCCCTCGCCCTCTTCCTTGTTCTCGCGAACGTGTCCGCCGTCATCGACCATGTCTACGTCGACACTGTAGATCACCAGTCGATCGGCGGTCATACGATATCGCAGGGGCTCGCCGTCAAAAGGATCAGTTAACACCTCAGGCATGTAGTCGGGAACCAGGTCCTCGAGTCGATTGGTGAACCTGCCCACATCGATGCGATAGCGCTCCATGGCCAGCGCCGTCCGGGCCGACCGAATGTGAGCGGCCAGCTTCAGCGGCATTTGGGTCGCACGGGACAGCGACGGCACCACCTGCTTGGTCACGGTATAGTACCACGGCAGGTCCTCTGTTTCTGACATCACCTGCCGGGCCACTTCCACTACGCCGCGAGGATCACTGGCGGCTGCGACAAGTCGGTTGTACATCCGCACGGCCACCGCAAAGTTGCGCTTCCGCCAACCGCGCACGAAGGGCAGGCGCCCATACCGCAGAACCAGAAAGCCTGCGTCGCCACCGGCCAGCGCCCGTTCCGCTGCGCCGATGAGCACGGCCCGTTCGCCACGCATCGCCAGGACCAATCCGCCGCTGTAATCGATGCCGGCGAGTTGCTGCTCGATACGTTTGAGTTGCTGCGGCTCGAGTTGCCCTTGGGCGCAGACCTGTTCGATCGTTTGCACAACCACTGCGTCACAAGCGATGCGTACCAGCAAGCAGATCAGGAAGGGCTCGTCCTTCACCAGTTTGCCATGACGCAGCAGCACGTCGACATCATCAGCCACACTTGAAAACCGGCCCTGGGCTGCCCGATGAACCGTCTGCAACGACTTGAGCTTCGCGCACTGGCGCAGCGGGCTCAGGTTGGGAAGCAGCATGTCATAAGGGTTGGGGGGTGTGTCCCGGTAGAACCGCCCGCCCTCATACCTGGCTAGAGTGTCGATCGAGGCCAATTCATCTGACAGACGCTGCAGCTCGGCATCCACGGGCTGACTCAGTTCGGCACTCCATCGCTCTCCGAGAGGCGGCAACTTTGCGCTGCCCACGATCGGCAGTGCGTCGATGTCCTCCCCCTCCAACACCGTCGACAGCCGTTCGCCGAGCGACTCCATGACCAGCGCCCCGTTCTCATCGTCGTCCCACTCTCGTCGCGCCTCGAGCAATTCGTCTATCGTGACGGGCCCGCCCATGGCGCGAGCTTCGGCCAGAGCGTCCTCGAACGCGCCGCCGCCTGTGTCGATCCAGTAGAGCAGCCACGCAATCAGAGCGACCGCAACGACGAGGATCAGTACCCATATGATCCAACGCCGCCGCTTGGCCGAACTAGTCCTGTCCATTTCGTTCACGCCTGATCCTCCCCAGGCGGACGGCATTGACAGCATTCACGCCGCACGCGCCGTCTTTCCCATCGTGAAAGGCAGATCGTAAGTGTACCGCCGGTTGGCGGAAAAGAGTAGCACCCGATGGGGCGATGGGCCGACCCGGAACGGGGGCTGTCCGGCGACCATGCCGCCGGCTTGGGTGGCGGCGCGATGGTAACACGAGTGTACCGAGTCGATCCGACTGCCGCCGATCGATGATGTTCAGGCTCTCGGTGGCCGCGTGGCTCGGCGTTGGTGGCCGGGGCGATGCAATGTATACTGCCTCGCATCCTCCGGTTGTCGTTTGACGGCGAGCGTGGGTGACCCGATCTGGCGCATGGGCAGGAGACAGCGAATATGGGAAAGCAGATAGATCGCCGCGAGTTTATCAGGGAAACCACTGCCGGTGTAGCTGCCGGCGTGTTGCCGTTGCACCGGATGGCTTGGGCGGCTGAGGACGAGCCACAGCGGCGACCTAACATTCTGCTCATCATGACCGATCAGGAGCCGATCAGCGCCGTCGGCTGCTATGGCAACAGCGTGGTCAGCACGCCCGCTCGCGACGCACTCGCCGCCCAGGGGGTCCGGTTCGACAACTTCTACATCGCCAGCTTTCCATGTTCGCCGTCGCGGGCAACGATGATCACCGGGCGGTACGCGCACAATCATGGCGTGGTGACCAACGAAGTGCTCCTGGACGAATCGATCCCATCGCTGGGCAATACCTTGGGCAAGGCCGGATACGATACAGCGTGGATCGGCAAGTGGCACCTTGGGGGCTGTACGCAACGGCCCGTGCGCGCGCGGCCCTTCAAGGGCCGGTTTTACTACCGGCGGGTCGACAGCCCGGATGGCTTCACGTTCGAACGCGTCGAGGGCGGTACGGGCGAGGACGAACCGCGCAGCGGATTCGCACACTGGGTCGGGGGATGGAAGCACTTCAAGCAATACCTGAAGACAACGAATCTTCCCGACAAGATCAAGAACAACAAGGGCGCGGGCAATCACAATGCCCTGCCCAGTGCGCCGGACTCCGAGCATGCGTACAGCCTGCTCGGCGAAGACCATCACATGGCCCACTTCTTCGCCGACGAAACCGTCAAGTTCCTCCATGGCGCCAAGGGTTCGCGGCGGCCGTTCTGCGCCGTCCTGTCGTTCTTCGCGCCACACCTTCCTGTCTGTCCGCCCAAACCATGGGACACGATGTATCCGCTCGACCGAGTACCTCTGCCGCCCAATCATCTGGCGTCTATGGAAGGCAAACCCTTCAAGCAGCGATCGGGCGATCGCACGTTCGTGGCGCCGCGGTGGAGCCGGCGGCAGTTCCGCGACTACATCAGCCGCTACTGGGGATACGTCAGCTATATCGACCGCCAGATCCAGCGCGTGCTCGACGCGCTCAAAGCCAACGGGCAGGAGGACAACACCATCGTGGTGTTCACCTCCGACCACGGCGACATGGTCGGCCAACACGGATCGATCTATAAGCTCACGCATAACGCCTACGATACGCTGATGAAGGTGCCGTGCATGATCCGCTGGCCTGCGCGCATCAAGCCGGGCCAGGTACATGCGTCACTGGCCAGCAACGTCGACCTGATGCCCACACTGCTGGATCTGGCGGGCGTGACCGTGCCTGACGGCGTCGATGGCAGGAGCATGAAGCGTGTACTGCTCGGCCAAGAGGGCACGATTCGGGACGAGGTCTACCTCGACGTGATGGATCGCGGCGTCATGATTCGCAGCGGCACATGGAAGTACGTGCTGAACTGGCGTCAGATCCATCCCACCGGTCGGGAGCGGGATGAGCTATACGACCTGGCAGCCGACCCCCACGAGATGCAGAACCTGGCCTACGTCGCCGAGCACAAACCGCGCGTCGCCGAGATGCAGCAGCGAGTCTTTCGCTGGCTGACCGACACCAGGCACCCGTATGCCGACGTCATCCGCAAAGCCGCAGCCAAACCGGTCGCTAAGCCCTTCGGCCTCAAGGCTCGCGTCGCAGGATTTGAGGACCGCGGGGATGGAAATTTTTGCCTTGACGTCGAGTGGATTTGCAGCGGTCCATGCAAGCCGTTGGCCAACGCCGTGGGTATCGCACAACTGGTCCGACCCAGGCGGGGCGGCCGAAAGGCACAGCGGGTGTGGCAGGAGCAGTTCGAACTCAACCCAACTGTCGAAACCTGGAAGCCGGGCGAGCGCTATCGCTTTCAGGTCGAAGGGCGCGTCACGCGAGGGATTCCCAAGGACGTCTACACCGTAGCTGTGGGAATCGATTGCCCCGGCGTCAAAGGCGGCGTGATGCTGGCCACCGGTCATCGCACGTCGATGGCGGTCGGCCAGATGAAGGTCGAGCATAGCGCGAACGCCACCACGGTGAGCGTCGTTGCCTACAGAACCGTCTGACCGCAATGCGGATAAACCGAGTCGGGCGCTGCACGCCGGCGATTTGGCTCCCCTCAAGCGTTTACTGCAACGCCTGACGGCGTGTTGCCGCTGGCGCGCTCATGGGCCGGTTCACACAGCTATCGCCTGCGCGGCTCTGCGGTCCTGCTAGATTCCGTCGGCGCGACGCTGGGCGGCAAACGCCTCAACCCAGGCTTGCACAAAACTGAGCAGATCCCTCGCGTCGACTCGGTCGTCATGGTTGTAGTCGACAGGCTGTGCCGAGGCTAGCGTTGTCTTGGTCGGAACCACGTATTGATATTCGTCGATCCATCGCTGGCGCGCGTGGTCTCGCACGCGAGCGGCGATCACGTCACGGCCGACGTACAACGCCACGCTGCCCTGACCGTTGGCGGTCGCGCCGACACTGATGTGCAGCACGTTGCCCTGCACGGCGTATTGGCTGCGGCCATGGTCGTCGACCGTGCCGTAGCGGTGGTGCAGGTGCCCGCTGGCGAAGACCTTGATGTTGGGATAGCGGCCAAACAGTTCGCGCAGCTCGGGCGATTCATAGAGGTACATCGACCCCGGAAATGGCTTGTCCCGGCGGTCCTCGCTGTGAAAGGTCGTTTCAAGAACCGGTGCGTGCGACAGGATCACCGTGGTTGACTGCGTATCGCGTGCCGACTCAGCCCGCAGCCAAGCCATTTGATCCAGACCCAGATGGCAAATGTGCCGAGCGCGGCCCGACATGGCCGTGGTGCTCGTGAAAATGAATCGAATGCCACGGCGGTAGACCGTGTAATAGAGCCCCAGCCCCGTCGCTCGTCGGTAGGCCTTCAGGCCAGCGCCGACATCGCCGTTACCTGCAATGCTAAAGACCGGCTTCTTCGCTCTGTCCAGCACAAGGCGCCGATAATCGTCGTAGTATTCTGCCTTGTTCT
>CBFCZG010000342.1:0-4921 GCA_965602375.1 uncultured Phycisphaerae bacterium | reverse complement strand
TGCCCGCCACATTGTTCACCCAGAACGTGGATGATCGGGTGGTCCTGGAATTCGGCAAGCGGATCCTCGAAGCATTTGGCCGCCGCGTGATCCTCAATATCGGTGACATCCTGCCCACCAACGCCGACATCTTCCACATGATCCGTCTGGGCGAAATGGTCACCGATTACAGGCCCTCCGCGCCCGCTCAATAAGGATCGTCATGGCCCTGACCCGCGCCGACATCTACCACAATCTGGCGGTCCTGCTGTCGTCCGGCGTGCCGCTGCAGCGCGCCCTCCGCACCGCGGGTGGGCACGTTCGCTCGCCTCTGGCTGCCGCGACGCGACGCATGGCCGAGCAACTCGACCAGGGCCTGGCCGGCGCCATGGCCAAACATCCACGGGCGTTCAGCCGGCTCGACGTCGTCACCATACAGGCCGCTGAGCGGTCGGGCGACGTGAGCGAGGTCCTCGAGTCATTGGCCGACTGGTACCGGTTCCGCCTGCGGGTGCGCCGAACCATCATCAGCAATATGATCTACCCCACTATCCTGCTACATGCGGCCGTGCTGATCCCGTCGGCCCCGGCCCTGCTGCTGGGGCAGATCAGCGGCGCGGCGTACCTGTTCAACGCCGCATCGATACTGGGATGCTTTTACGCGCCGGTTGCGGTCGTTTACGCCCTGTATCGCTTCACGCCGCAGACCGGACCGATCCGCTTGCTGATGGACGCGATATGGCTGCACGTACCGGTGCTGGGCGGGGCTTTGCGGAACCTCGCTCTCAGCCGCTACTGCCGGACTTTTCACCTTCTCTACGGGGCGGGTGTGCGGCCGCCGAGCTGGCCGGCAACGCCGCGGTGGGCCGCCAATTGATGAAGGGCGCTCGCAGTGCCCAAGCCGGCGAAAGCGTGTCGGCCGGACTGCCCCGCAGCCTGCCGCCGGAATTTGTCCAAGCCTGGGAAGTCGGCGAGGAGAGCGGCTCGCTGGAGGAGGTCGCGCTGCGGCTGGCCAACCTGACCGGCGAACGGGCCGAGATGACGCTCGCCGACTTGGCGCGAATCGTGCCTCGCATCCTGTACATCCTGATTGTCGTCTTTGTGGCCGTTCAGGTTGTTACCTTCTACGCGGGGTTGTACGGCGCGCCGTTGTGACACACACGTCGATCGCTTACGGCTAGGCCGCGACGGCTGTTTGCGGTACCCTGTTCGCGAGATCGGGCCTCTGCCCGTTCAAGCGACACACTCTTTAGGAATGCAGTCATTATGCGCCGACTTGCCATTGCTTTCGTATTGGTCGCCGCCGCCATTATAGGTTGGCTGTATTGGACACAGAGTCGTCCGGAACGATTCATCGTGTCGGGCCTGGTCGAAGCCGATCAGATTCGGGTCGGCTCGCGCGTCGGCGGGCGTGTGGCCGAGATCTTCGTGGCCGAGGGCCAAACCGTCGAGGCGGGCAAGCCGCTGCTGAGGATCGATCCGTTTGATCTGCGCCAGCGTCTTGCTGAAGCCACCGCGGCTCTGGCAGCCGCCCAGGCCGAGCACGCCCGCCTGAAGGGCGGTTATCGAGCCGAAGAGGTCGCCCAGGCCCGGGCGCAGCGCGACCAGGCCAAAGCCACGCTGGAGAAGCTGATCGCCGGCCCCCGTCCGGCCGAGATCGACATCGCCCGCGAGCAACTCAACGCTTCCAAGGCCAGCCTCGAACTGGCCGAGTCGGAATACGCCCGACTGAACCGCCTGCGCGAAGCCGAACAAGCTGCACCCACCGAATTCGACCAGGCTGTGCGAGCGCTCAAGACGGCACGGGCCGACGTGGCCGCCGCCGAGCAGAGGCTCGCGCTGCTGGAGGAGGGCACACGCAAGGAGGAAATCGCCGAAGCGCAAGCCGCCCTGGCCCGGGCGGAAGCGGCGCTGAAGCTGCTGGAGGACGGTTACCGCGCCGAGGACATCGCCAAAGCCGCAGCCGAAGTCGCCGCCGGACAGGCCCGCGTCGAAGCTATTCAAGTACAGATCGGAGAGCTCACGGTCGCCGCCCCCTGCGACTGCGTTGTCGAAGCTTTTGACCTTAGGCCCGGCGATCTGATTGCGCCCAACGCGCCGGCCGTCTCGCTGCTCGACCCGTCGAAGCTGTGGGTGCGAGCTTATGTACCCGAGGCCAGGCTCGGTCAGGTCGGGCTCGGCCAGCGCGCGCCCGTGATGGTCGACAGCTTTCCCGACAGGAAGTTCGCAGCCCGCGTCAGCTTTATCTCGCGGGAGGGCGAGTTCACACCCCGCAACATCCAGACGCCCGAAGAGCGGAGCAAGCAGGTTTTCCGCATCAAGGTCACGCTGGAGGAGGGGCTGGACGTGTTGCGCGTGGGTATGGCCGCCGACGTTCTGTTGGATGAGGTGGCGGGCGGATGAACGGTGCGGTCATTGCAGCCAGTGGACTGACGCGGCGATTCGGCGACCTGGTGGCCGTCAACGACGTGTCGTTCGACGTGGAGCGTGCCAACATCTTCGGGCTGCTGGGTCCGAACGGATCGGGCAAGTCGACCATCATCCGTATGCTCTGCGGGGTGCTGGCGCCCAGTGAGGGGACGGCCTCGGTGCTGGGCATCGACGTGCGTGACGACCCCGAAGCCGTCAAGCAGCGCATCGGCTACATGTCACAGCAGTTCAGCCTCTACCGCGACTTGACCGTCCGCGAGAACCTCCAGTTCTACGGTCGAATCTACGGGCTGGACCCCGCGCGACAGCGCGAGCGGCAGGACGCCGTTGTCGAGCTGACCGGCATCGGCGACTACGTCGATCGATTCGCCGGTAACCTCTCGGGCGGATGGAAACAGCGCCTGGCGCTCGCCTGCGCACTCATCCACGAGCCCGAGGTGTTGTTTCTGGACGAGCCGACGGCCGGCATCGACCCGGTCGCCCGGCGCGACCTGTGGGACCTTCTGTTCGACCTGTCGCATCGCGGCGTGACAATGCTGGTGACCACCCACTATATGGACGAGGCCGAGCGATGCACGCACGTGGGGTACATCTACCTGTCGAAGCTGATCGCCGTAGGCAAGCCCGATCAGCTCAAATCGGTACCCGACGTCACACCGGCCGGCACACGGCGAGTGGAGATCCGCTGCGCCGAGCCGACCGAGGCCCTGGCGCGCGCTCGCAAGCTGCCCGCCGTGCGCGACGCCACGCTGTTCGGCGACACACTGCACGTCCTTCTCGAGGCTCAACTCGAGCCGGATGAGCTGCTGAAACGCATCGCCGAGGATGACGCGTCAGCCACCGTTCGGCCGATCGCCCCGACTCTCGAGGACGTGTTCGTCATCCTCGGCCGCGCACAGGCCGCGGCGCTGGAGGGGCAACCGTGAAGGGGTTCGGTGCCGTACTGTTCAAGGAGTTCGCCCACATCCGGCGCGACCGGCTGACGATCTTCTTTACGTTTGCGGTGCCCGCCCTTCAGTTGACCATCTTCGGCTACGCGATCGACGTGACGATCCAGAACATCCCGACGGTGGTGTACGACCTGGACGGCCGCCAGGAAAGCCGGCGATTCGTCGAGGCCATGGTCAACACCGACACGTTCCAGGTGGTCGAGCGGGTGCAGGACCACGAGTTGTTTCGCCGCGCACTAAAAAGCGGGCGGGCCAAGGTGGGGGTGCTGATCCCGGCCGACTACTCCGAGCGGCTGCTCACGCAGGAGCAGGCCCGGGTGCAGGTGCTCATCGACGGCAGCGACTCGCAGGTGGCCACCACCGCCCTGAACACCGTCAATCTGCTGGGGACGTTGATGTCGATCAACCGCGCGCGGGCCACGGGCGAGGCCCTGCAGGTGGCCCCGGCCCGCGATCCATCGGGACAGGCGGCGCTGCCCATCGAAGTTCGCGCACGGCTGCTCTACAACCCCGACCTCGAGAGCGCCCACTTCTTCGTACCCGGGCTGGTGGCCATCATCCTTCAGCTTGTGCTGCTGTTTCTGACGAGCTTCTCGATCGTGCGCGAGCGCGAGCTGGGTACGCTGGAGCAGCTCTTTGTCACGCCGGTGAGTCGGTCGGCTCTGCTGTTCGGCAAGCTGATCCCCTACGCGCTGATGGCCTTCGGCGAACTGCTGCTGGTGCTGACGTTGATGGTGGCCCTCTTCGGCGTGCCGATCCACGGCAGCCTGGTGTTGCTGATGGTGCTGGCCACGCTGTTCATCGTCACCGCGCTGGGGCTGGGATTGCTGATTTCGACGCTGGCGACGACGCAGCTGGAGGCCATCCAGTTCGCCTTCATCATCATGCTGCCGTCGGTACTGCTGTCGGGCTTCATGTTCCCCCGCGCCGAGATGCCGCTGCCGATCTACCTGATCAGCTTCGCCCTGCCGGTGACGTACTTTATCGAGATCCTTCGCGGGGTGATTCTTCGTGCAGCCGACCTGCGCGATCTGATCCCGCACGTCATCGGCCTGCTGACCTGCTGCGCGATCATCATCGCCCTGAGCCTGACCCGCTTCCGCAAGCAGCTCGGTTGATGACCTGTCTTGCGTGTGTCCGGGGTATCTTAGGTGCCATGCCCAAGGCCGTCGGATCGACCTGTTCGAGCCGACGAGCGCGGGCATGTGGGTAGGGCGGGTTTCACCCGCCTAGGAGGCGCCGTGTCGGTCCCCCGCTGCTGGAAGCAACGGGGCACCCACCATTCGGTCATCTCATGTCCACGCAATCCCGACGTACGTCGGGACGTGGACATGCCACCTCTGAAAGCGCGGCGGTCAAGAGCGCGTTATGCCTGGAGGCAGCAGCGCTCCTGCGTGGCGGCGGCCGAACAGCGGCGTGCCGCCCATCTGGCTGTCGGGCTGCAGTCCCGGTCGGGTCTGGCCCAGTCACCTCTTCGCCCTCGAGGGGCATGAAAACATTCGGAAGACCTGTCGCATTCACCCGCCGAGCCACCAGGCTCATGGCATGCTCGCGCTTAGGCC
>CBFCZG010000341.1:0-4927 GCA_965602375.1 uncultured Phycisphaerae bacterium | reverse complement strand
GGCGGCTCACCGGCGGCGGTCACGCCGAACATCGCCGGCCATCCCTCGCACACCACCTGATCGAACGGTTGATCGCTGATCGACGGAGCCGCTCGCACGTTCAGTGTCGCCGGTTCGCTCTGCACGTCGCCGCACACGTTCGAGACCACACAGGCATAGTCGCCGCCGTCACTGGAGCTGGCATAGGAAATCATGTACATCGACGCGGTCGCCTGCGCTATGTCCTGCCCGTCCTTGCGCCATTGATAGCTCAGCGGTGCCGAGCCGTTCGCTGTTACGCGGAATACGACCGAATACCCCTCACACACCGACTGACTGTTGGGATCGCCGGTGATGACAACACCCGTGCCCACCGTCAGCTCTGCCTCGTCGCTGGTGACCTGACCGCAGGCATTGCTGACTCGGCAACTGTAACGGCCCGCGTCGGCCAGTGTGACCGGATCGACCGAATAGCTTGGGCTGTTGGCGTCGAGATGTTCAATACCATCCTTGAGCCACTGATACGCAATGGGCTCGCTGCCGCCCGCGACCACGTCGAACGTCACAGCCGCACCTTCGCACACGTACCGATCGCTCGGCTGATCGCTCACCGTCGGACCGCTGCCGATTGTCAGCGAGCCCGGATCGCTCTCGGCGGTGCCGCAATCGTTGGTAACCACACACGTGTAGTCGCCGGCATCGTTCGGATCGACCGCGTGGATCACGTACGTCGCCTCCGTCGCGCCGGATACGGTCTGCCCATCATGCCGCCACTGATAGCCCAGCGGTTCGAGCCCGTCGGCCTCGATGCTCAGCACCGCCTGATCGCCTTGGCACACCGATTGGCTTGCCGGATGTGTCACGATGCCCGCCGCTGCGTCGACGGTCAGCACAGCCGCGGCACTTTCCGCTTGGCTGCACGCGTTGGACACACGGCAGGTGTAACTGCCGGCATCGCCGAGCGCGGCGGCGCTGATGGTGTAGCTGTAGCCGGTTGCCCCGCTGATGTCGTTACCGTCCCTAACCCATTGATACCCCAGCGGCGACGTGCCCTCGGCGGCGACCAAGAACGTAGCGGGCGCAGCTTCGCATACCGTCTGACTGTTTGGGTCGACCGTGATGACCACCCCCGACAGCGGCTGCCACTTGGCGATGCGGTAGGCCGACGCGCCGCCCGCCGTCGTGAAATCGCCGGCCGCGTACAAGGCGCTATCCTCACCTTCGCCGAAGACGGCCAGGGCGCTGACGCTGTCGTTCACGCCGTCGCCGAGCGGCAACCACATCACACCGTCCCACTTTGCGATACGATTGGCCGACGCCCCGCCCGCGTCGGTGAACGCGCCGCCTACATACAAAGCGTCGCCAAAGACACCCAATGCATGAACCGGGCCATCCACCCCGTCGCCCAACGTCGACCATGCCGCGCCGTCCCATCGGGCAATGTAGCCGACCGATACACCACCGGCCGTGGTGAAGGCTCCGCCCACGTATAGCGCGTCGCCTGCACCGTCGTCGTAGACGACCATCGCAAGCACATCGCCAACCACCCCGTCGCCCAGCGCGCTCCACGTAAGGCCGTTCCATCGGGCCACGTGCGAGGCGGGGACGCCTCCTGCGGTGGTGAAGGCACCCCCAGCATAGAGCGCTTCACCCGTTCCGTCGTCGAACGTCGCCAGGGCATACACGTTGTCGTTCACTCCGTCGCCGAGCGCCGACCAGGCCGAACCGCTCCACCTGGCGATGTGATTGGCCGTCACAGCCCCGCCGCCGGCCGTCGTGAAGTAGCCCCCGACGTACAGATCGGGCCCGCCGCCGTCATCGAATACCGCCAGCGCCCCCACGCGGTGGTTCACGCCCCCAGCCACCGCCGACCACGACCCGCCGCGCCACCGGGCCACGCGCGAAGCCACCTGCCCACCAGCCGACGTGAACCAGCCTCCCACGTAGAGGGCGTCGCCGCCGCCGTCGTTGAACACCGCCAGCGCGCACGCCCGGTTATTCAGCCCGCTGCCCAGCGCCGACCACGCTGCCCCATCCCATCGGGCGATGTAGTTGGCCGACTTGCCACCGGCTGTGGTAAACGCCCCGCCGGCATAGAGCCTCGTGCTGGCCCCATACGAATACACCGTCAGGGCGTCAACCGTCGCGCCAAAGCCCGGCATGCCGATCGTGACATCCCAAACCGGCTCGCAGGGCTGTGCGTCGCCCCGCTTGGCGGCGGTCAAAATGACAGCCAGAAGCATAGGAATCAGCGCGAAGGTCCGCGACGGCATGGACTCCATTCCTCCTTCGCCCGGCGGGCTGGTGACTTGCCCGCCCTCAAACCGCCTCCGGCGGCGCAGTCGGTCCCCACCGGTCGAACCGACGGGATACCCGATAACCTGTTTTTATATCGGACGTTTGGCCGGTCGGACGTGTGCATTCATCCCGCAACGCACGGCCGGTGGCCGCACGGCGTGCGCCTTCGGCGTGGCGAACCACGCACCAGCGAATCCGCCCATTCGGATGAGGATGGGCCCTCGCTATCAAGGACGCTGCTTTTCCAGCGCCGCCAGCGCCGCGTCGGCAAGCTGTTTGATGATGGCCGGGCGCAGGTCGCGGCGGTCGCGCCAGCGAGGCCCGCCCAGATAGGGCGCCACGTCGGCGGTGATCAGCTTCTCGGTGAACAGCCCCGCCTCGGCCAGCGGAACGCCGTGCGGCGAGAAGATGGCCGCGTCGCCGTAGCCGAACCGGTCGCCTTCCGGCCAATAACCCACCACGTTCGACCGCGCCACGACGACGTTGTAGTGGGCGGCGATCCCCACGTTGTTGTTGCGCACCAGCAGGCGGTGGTCGTCCATTCGCTCCCGCTTGATCGAGTTGTAATGCGGGGCGAACAGGATCTGAGCGCCCTTCCACACCAGCGTGGCCGCCACCTCGGGAAACGACGTGTCGTGACAGATCACGATCCCAAACTGCACGCCCTTGGCCTCAAAGATGGGTAATTCGTCGTCAAAGAAATCCATCACCTGCCGGTCGCCGCCGGTCAGCATCGTCTTGGTGTAGTGGCCCGCCACGCGCCCGTCGGCCAGCACCACCTGCGTGTTGGCCAGGCGCTCGCCTCGCATCTCGCACAGGCCCACCAGCGTTACCACGTTGCGGTCGGCCGCTCGGGCGGCCAGATCGAGCAAGCGCCGATCGTCCAGCCGCATGGCGTTGCGCTTCTGATCGTCGGTACCGCCGCCGCAGAGGAACAGCTCCGGCAGGCAAACGAAGTCGCACCCGGCGCGGTGGGCCTCGTCGATCACCTCTTCGCTGCGGGCCAGGTTCGCCGCGAGATCGCCCTGTTTGCACACGCCCTGCCAGACGCCGATCATCAGTTTGCTCATAGTCGATGGCCTCGCATGACCCACTCGTTCCCAGGTACCCGTCACGTCACATTGCAAACCACCCTATGTCGGGGCGATTGTCCACTATAGTACACTGCGATGTCCAGTTGGATCGGTGTGGCGGCGAGACCGGAGGCGCCCGGCAGGATCGCGCTTCCCCTCGGGTGACTGCCCAACGAACCCTCTCGACGCCATCCTGCCCGCGATCGGCGCTAAACGGCGATGGCGCAAGGGGATGGGAGGTGCGGCGCGCGACAAGAGAAAGCGGCTTCGTCAGAGATACACGGGGCTGACCTTGCAGGCCAATGAATCTCTGCGGTAAGCTACCCGTCCGACGTAGGGCTGGAGTGAATTCGAGGTTGAAGGCTGCCGGACGCTTCGGCCGACGGAGCGTCGGTATCGGGCCAATTGATCTTGACCGAAAGACGGTGGTATGTGTGGCGCACGTTGGCCGGCCGCCGTCGGTACATCCTGCAAAGAGAAGGGAAGGACGATGAGACGATTGCTGGTTGCCGCGCTGGTGTTGGGAATTGCATCGGTTCCCGCCGCAAACGCTCAGTTGCCCGGGGGCCTGAAGCAGATCGGCAAGAAGCTCGCCAAGGACCTGGCCAAGGACAAGGACAAGGAGGAGGACAAGACCGCTGACCAGACCGGGTCGCTGACGGGCGCCGCGGGTGCAACGTCGTCACGACCACCGGCCAACAAGGACAAGAGCCGCAAGTATCCACCGGGCATGTCGTTCTCGAGTCTGCTGAACGGCGTGAAACTGCTGCCCAAGAAGGGCCAGTTCCGTCTGGATCAAATCCAGACCACATTTATCCCCGACGACTGCAAGTCGGGCTTCGTGGTGTTGCGGACGGCGGACGGCAAGGAGATCGCCCAGTTCGACTGGAAGCCCGACCGACTGAAAAAGCCCTATGTGCTGCTGAGCATCTACCCGATAACCGACCTTCGGACGGGCGAGAAGGTGGCGGCCGGGCTCAAGATGACCGAGCCGGGCGACTACGTGCTCGACTTCTACCTGCCGACCGAACATTACTTCACGTTCCCCTTCAGCGTGGTCAAGGTGGGCGGCGACGATCCGTTCAGCTCGGGCCAGTGCCTTTGCATGAAGGGCGCGTGGGAGGACTGGGGGTATCTGTTCTACACCGACGCCAAGCCCGAGCAGAATTTGCAGTGGAAGGTGTGGCTGCGCAACGACGGGTGTGAGGAGAAGGACATCAAGGTGCACGTCGAAATCACCCGCGACGCCGACAGTGACGTGGTATGCACCAGTCGTGCGAACATGACGCACTCCGTCAAGCCGGACTGGACGCGCTACTCATTCGACATGGTCTTCCCCGAGGGCAAGGACGTGCCGTTCGGTACGTACTTCAAAGCGAAGGACCTGCTGGCCACCGACGGCGCCTACACGCTGACGATGAAGATCGACGAGAAGCCGTACGGCGTCTGGAAGTTCGACGTCAAGGATAACAAGCTGCAATACAAGGGGCGGACCGTGCGGGGCGAGGCCGATCCGCTGACGTTTATCGAGGGCGGCCGCGACGCGTGGTGGTATAAGAAGGAAGCGAAGTGACCGG
>CBFCZG010000340.1:0-4959 GCA_965602375.1 uncultured Phycisphaerae bacterium | reverse complement strand
TCCCGAAGCCCGCCTGGGGCGCGAGCCCGGCGAGCCGATTCGAGTACCCGAGCCGGCCGACAAGGCGGTCAGCACTCCGCTGGAGCAGACCGAGTTGCCCGCCTACAAGCCCAGCGAGCAACAGGCCGATTTCGCCTGGCGCCGCCCGGCACGTAGCGAAAGCGATTTGAGGATCATCGGTATCGGTACGGGGGGTAGTCTTCCCCTGGCCGGCGGGCTGAGCGGACTGGGGTCGGAGTCGGGACCGAGGGCCGAGTTTTTCGGCACGGGGGGCAATGCGTATCGCATCTGCTACGTAATCGACCGGTCGGGCTCGATGTTGGACAGCTTCGAGTACGTCCGACGTGAGTTGAAGCGGTCCATCACAGAGTTGGTGCCTCAGCAGCAGTTCCACGTCATCTTCTTTAACACGGGCGAGCCGGTCGAGAACCCGCCGAAGGCGATGATCCATGCGACCGCGACAGCCAGGCAGAAAACCTTCGAGTTCCTCGATCAGATCGCGCCGGGCGGGCAGACCGATCCGAGTCGTGCGCTCGAGCGGGCGTTCTCTCTGACGCCGCCATCGGAGCTCATCTATTTCATGACGGACGGCGAGTTTGATCCGTCGATCGTGGAGAAGCTGCGGCGGTGGAACCCACACCAGCGCGTCAAAATCAACACGATTGCGTTTCTCTACGAACTGGGTGACGTAGCCGGCGTGCCGCTGCTGAGGCGAATCGCCCGCGAGCATGGCGGCCAATACCGATTCGTGGGTGCGGAGGATCTGAGCCCGTGAAGCATGCGGCGGCATGGTCGGCCGAGCGAACCGTGTGGTGGGTGCTGTTGAGCCTGGTCGCCTGGGCGAGCATGGTGGTTTCGGCTCGGGCGGATGAGGTTCGCAGGGCTGATGGTCACCCACCGTACGTCGGGGTGGAGATCGTCGGCTTTGAGAATGGTGAGTTGGCGTTCCGTGTGAACACGCACGGTAACGTGATCAGAAAGCCTCTTGCGGAGATCGCCGCGATCAGCGTCGACAACCAGGCCGCGTTCAACCAGGGCGAGCGCCTCTTCGACGGGCGTGAGTACGCCAAGTGTATTCGGCCGTTTGAACGAGCGCGCCGGCAGGCCAGACAGCAGTGGCTTGTCGATCTGATCGACGTGAGACTGCTGACGGCCTACGACGAGACGGGCAGGTTCGATCGGGCGGTGCGGACGTTTCTGGAGTTGTTGCCGCGGGCGCCGGCCGAGGCGCTGTTCCGCCGGCCCGTCAACATTCCCAAGGCCGGCTCGGAGTATAACCGCATTGCGTTCGGACTTATCAGCCAGGCGGAAAAGCGGATTCAGGATCCGACGCTGCTCCGTCACGTGAAGCTGTTGAAGCTGGACGTGCTTTGGGCCGAGAAAAGCCCGGCCGCTCGTGCGCTGGCGGCGGAGTTGGACGGCGTGGCGCCGGCGTCGCAGCCTTCGCGACGGTTGGTGTCCCAGGTTGAGCGTCTGACGCGACTGGTCGAGATGGGACGATACGAGCGGGCCCTGCCGCTGATCGAGACGGCCATGACGCAGGCTCCGGCGGATGGGCTCGACACGCTACTGATGCTTCAGGCGAAGTGTGAGTTGGCGACGGCGGAGAGCGACGACCAGCTCAAGCAGGCGGCCCTGACGGCCATGCGCGTGGTGGTTCATTACGAACGCAGCCGATCGCTGGCTGAAGCTTTGTTTGTGGCGGCCAAGGCGCACCAACGACTTCGGCTTGTGCGGCGGGCGATGACGCTGTATCGAGATTGCAGCGACCGCGCAGACGCGGCCGACGGTCTGAAGGGCAGAGCAAACGAAGCGATCGATCGACTTCGTGCGAGCGCGACATTGGATCAGGAACAGGAGACACCATGACCAGGTTCCTCGGGGCGGGGTGTGTGACGGCGGTTTGGTTACTTGCGCAGGCGTCGCCGCTGCTTGCCGCAGACGGATCGGGCCGCGCCGGCGGCGCGCAGGTAAGCTACTTCACGCGCTTCATCGTGGGCGGTGGGTGGATCACGTGGTTCATCCTGCTGCCGCTTTCGGTGGCGACGGTGGCGCTGCTGATCGTCTATGGGTTGACCATTCGACGAGGAACACTGCTGCCCGAGTCGGTCCGGCAGCGTATGCAGGAACTCGCCCGCGCAAGACAGTATCGCGCGCTGGCCGAGTTTGTGGGCGCCCAGTCGAGCATGGTCGGGCAGGTCGTGCGGGCGGGTCTGGCCGAGGCCGCTCAGGGGCAGTCCAACGTGCAGCGGGCCCTGGATGAGGCTACGGAACTGCAGTCCAGCCGACACCTGCGCCGCATCGAATGGCTGAACCTGATCGGCAACATCTCGCCGATGATAGGCCTGTTTGGCACTGTCACCGGGATGATTCAGGCTTTCTACGAGTTGGTTGAGATCAGCGCCGCCGGGGGTGTGACCAACGCAGCCCAATTGGCCGATGCGATCTCGTTGGCGTTAGTCACGACGTTTTGGGGCCTGGCCATCGCCATACCGGCGCTGGCGGCGTTTGCGATTCTGCGGAACCGCATTGATGCCCTCGCCGCCGACTGCTGGCTGGTGGCCGACCAATTGCTGGAGGGTGTGGGCAAGGTCGGCCAGACTGCATCGGGCTCTTCGGCGGCGGGCGGGGCTGCGCCTGTCGAGGGCAAGTAATTGGCTCGGCGAATGGAAGCGCTGCGATGATGCCCAGACGCGAGCGAACCGGTCGACAGGTGGGCTTCAACATGACGCCCATGATCGACGTGGTGTTTCTGCTGATCATCTTCTTCATGATTGTCTCACAGGTGGTCACTTCGGAGGCCGAGCTGGTGCAGTTACCTCGGCCGACCAAGAGCAAGGCGGGCGAGTTTCACGGGCCGCGGAAGCTGACGATCAGCCTGGTGGGCGACGGGCAGGGCGGAATCACGCGCCGGAAGGTCGGCCCGAGCGTCGCGCGTGACGAGGTGGAGCTGGCCTCGATGCTCTTGGAGACTTGCCGCGTGGCCCAGGAGCGGGGCGAGAAACTGCACGCGGTGCTGCGGGCCGATCGGAGTATCGAGTTCCGCTACGTTCGCGAGGTGATAAGGATGATCAGCGACGTGGGCCTGGAGTTTGTCGACATCGCTGCCGAAGCGGAGTCGACGCACGATTGACCGCGGCGCGGGACGCTGACGGTGGGGGCGGACTGGAATATGAAGATGGCAGGTGAGCGGATGCCTGAGGCGGGCGGCAAGGCACGCGACGAATCGACGGTCGCGATGGTTCGCAGGCGGCGTCGACCCGCCGCCGGCGCCCGGCTGACCTTGAACCTCGTTCCGATGATCGACATCGTTTTCCTGCTGCTGATTTTCTTCCTGGTGGGGACGCGGTTCATCACGGCCGAGGGTGTATTGCCAGGCCGGCTGCCGCGCCAGGACGCCCAGCAGACGCTGCCCGTGCCCGTGCCGCCGATCCAGATCAACCTTATATCGACCAACGGCGATGCGCCTGAGATTACGATCGCGGGGCGGACGGCCAGACCCGCAGACTTCGAGCAACTTGCCGCGATGCTCGCTCAGATTCAGCGCGAGCCCGGATACGACGAGCAGACGCCGGTTGTGTTGCAGTCCGACGAAGAATTGGCTTGGGATCACGTGGTCAACGCCTACAACGCAGCCGTACGCGCCAGGTACAAAAACATCATTTTTGGAGCCGAGTAGGGCTCCAGACACGACGCAGCCCTTGAGCCGACGACGAACCTACACATGCGTCCTTTTGCTGCTGGCGGGCCTTGCAGCGGGTCTGGCGCCGCCGCCACAACAGGCCAGCCGCCTCGACAACGTAAGGTTTGCCGAGGGCCTCCTGGAACGGGGCCTGTTCGAGCTGCTCGACTACTTCCTTCAGCATCACGAACCCGTCGATCCGATCGAGGCGCAGCTTCTTGCTCGGGTCGGCAAGCTTCGCCTCTACCAGGACCAGGAGCTTCCACGAGGTGATCGGGCGACCGCTCTGCGCGAGGCGACGACATTACTTCGAGACCTGATTGCCTCGCGCGCCGACGATGGCCGTGTCGGTCAGTGGCGGCTGAATCTGGGTTACGATCTGCTCTATCGTGTGGCCGAGCCTTACTGTAACAACGTGCTCTACGGCCTCGACGATGCACATGATCGCCGCGAACTGGCCAGGTTGGCTGGCGAGGCGACCGAGCTGTTCGCGCGGGCCGCCAAGGAGTCGGCCCCCCAGCAGGCGTCCTCGCAGCCCGACCAGCGACAGACCGAAGCCCTGTCGTCGGGATCGGCCGACGCCAGGCAAGTCCATTTGCGGGCTGGGTATTTTGCTGCGTGGGCCCGACTCTATAGAGTGCTGGCTTCGACTCGGCGGGCCGCAAGCGACAGCCAAGGCCTGTCCGAGATCGTTGAGTATGCAAACGCCAGCGGGTATCTCGATGCGCCGCACGGGGTGACAGGCGTGCGGGCGCAGACGCTACTGCTGGCAGGCATAGCCCATCGCTTGCTTGGTCGCCATGCCGAGGCCGACAGACTGCTCGAGCAGGCGATCGGCGTGGTGCAGGAGGCAGCCGGATCGCCCGGTCAACAGGCGCTGTTGTGGGTGGCCAACGTGGCCAGACTGGAGCAGGTCCGCGTTCTGCGAGACGCCGGGCGCTTCGACGAAGCCGCTCGCGCCTGCGCCGAACTCGGCAACTGGCTGCGCATCAGCGGTCAGCGGAATGGTATCGGGATGTCTATCGCTGTGGCCCTGGTCGAGTCGGACGTCTATACACGCCAGGCAGCGGCCATCTCCGACTGGGGCAGTGCCGAGAAGCTGCGGCGTCGAGCCCGGTCGGTGTTGATCGAATTGACCCGTAGCGACCCACGCGCCGCCGACGGCCTTTACGATCTGCTCTACCACAGGATGGGCGACAACCCGCCCGAGCACATGGACGCGTTCGACAAGGTCGTCATGATCGCTGGACTCATGGCCGACAAGCAGTTCGACCAGG
>CBFCZG010000339.1:0-4983 GCA_965602375.1 uncultured Phycisphaerae bacterium | reverse complement strand
CTCGTCGTGGTCGTTGCTGGCCGAGCAGGCGGAGATGTTGGCGCCCGACGCAGTGGCGGTGGCGGACGAAACGGCCGCGCGTGGGCTGATCGACCGGATCGGGCGGCGGTGTCGTGTGCTGGTCGGACCGACGGCGGCGGCGGATCTGGTGGAGCAGTTCGACTGTGACGTGGTGCTGGCGGCGATCGTGGGTGCTGCAAGTCTGCCGGCTACGCTGGCGGCGGTTCAGAAGGGCCGGCGCGTGGCACTGGCCAACAAGGAGGCGCTGGTGGTGGCCGGTTCCCTTTTGGTCCCGCTGGCGCGGCGCAGCGGGGCCCGGTTGGTGCCGGTGGACAGCGAGCACTCGGCCATTTTCCAGGCCTTGCAGGCAGGTCGCCCCGAGGAGGTGCGGCGAATCTACCTGACTGCGTCGGGCGGGCCTTTTTACTCCTGGCCGGCGGAACGCATGGCGGAGGCCACGCTGGAAGAGGCGCTCGATCATCCCACGTGGGATATGGGTCCGAAGATCACGATCGACTCGGCCACGATGATGAACAAGGCGCTGGAGATCGTGGAGGCGTGTTGGCTGTTCGACGTGTCGGCCGAGAAGGTCGAGGTGGTCATCCATCCGGAATCGATTGTTCATTCGATGGTCGAGTTTTGCGACGGCTCGGTGATCGCGCAAATGGGCACGCCGGACATGCGGACGCCCATACAATATGCACTGACGTATCCAGAGCGTCACCCGTGCTGTAGCCGGCGTCTCGATATCGGCGGGGCCGGTACCATGCGGTTTGAGCGGCCTGACCTGAAGCGCTTCGGCGCGTTGCGTCTGGGGTATGAGGTGGCGCGCAAAGGGGGTACGGCCGGTGCGGTCCTGAACGCGGCCAATGAGGCGGCCGTTGAGCTGTTTCGCGCGGGGCGCATACGTTTCGGGGACATTACCGCCCTGACGGCGTCGACCCTGTCGGCTCACGAGGTGGTGTCCGACCCGTCGCTGGAGCAGTTGTTGTCAGCCGACGCGTGGGCCAGGGGGCACGTTGAGCAACTTTGTGGGGGCCAGGCTGATCCGGTACAATCCCGCCGCGACGTTTCCTGATTGTGTCAGCGTCGCCGCTTGTGACACGGAGGCTTCATGCTAGCTGAATCGTTCGTTGCTGCCACACCAGACGCCTACGGGATGATGTTGGCCCAGGTCCTGGCGATCGTGGGCGCGATCGTGCCCTTCATGAAGGTGCTGATCGGCTTCTCGATCGTGATTCTGTTCCATGAGCTGGGCCATTTCACGATGGCCAAGCTGTGCGGCGTCCGGGTGGACAAGCTGGCGATCGGCTTCGGCAAGGAGGTGGTGGGCTTTACACGGGGCGAAACACGCTATGCGCTGAACATCCTGCCGTTGGGCGGGTACGTGAAGATGCTGGGGCAGGAGGACTTCGCGCTCGACAAGGAGAAGGAGTGGACGGCCGCGTCCGATCCCCGATCGTTCACCGCGCAGTCGGTGGGCAGGCGCGCTCTGATCGTCAGCGCCGGGGTGATCATGAATCTGGTCTTCGCGGCGCTGGCGTTCATGATCGTGTTCATGGTGGGGATGGAATCGCTGCCGGCCAAGGTAGGCTATGTCGTGCCGGATTCGCCGGCCGAGCGCTACGGCCTCCAGACCGGGGACTCGATCACGCAGATCAACGGCCGATGGATGGACGACTTCAATGACGTGATGATGGCCATCGCCCTGGCGGACCGTGACGCGACGTTGCAGTTCGATGTCCAGCGGTCGGGCAAGGACGTCGCTCTTCAAGTGCCCCCGGAGTACAACGAGCAGCGGAAAGTGCTTCAGGTGGGCATCGGCCCGGGTCTGACGCGGCGCGTGGCGTTTTCGGCGCTTCAAGACCAGGCTCATCCGGTGGAGGACCGGCTTCGCGCCGGTGACACCATCGTGGCGATCGACGGTCGCAAGATCGACAGCTTCTACGATTACTTTCTGCTCTTGCAGCGGGCACAAGGACGCGAAGTCGAAGTGTCGGTCGAACGGCCGGTCGACCCCAACGTCGCTGACTCGGCGACCGACTCGGTCACGTGTCGGGCGCGGGCGAACCTGAGCTTCGTCCAGCAGGTACGAGGCGACGAAACCAGCGCCACGCTGTTGGGGCTACTGCCTCGTTGTGTGGTGACCCAGGTGCAGGAGAACAGCCCTGCCGAAGAGGCGATTGTCGTGGGCACGGGCGATCCAGTCCCTGAAGAGGCCCGGGATCGCGGTTTCGAGGTGGGCGACGTGATCATCCGTTGGGCCGACCTGGACAACCCCACGGTGCACGAGATTCGCCGCAGCATCGCCGAGAACGACGGGCAGGAGTTGAGCGTGACGATTCAGCGACGGGGCGAACGTATGGAGTTGGTGGTTCGCCCGCAGCGCCCCATGAGCATCTTCGGCCGCGGCGAGCCGATGGTGGGGGTGAACTTTGAGGGACAGGACGCCGACGAGCTGGTCGTGGCCGATACACGTGAGGGCTGGCCGGTCCACGACGACCTGCGGATTCCGCGCGGTGCGAGGATCGTATCGGTCGATTCCGAGCCCGTAGCAGCCTGGCACGATCTGGTGGCTGCGTTGCGGGAGCATGCGGGCACGACCGTCACTCTCGCGTGGGAGTACGGCGGCGTTCGATCGGAAGGGGCGCTGCCGGTGCCGTGGTCGTTGTCGGCGGCGCTGGACCTGCCGGGCACGGCCCATCTTCTGAGCATAAACGGCAAGAGCCAAGTCTACGTACAGAGCGAGGGCAAACGCAAGCTGCTGGTGCTGCCGTACTGGCTCACCGTGCAGGAGCTATGCCGCGAGGCGTTGGGTGAGGCGTCGGAGGCAGAGGTCACGGTCGAGTGGGCCGATCGGCTGAGCGGCGAGCGTCACAGCGGGACGGCCACCATCACCCCCGAGCGGCTGGACCCGTGGCTGATGCGGGTTCGGTATTCGGTCGAGGACATCAGGCCCGAGCCGGACACGGTTATGCTCCAGGCGAGCAACCCCGTCCGGGCCCTCTGGATCGGCATGAAGAAGACGGGGTACTTCGTCTATTCGACCTACCTGACGATCGAGCGGATCATCATCAGTCGCACGGTGGGGATCGAGCGGATCTCCGGGCCGGTGGGCATCATGAAGATGGGCAAGGACGTCGCGGGCGTCGGCATAGCGAAGCTGCTGTACTTTCTGGCGTTCATCTCGGTGAGTCTGGCGGTGATCAACTTCCTGCCTTTACCGATTGTGGACGGCGGGATTATGGTGTTCCTGATCATCGAGAAGATCAAGGGCAAGCCGGTCAGCCTCCGACTTCAGGTCATCACGCAGCTTGTGGGGCTGGCGCTGATCATCGTGGCCTTCGTCTTCATCACGATACAAGATATCATCAAATGGAACGGCTGACCGCGCGCCGCACTACATCGTGTGCTGGCCGGCCCACCACATGCGCCACGCGTCGATCGCCTGGCGACGTCGTTCGGGCGGATCGCGTGAGTTGAATCCGAAACTCTCACCGCTGATGCCCCGCAAAGCCTGGGCGGCATGGTCGGCGACGGTCGCGCCGAAGTCTATCGTCGTCGGCAGCGACGTCGGCAGGTTCGCCTCGGCGAGTCTGTCGGGACGGCTTTGCAGGAACCGTTGCACGCCTCGCTGCAACGCGGGCAAAACGGTGACGGCTCGATCGTCCTCCAGCAGCTCCAGCAATCGGGGCACGGCTTGCATACTGCCCATTACGTGTGCGCACTCAACCGCCTGTACGAGCACGGGCACCGACTCGGCTTTGCTTAGCTTGGCCGTTACGAGGTCGGCAGCCTCGGACGAACCGACACGCTGCAATGCGATCAGCGCTGCACACACCGTCAGTTCGTCACGATCGCTCAGCATCGATTCGAGCACGGGCAAGGCCTGCTCGCCCTGCCAGCGGGCCAGACCCAGGGCGGCGGTGCAGCGTACATCTTCATCGCGGTCGCGCATGGCCTTGAGCAGGTACGGCTGGACCTGCGGGCATCGCGCACGGTTGAGGACGTCGACGGCCAGCAGTCGCAACGTCTGATCCGGATGATCCAGGAGGGCTCCGACGGGTACGACCGCGTGATCGGCGTGTGCGGCTAGAGCATTCACATAGGACAGGCGCGCCGCCGGCTCGGTTGTGTGTTGCAGTTTCCAGGTCCACCATCGCACGCGAATGGGTGTGCGGAACACCAGCAGCGCCGTCCACGCCGCCAGCAACACCAACACGGCGATGATGGTCCCGGGATTCGCGCGGAGCTGCCGGGCGAAACGTTTGGCCCCGGATGTCTTTAGAGCGCTCATCGTCTGGCTACGCGTCCTTGGTTTGGCTCCAACTCGTACGGTTTGCGGCAGAGCAGTGCCCGGGCTCGCGGGGCAGGTTGCCCGACGGCGAGACGCGGGGATGGAGCAATACCAGCAAACCCACCAGCGAGATTGTCCGGGTGATTGTCACGGCCCCGCATTATAATCGAAGCTCAGTCGATCGAAGTGAGCTTTTACGACGGGGAACTGGCGCTCGGGCTATGAGTCGACCGCAGGGCAAACACCGATCCGTGACGCCCGCGGGGGTCGTCGATCAAGCTGTGAGGCAGGCTCTGCCGTGTCTTGCGGAAGGACTTCTGGCCGATGCGCTCGCGCGAAGCCGGTGGAGGTTGCCGCTTCAGTCACAGCAACTGGTGTGTCTACATCGGGCGGCTGCACTGCTGTTCTACCGTCTGGCCCTGCTCGCGCAAGTCGAGGCCACGGGGCTGAGCGACGGCGGCGAACCGCTGGGGCCTGCCGCCAGGGGCGTAAGCCTGTGCAGGCAACTTGATCGGGTATTGCGCAACCTGGCCGATGCGTCGCAGCGCCGCGTCTACGCGGGGCCCTTGCTGGCGGGACGGCTGCGGGAGGCAACCGGTCATTCCGACCCGGCGTGGCTGGAGGCTGTGCGATTCCTGCGCCGCCATCGCGTGTCCGACGCCGTGCTGGCCGACGTACTCGACTTA
>CBFCZG010000338.1:0-4996 GCA_965602375.1 uncultured Phycisphaerae bacterium | reverse complement strand
TAGCCGATGGCCGAGGCCGACACGAACACCGTCGGCGGACGAGCAACCTCAGCCAGCGCGCCGGCCAGTAGACGCGTGCTCTCGACCCGACTGCTTCGGATGCGGCGTTTTTTCTCGGCCGTCCACCGGCCCTGGGCGATGTTCTCGCCGGCCAGGTGCACGACCGCGTCGAGGCCCTCGAGTGCCCGCACGTCGAGCACGCCCCGCTGCGGATCCCAATGCAACTCGTCGCGATCGCTCTGCGGCTGTGACCGAACGAGTCTTGTCACGCGATGGCCGCTCATCGCCAGCGCCTCGGTCAGCGCCCTGCCGAGAAGTCCGCTCGATCCGCTCACGAGAACGTGCATCAGCCTGCTCGTCTGACGTCCAACCCATGGCCCGAACGTGTCTTAGGATCCTATCGCTGGAACGGCTGGTTGTCATGTCCGTCGCTGTGCCGCCTGTTGTCGCTTGCTGCCGGCCATAGCGTATTTGGCGCGGTTTTCTCTCGTATTACGAGCGGTCAAACCCCTCGTTTCCTTTGCACTTGGCTGGCCTATCATAAGAAAACTCGTCGTCAGGATTACTGGAGCCAACCATGATCACCGCCACCAACCTGGGTTTTCCACGCATAGGAGCCGACCGGCAGCTCAAACGTGCCCTGGAGGCCTATTGGGCCGGCATGATTGCCCAAGAGGATCTGTGCGAGGTCGCGTCGCAGATCCGCCGCGACACCTGGCTCTTCCAGCAGCACGCCGGGCTCGGGCACGTCCCGTCAAACGACTTCTCGCTCTACGACCACGTGCTCGACGCGGTCGCCATGGTCGGCGCCGTGCCGTCTCGTTACGGCTGGAGCGGGCAGACCGTCGATTTGGACACCTACTTCGCCATGGCCCGCGGCCGGGCCGGACAAGGCGGCCAAGCCGGCGTCGCAGCCATGGAGATGACCAAGTGGTTCGACACCAACTACCACTACTTGGTGCCGGAGTTCGAGGCCGGCCAGTCGTTCCGGCTCGCCTCGACCAAGCCCATCGACGAGTTTGTCGAAGCCAAGCGGCTTGGCGTGCACACACGGCCGGTTCTGGTGGGGCCGGTTTCGCTGCTGCTTTTGGGCAAGGCCAAGGACCCCAAGGTCGACAAACTCGCGCTGCTGGACGGCCTGGTCGACGTCTACGCCGAAATGCTCGCCGGTCTCGCCGACGCCGGCGCCGACTGGGTGCAGATCGACGAGCCCTGTCTCGTGCTCGACCTGGACGAACGGGCTAAGGCGTCGCTGGGCCGGGCCTACCAGCGCCTGGCGGGCGTATCGCCGAAGCTCAAGCTGCTGATCGCCGCCTACTTCGGCGACCTGCGCGACAACCTGGCAACCGTGCTGAGCCTGCCGGTGGCTGCCGTGCACGTTGATCTGGTGCGGGCGCCCGGGCAGATCGACGACGTGCTGGGCCGAATTCCGGCGGGCATGGCCCTGTCGGTGGGCGTCGTCGACGGACGGAACATATGGAAGACCGATCTGGCTGCTGTCCTGGCCACGGTTGAAAAGACGGTCAAGGCGCTGGGCGGCGACCGTGTGCTGGTCGCGCCCTCATGCTCGCTGCTGCACAGCCCGGTCGATCTCGATCTGGAAACGCAGCTCGACGACGAATTCAAGAGCTGGCTGGCCTTCGCGAAGCAGAAGATCGCGGAGATCGTCACCCTTACCCGCGCGGTCAACGAGGGCCGATCGAGCGTGTCGCAGGCTCTGGCCGACAACGCGGCCTCCATGGAGAGCCGCCGCACGTCGCCACGCATCCACAACCTTCAGGTCAAGCAACGAGTTGCAGCCATCAAGCCCTCGATGCTCGAGCGCAGCAATCCGTTCGCCAAACGGCAGCGTACGCAGCGCGACGCACTGAAGCTGCCTGCGTTCCCGACGACCACGATCGGGTCGTTCCCGCAGACCAGCGAAATACGCACGGCGCGAGCGGCCTTGCGCAAAGGTGAGATGGATCGCACCTCGTACGATGAGTTCCTGCGGCAGGAAATACGCCGCACGGTCGAGTTCCAGGAACGAATCGGCATCGACGTGCTGGTCCACGGCGAGGCGGAGCGCAACGACATGGTCGAGTACTTCGGCGAGCAGTTGGAAGGCTTCGTCAGGACGACCAAGGCGTGGGTGCAGAGCTACGGCTCGCGCTGCGTCAAGCCGCCGATCATCTTCGGCGACCTGTCCCGCCCGCAGCCGATGACCGTCGAATGGAGTCGCTACGCGCAGTCGCTGACCCACAGGCCGATGAAGGGTATGCTCACCGGCCCGATCACCATCCTCCAGTGGTCGTTCGTCCGCGACGATCAACCGCGAAGTGAAACGTGCAAGCAGATCGCCCTGGCCATTCGCGACGAGGTGGCCGACCTCGAGGCAGCCGGCATTCGCATGATCCAGATCGACGAGCCGGCGGTTCGCGAAGGCCTGCCCCTCCGCCGCGACGACTGGGACGAGTATCTTCGCTGGGCGGTCGATTGCTTCCGGCTCGCATCGTCGGGCGTGGCCGACACGACGCAGATCCACACCCACATGTGCTATAGCGAGTTCAACGATATCATCGAGTCGATCGCCGCGTTCGACGCCGACGTCATCTCGATCGAGGCGTCGCGCAGCGACATGGACCTGCTCGACGCGTTCGTCCGCTTTCGCTATCCCAACCAGATCGGTCCGGGGGTGTACGACATTCATTCACCTCGCGTGCCCTCGTCCGAGGAAATGACCAGGCTTCTCGGCAAGGCACTGGACGTGCTCTCGGTCGATCAGATCTGGGTGAACCCCGACTGCGGCCTGAAGACGCGGCAGTGGGAGCAGGTCGAACCCGCCCTGACCAACATGGTGGCCGCCGCCAGGACCATGCGCGAGCGCGCCACCGCGCACACCCGATAGGCCCGGAATCAGGCACGCACGCTCCCCAACGACGTGCGGCGCCGGCGCTCTTGAGTGCCTGGTCGCACTCGCTGCGCAGTCTCGACGAGCCGGGCCTTTCCACAGACCCATGCATTGCGATTGCCTCTCGGCAACGTCATAATCGTGACGGCGCGGGTGGCCGGCAACGCAGGCGGTGGCAAGATGAGAGGATAGGTGCCAAGATGAGACGGATGAAGGTGTCGTGCTTGATCGCACTGGCGGTTTGCTGTCTGGGTCGGATCGCGGCGGCAGAGGACGTGAAGACAGACCCAACGGCGCGGGCCGAACTGCGGGTCGAACGCGTGGCCCTGTTCAAGAACGGGCTGGGGTTCTTCATGACGGCCGGCAAGCTCCCCGAAGATGCCACCACGATCCGGATCGGCCAGCTTCCTGTGCCCGCGTACGGGACGTTTTGGGTTGGCTATTCTGCCGACGTCCAACTGCGACGTCTCGTTACCAGTCTGGAGGATGTTGTCGAGCGCCGTCCCGTGGCGAATATGGCACAACTGCTCGAGGCGAACGCGGGTGCCCGCGTCCTGCTGCGGACCGGCACCGGTGATCAGGACGTGGTGGAGGGCGTCATCCGCAAGAGCGTAGTGCGGGCCGAGCCACCGGAAGCGCCCAGTCCCTACCTCATGGACATCCGCCGTCCAAGCGGCGCCTACGGCCGCTACGGATACCAACCGCCCGGCGGGAACATCGTCCTGGTGGAAACGGCAGTCGGTCTGGTCGCCCTCAACGTCGGATCCATTGTGCGTGCCGATTTCGTCGAAGACACGGTTGCAGCAGACGCGGCAACCTTTTCGCTCAAGCGCCCATGTATACGCGTCGAGTTGGCGCAGCCGTCGGAGAACGGCCGGATTTCGGTGAGCTACCTGGCGCGCGGCATCACGTGGTGCCCCAGCTACCAGCTCGATCTGTCCGATGCCGAGCAGGCGGCCGTGACGGCCCGGGCGCTGGTGGTCAACGAGGTGGCGGATCTTGAAGACGTCGATCTCGATCTGGTGACGGGCTTCCCGCACATGAAATTCGCCGAGGTCCTAAGCCCGATGGCCATGAGCCAGTCGCTTGCCGAGTTCCTCAAATCCCTGGCGTCGGGTCGAACCGAGGGCAGGCGGGACTCGCACCTCATGGCTCAGCAGGCCGTACTGTCGAACGTGGCGGGGTTCGGCGACTTTTCGGGCGTGCCTCTGCCTGAATATCCCACGGCTCCGGAGGGGATGGTGTCGGAGGACCTCTTTCTGTATCCGGTGGGCAACTTCAGCCTGCGGCGCGGCGAGACGGCCTACGTGCCGCTGTTCACGGCCAGGATGCCGTACCGTCACATCTACACCTGGAAGATCGAGGACAGTCTCGACACCGAGGGCCGGTATCGACGCGAGCAGCCCCAGCCGGGCGATGGCCCCACAGCGGAGGAAGTATGGCATTCGTGTCGCCTCCGCAACACGCTGGAGATGCCGCTCACGACGGCCGCCGCCGAGTTCGTCAGTGGCGGTCAGTTCGTCGGGCAGGATGTCTGTTACTACACGGCGCCGGGTGCCGAAACGACCATCCGAATCAACCGGGCCATGAACATCCTGGCCGAGGAGGCCGAGTACGAGATCGAACGCAAGCGCGGTGCCGCATCTTTCTATGGATATCGCTACGATCTGGTGAAAGTCCGCGGCGAACTTCGGCTGCGAAGCCGCCTGGACAAGACCGTAGCCGTCGAGATCACCAAGGAGCTCTCCGGCGAGGTGCTGGAGAACGCCGCCGGGGCCAAGGACGTGGTGACGGCAAAGGGCCTCAAGAGAGTGAACCCAAGGCACGTCCTCACTTGGGAGATCGATTTGGGCGCTGGCGACGAGCAGACGCTCTCCTACGTGCATCAGTTATACGTGAGGTCTTGACCCAGTGAATCGCGTAGCGGGTGGGCCGCTCGCCGCCGCCGAGATTGGATGGGCCTCACGCCGTCAACGATGTAATATGCCTGCGTGAAATTCACGCGCGAGCAGTACGTCGAGATTCTCACCTTCGGCCGATCCGAACGGCCCATGTTCTGCGAGCTGTTCGGCCCGCTGGTGGGCCTGCCCGACGAATGGCTCGCCC
>CBFCZG010000337.1:0-5008 GCA_965602375.1 uncultured Phycisphaerae bacterium | reverse complement strand
TCTGGTCGCGCTGGGGACGCCGCGCCAGGAGAAGTTCATCGCGCGGCGGCGGGAGGAAATCGGCGCGCCGATGAGCGTGGGGGTGGGGGCGGCGTTCGATTTTCTGGCGGGCGTGGCGCGGCGCGCCAGCTTGATGGCCGCCTCGACCGCTTCGGCGCCGCTGTTGCAGAAGAAGCACTGACCGCCGAAGCTGCGCTCACTGAGCATCTGCCCAAGCCGCCCCTGTTCGAGCGTGTAGAACGTGTTGTCCATGTGGATCAGGCGCCCTACCTGCTCGCGGACGGCGGCCACCACCTTCGGGTGGCAGTGCCCGATCGCGCTGCACCCCCATCCGGGAAACAGATCGAGATAGCGCTTGTCATCCAAACCCCAGAAGTAACTGCCCTCGGCGCGGACGACGACGACCGGCATGCGTCCGTAGTTGCCGATGACGTACTTGCCGTACTGTTCGATCACTTCCTGTTGTGAATTCAACGTTTTACCCCTCGGAAAAGGTTCCGTTCGTGTGTGGTGCCCGCTGCGTGCCGAGACGCCTATCTCAATATCTGCGTGCCGATGCCCTTGTCGGTGAAGATTTCCAGCAACAGAGAGTGGGCGAGCCGACCGTCAATAATGTGGGCCTTCTTGACGCCGGCGTCCAGGGCGCGCAGGCAGGCCTGCACCTTGGGAAGCATGCCGGTATCGATGCGACCCTGATCGATCCAATCCGTGATCTCGCCCTCGTGCAGCGTCGAGACCAGTGAGGCCTCGTCGTCGCGCTCGCGCCGGACGCCGTGGGTATCCGACAATACGACGAGTTTCTCGGCGCCGACGGCGGCAGCCACCTCACCGGCGGCATGGTCGGCGTTGACGTTCAACTTGCCGCCCGCGGGGTCACGGGCGATCGTGGCGATCACGGGGATCGTGTCGACATTGCACAACAGGCGGAGGATGCGGTCGTTGACCTGCGTAACGCGGCCGACATGGCCCACATCGACGGGACGTCCGTCGGAGTCTTCGGCCTCGGTGTGCTCGGCAAAGAGTACGCAACTGGCCAGGCTGTGCAGGCCGATGGCCTCGACGCCAAGCTCCTCGAGTGTGGCGACGATTCGCCCGTTGATCTGGCCGCACAGGACCTGTTCGGCGATATCCAATGTTGGCTGGTCGGTATAACGAAGGCCCTGTACGAAGCGGGGCTCGACGCCGGCCTGGCGCATCGCATCGCTGATTGCCTTGCCGCCGCCGTGCACGATGATCGGCTGAACGCCCACGTAGTTGAGGAACACCACGTCGCGCAGCAACTCGCGCTCGGTGGTCACATCTTCCATGACCGACCCGCCCAGCTTCACCACGATCGTGCGCCCGTAGTACTGCTGGACGTACGGAAGGGCCTCAATCAGAGTGCGAGCTTTGCTTATCGCAGTGTCCACCGTTCGCGGCTCCAATGCGAAACCAGGAGTTTAGGAGCCGCTTGCGGTACTGTCAAGGTTGGCCAGCAGGTGACCGTGCCCCTGGCCGCGTGCCTCCAGAACCAGTTCCCTGCGGTCGGGGCCGGCGACATGAAAGTGGATGCGGACATGATTGTCGGGCAGCACGTCCTCGACGCGATCGGCCCATTCGATGACCACCGCGGCCTCGCTGGCCGAACACATCTCGTCGAAGCCGAGAGCGTGCAGTTCACTGCCATGGCTCAACCGATACACGTCGATGTGATACAGATGGAGCCGCCCGTGATATTCGTTGACCAGCACGAAGGTGGGGCTGTTGACCTTCCGCAAATCGATCACGCCCAGGCCCGCGGCAATGCCCTTGACCAGTTGGGTCTTGCCGGCGCCGAGTGAACCGATCAGGGCCAACACATCGCCGCTTCGCATGGCCGAGCCGAGCGCTCGCCCTATGGCCAGCGTCTGTTCGACGCTGTCGCTGGAGATCCGGCATGACCGCGGCGGGGTCATCGGAAATGCTCGTAGCCGCGCGGCTCGATGGTCTCGGTGTGCCCGTCTGGGTGGCGCAAACACAGGCCGGCTTGCGTGACTCGCCCGATGCACGTGACGGCGCCGCGGGGGGCAAACGCCTCGGGCCGCCCCGAGGTACTCAGCAGCAACTCGAAGTCCTCGCCGTCGTGCAGAACGTGTTGAATCGTCCCATCCGGGTGTGGGCGGGCAGCAGCGCTGGCGACCTGCATGAGCGCGTCGGCGTCCAGCTCGGTGCCGCAGCCCGACGCCTGGCAGATTCGCCACAGGTCCAAGGCCAGCCCGTCGGAGATGTCGATCATCGCGTGGAGTTCATCGCCCAGCCCGTCGGCCAGCATCAAAGCTTCGCGCACACGGGGAACGAACTCCACGTGCTTGCCGGCCAGACTGCCGCCCAGTTCGCCCGTAACGTAGATGGTGTCACCCGGTCGCGCGCCGTCGCGCCGCACGGGCTGACGACCGGGCGGCATGTGTGCAACCATCGCCACGTCGACGGCCAACGGCTTGTCCCAACTGGTGATATCGCCGCCCACAATGTCGCACTCAAACTGCTCGGCGGTCGCCCGCATGGCCTCGAACAGCGCCTTGGTCTGCTCCATCGCCCAGTCGCCAGGCAACGCCACGCTGACCAGGGCCGCGGCCGGTATCGCAGCCATCGCGGCGCAGTCGCTCAGGCTGGAGGCGACGGCTTTGTGCCCGATCTGCCGGAGCGTGTGCTTGGCTGTTTCGAAGTGCACGCCGTCCAACAGCATATCGACAGTCAGCAGCACCGTCTGGTCACCGCAGCGAATGGCGGCCATGTCGTCGCCGATGCCGATCGGCACGCGATGCGGGTCGAAAGCCTTTCGCTTCCGCAGCCAGTCGAGCAGAGCCAGTTCACCCTTGGCCATACCGCCTCGGTCAGGCCGGTGGCGCCGGCGTCAGCGCAGGCGCTCCCGCCACTTCTTGAGCTGGCGCTCAAGCGACTCGGTGCCGGCGGCACCTTCGCTGCGATATCGTCGGACGACGTTGGACGGCCCCAGATATTCGTAGACGCTGTCTTCGATCCTGTCGCAGGCGCGCTGCAATTGTTCCAGCGGCAGGTCGGTGAGTCGTTGGTCCTGCCGGTCGCACTCGGCCGCCAGAGCCCCGACGATCTGGTGCGCCTTGCGGAACGGTACGCCTTTGCCCACAAGGTACTCGGCCAGTGCAGTGGCATCGGGCAGCCCATCGCCCACGACGGCCGACATTCGTTCGCCGTCGAAACGACTGTTGCGGACGATCGCCTCGACCACCTCGAGGCACGCGCTGGTCGTGTCGTGTGCGGTAAAGAGGTGGAACTTGTCTTCCTGCATGTCCCGGTTGTAGCAGAGCGGCTGAGCCTTCAGCATGGCAAGCAGCCCGGCCACCGCGCCAAAGACCCGCCCGGTCTTGCCGCGGACCAGCTCGAGAAGGTCGGGATTGCGTTTCTGCGGCATCATCGACGAGCCGGTACAGAAGGCGTCGTCGATGCGCAAAAAGCCGAACTCGCAACTATTGTACAGAATCCAATCCTCCGCCAGGCGCGATAGATGGACCATCACCTGGCCGCACGCAGCGGCATACTCCAGACAAAAGTCCCGGTCGCTGGTGGCGTCCATGCTGTTGGCGGCGACCGCCGCGAAACCGAGGCGGTCGGCCACAAACTGCCGATCGATGGGCAGCGTCGTACCGGCCAGGGCGCCGGCCCCGAGCGGGCAGACATTGACGCGCCGACGGGCATCCTCAAAGCGCTGCCGGTCGCGGTCGAACATCTCCGCATAGGCCAGCAGGTAGGCCCCCAGCAGCACCGGCTGGGCTCGCTGCAAGTGTGTGTAGCCGGGCATCAGAAGTTGGCCCTGGTCGTCGGCCAGGCCCACCAGGGCGGCCTGTAGCGCCACCAGTCGCGGCCCGATGTCGTGATCGATCGCGTCGCGCATCCACAGGCGCATGTCCAACGAGACCTGGTCGTTTCGCGAGCGGGCCGTGTGCAGCTTCTGGCCGGCCGATCCGGCGCGCTTGATCAGCTCGCCCTCGATCACCATATGGATGTCTTCCTGACTGACGTTCGGTTTGAGCTTGCCGGCGTCGATGTCGGCGTCGATGGCCTTGAGGCCCTGCTTGATCTGACGCAGCTCGTCGCGGGTGATCAGACCAACCTCGCCCAGCATGTCGGCGTGGACGACGCTGCCTGCAATGTCGTACTTGGCCAGTCGCCAGTCGAGGCTGAACGATTCGACGAACTGCTCGGTGAGGGCATCGGCGGCTTTGGCAAGACGCGCCTGCCAGCTCTTGACGGGTTTGCCGGGCATGTCGGACCTCCAGGGCAGCCGGGGTTGCGGCGATAGTAAGAGTGGCTACCGAAGGCGTCAATCGCACGCATCCGTCGGACGCGGCGCCCGTCGGGGCAATCGCGCCGTGGCGGGCTAGTCGCTGCGGCCGGAGCGGGCCTTGCGCTGCAAGTGAATCATCAGAATCGTCAGGTCGGCCGGCGTGATCCCGCTGATGCGTGAGGCCTGTCCGAGGCTGCGCGGCGCCACAGCCGACAGACGCTCGCGTGCCTCGGCTCGAAGCTGATCGACGCTCGCGTAGTCCAGGTCCGCCGGTAGGGGGCGGCTCTCCAGCTCGCTGAACCGTTCGATCTGCCGTCGCTGTCGCTCGAGGTATCCGCTGTACTTCAATTCGATCTCAATCTGTTCCAGGATGTTTGCCGCAAACGGGGCGTCCCCGTCGAGTAGATCACGCCACGTCACGTCGGGGCGACGCAGCCAATCGGCCAGGGACCGACCCTCGTAGCGGCACGTCTCGGAAAAGCGGCGCGCCTGTCCAAGATGGTTCTGCTTTTCCCGGAACTGCTGCCAGCGCTCGTCGTCGGCCAACCCCACCTCGCGTCCAAGAGGCGTGAGACGCTGATCGGCGTTGTCGCTTCGCAGATGCAGACGATACTCCGCACGAGAGGTGAACATGCGGTAGGGCTCGGTGGGGGGCCGGGTGACCAGATCGTCGATCATCACGCCGATGTAGGCCTGGTCGCGCCGAAGCGCAATGGGTTCGGGGCC
>CBFCZG010000336.1:0-5055 GCA_965602375.1 uncultured Phycisphaerae bacterium | reverse complement strand
TCGAACTCGATGCCCTGACCGATTCGATTAGGTCCGCCACCCAATATGATCACTTTCGGCCTATCCGAAACGCGAATCTCGTCGTCGACCACCCGCCCCAGTGCTTCGGCACCGCTTCCAGCCAACACCTTATCGGGGTCCACGCGCAGCGGAGATGACTCATAGGTCGAGTAGTAGTACGGCGTGTAGGCCTCGAACTCCGCGGCGCAGGTATCCACCAATTTGTACACCGGCTCGATGCCCAGGCGTCGGCGGGCCGTGCGCACCTGTTGGGGGCTCGTCGACCACACCTCCGCCAATTGCACGTCGCTGTAGCCCCACTGCTTGGCCTGCTGCCAGACCGATTCGGGCACGTCGTCGAGTCGGGCGTAGCGGCAAAGCTCGTCCTCGAACTCCACGAGCTGCCTGATGTTTTCCAGGAACCACGGGTCGATGTGACACAGTTCGTGGATCCGTTCGACGCTCCATCCCTGTTTGAAGGCGTAGCGGATGTAGTAGAGTCGGCCCTGGCAGGGGTGCCGGATCTTATCGATCAGCGATTCGTCGGGTATGGGCCAGGCGGTGGCCGCCTCTTCCTTCCAGTCCGGCTCGGGCTCGCCGTTTCGGCGTCCCATTAACGGCTCGGTGCGGCCCGCCGCGGGTGGAACCGTGGCCGAGGGCGACGACCCGCTCGCACGCCCTGCGCGGGCTGCACGCAGCCACAAATCATTGCCGTCCAGCCCGAGCCCGAAACGCTTGATCTCCATCGAGCGAATGCCCTTCTGGAGTGATTCCTTGAACGTTCGCCCGATGCTCATCGCCTCGCCCACACTCTTCATCTGGGTGGTAAGGGTCTCGTCGGCCTCGGGAAACTTCTCGAACGTCCACCGCGGAATCTTGGTGACCACGTAGTCGATGGTCGGCTCGAAACAGGCGGGCGTCTCTCTGGTGATGTCGTTGGGAATCTCATCGAGCGTGTAGCCGATCGCCAGTTTCGTCGCGATCTTGGCGATGGGAAAGCCGGTGGCCTTGCTGGCCAGGGCCGAACTGCGTGACACGCGCGGGTTCATCTCGATGACCACCATGCGCCCCGTCCGAGGGTGCACGGCGAACTGGATGTTGCTGCCCCCCGTTTCGACGCCAATCTCCCGCATGATGGCGATCGACGCGTCCCGCATCCGCTGGTATTCCTTGTCGGTCAACGTCTGGGCCGGCGCCACGGTGATCGAGTCGCCCGTATGGACTCCCATGGGGTCGAAGTTCTCGATCGAGCAGACGATCACGACATTGTCGGCCCTGTCGCGCATCACCTCCAGTTCGTATTCCTTCCAACCCCAGAGATTCTCCTCGATAAGGATCTCGCTGATCGGACTGTACTCGAGCCCCCGCTTGGCGATCGCCTCGAACTGCTCGGGAGTGTGGGCAAAGCCCCCGCCCGTACCTCCGAGGGTGTAAGCAGGGCGTATGCAGCACGGCAGGTTCACGTCCTCCAGCACGGCCAGCGCCTGATCGTACGAGGTGGCGATCCCCGATCGCGGCACGTCGAGCCCTATCCGTCCCATCGCCGCTTTGAATTCGGTTCGGTCCTCCGCCTTGTGGATGGCCTCACGCGTCGCTCCGATCATCTGCACGTTGTAGTGTTGGAGAATCCCCCGGTCGGCGGCCTGAACGGTGCAGTTCAGGCCCGTCTGCCCGCCGAGGGTGGGCAGGATCGCGTCGACCGGGTCGCCGAGGTCGGCCTCGCGCGCCAGGATCTTGTCGATCGCGTCGGGAATGATCGGCTCGACGTATGTGCGATCGGCGACCTGGGGGTCGGTCATGATGGTGGCCGGGTTGGAGTTGAGTAGAACGATACGAAACCCTTCCTCGCGGAGGGCCTTGCACGCCTGCGTGCCCGAATAGTCGAACTCGCACGCCTGCCCGATGACAATCGGCCCGGACCCGATGATCAGCACCTTATGGATATCGTTTCGTTTGGGCATTCTCGCTCAATCCACGGGAAGACATACCCGGGCCCACCCCTCGCCCGGCCCTAAATCCTGCGAACCCTAGCAGTCCTCGCGTCCCAATTCAAGCCGGATCGGCGCGCAAGAGACCACGAGCCCCGTGCCGTGGGCTTCGTCGCGCCGTGCAGACATGCGTTTGGCGCTTGCCTGGAGATGCCTGGTCGCTACGATGCTGTGGTTGGCGTGTGTTCCAGCGGGTGAAAGGCTGTTCATGCAGGATCCATCCAGCTACTACCGTTTCTGTCCCGGCGAGGACGACGTCAAGATTTCCGACGCTATATGCCTGGGGAGGCGGCGCGCCAGCTATCCCAAGTGCCACGGGTGCCCGTTCAACGACGATCGACGCGCCGAAGGCGTTTCCCCTGACCGGCATGGAGAGCAAAGTATGGGTTCGGAGGTTTTTAAAGCGTATGACATCCGCGGGGTCTACCCCGAGCCGCTCGACGAAAAGCTCGCATGGCGTATCGGCCACGCCACCGCCCAGTTCCTCCGGAGCACCCTTACCGGCTACGACCGTTCCGACCCGGAGCTCAACAGCGTGGTGGTCGGGCGCGATATGCGCAAGAGCAGTCCGGCGTTGTCGGGGGCGCTGATCGACGGCCTTAGGGCGGCCGGTGCGGGCGTCATCGACGTCGGCATGATCGATACATCCCAGATCTACTTCGCCGTCAACCACCTGCGCTGTTGCGGCGGCGTGCAGACCACCGCCAGCCACAATCCGGCCCAGTACAACGGCTTCAAGATATGCGGCAAGGGGGGCCGACCCATCGGCCAGGATACCGGCCTGCAGGAGATCGCCCGCATCGCCATGGCGATGACGCGACACGAGACGGGGGTGACCGGCCCGCTGCGTCAGGTGGATCTGACCCAGCCGTACAAACAGTTCATCCGGGGGTTCCTTCAGCCGACCCGAGCCCTCAAGATCGTCATCGACGCCTCCAACGGGATGGCGGGCAACTGGTTCGACGTGCTGTTCGCCGACGCCGAGAATCTGGACACCACCGTCATCAACGCCGAAACGACCGGTGAGTTCGTGCACGACCCCAATCCCCTGGTGGACGCCAACCTGGTCCAGCTCCAGAAGGAAGTGGTCAGACGGAAAGCCGACATGGGCATCTGCTTCGATGGAGACGCCGATCGCTGCATGTTCGTTGATAACAAGGGAAAGATCGTACGTTGCGACACCGTGACCGCGCTGCTGGCTCGCATCTTCCTCGATCAGCATCCCGGCTCGACGATCGTGTACGACCTGCGTTCCAGCCGTGTGGTCCGCGAGGAAATCGAGGCTGCCGGAGGCGTCGCACGGCGCGAACGCGTCGGTCATGCCTTCATGAAGAAAACGCTCGCCGACACCAAGGCCGTCTTCGGCGGTGAGATCAGCGGGCACTTCTATTTCAAAGACAACTGGTATTGCGACAGTGGATTCCTCGCGTTCGCCCACACGGTCAATGTCCTCGGGAACCAGCGCAAGTCGTTTGCCTCGCTGGTTAAACCGCTTCAGCGATATGCCGGCTCGGGCGAGCGCAACTTCAGCAACGACGATAAGGATGGCACGATCCGCGCGCTGGCCGAGAAGCACAGCGATGGCGAGGTCGACTTCCTCGACGGCGTCACCGTGCAGTACGAGGACTGGTGGTTCAATGTACGACCGAGCAATACGGAGCCGCTGTTGAGGCTTATCGTGGAGGCCGTCGACGCCCGGCTGCTCAAAGAGAAGCTCGCCGAACTGACCCCCCTGCTCGGCGAACCCGTCGAGTACTGATGGAGGCCGCCTCGTATACCGGTGCTCCGTCCCGACGCGCCGGCTGCGATCCCCCTATGAGTGACTACGTACACCGGACCCTCGAATGCGGCCTGGAGTTCGCGGCCGAGCTGCTGCCCCGACGCCGGACCGTGGCCATTCACTTCCAAATGCTTGCCGGCGCGGCCCACGACCCGGCCGACAAACTCGGGCTGGCCCATCTGATCGAGCAGACCCTCGACAAGGGCACCGAGCACCACGACGCACGCGGACTGGCCGATGCCATCGATCGCCTGGGGGTGCGGCGCGACTCGTGGGTGGGGCGCGAGTCTTTCGGCTTTCGCACCCTGAGCCTGCCGGAGTTTCTTCCGCAGGTGGTGCGGCTTCACGGCGAGATGCTGCGCAGCCCGACGTTTCCCGACCGCGCATGCCGCACCGCGGTCGAACTGGCGTGTCAGGAGTTGGACGGCCTTCAGGATGAGCCGATCGAGTTGCTTCGCAAGGTTCAGGCTCGTCAGGCGTACGGCCCACGGCTCGGCAGGCATCCGCTCGGCGAACGGGAGACCCTTGCGGCGATGGGGCCGGATGATATCAGGAGCCAGTGGGCGAGCACCTTTTCGGCCGGCCGGCTCCAGGTTGCCGTGGCCGGGCCGGTCGACATCGAGGCGACGACGGATCTGCTGGAGCAGGTCTTCAGTGGCTTCGGGCCGTCCGCACCAGCCGGCCGAGAACCCTTCGAGACGACTTTCTCGCCCGTCACCACGCATGTGCCGAAGCAACTTCAGCAGCAGTACATCAGCATCTGCTGGCCGGGCGCACCCGCCACCGATCCGGATTTTCCCGTAGAGCGCGTCATTCTGGGTATTCTGGCCGGCGGCATGAGCGGCAGACTGTTTACGGAGGTACGTGAGAAGCTCGGGCTGGTGTACTGGGTGGGCGCCTGGCACGAACACCCGCGGGCCGCCGGGATGATCCATCTGGGTGCCTCGACGAGCCCCGACCGATGCGAGCAGACCCTCGGTGTGCTGATGCGCGAAGTCGATCGCTTGGCGGATGATCTGCACTCGGATGAGCTCGAGCGGTCGATCGTGGGGATCATCGCGCGGACCCACACTCGCGGCGAGATCACCCTGGCCCGCGCCGCCGAGTTGGCCGACGACCTGTTCTATTACGGCCGGCCGGTTCCCACCGACCAGAAGCTCGACCAAGTGAGTCGGGTAGGCGTCAAACAAGTGGGGGATTACCTGGAGCGGCACCGGCGAGATCGCCTTTCGATCGTGACGCTGGGGCCCCACCCGAAGGAGTCGGAGAGGGGAAAATAGGCGATGG
>CBFCZG010000335.1:0-5060 GCA_965602375.1 uncultured Phycisphaerae bacterium | reverse complement strand
CACCCAGCCGAACAGGTTGATCACGTTGACCGTGTCTAACATATCCGGCGGCTGATCGGCCCAGTGGTACACACGACGCTTGTAGTTGTTGTATTCGTTGATGGCGCGTTCCTGATCGTCGGCGGGCGGCACGACCCCGTCCGGTGTATAGGCGTTGTCGAACGTCGCCCCCATCGTCGCCAGCGTGCGACAGTCGGCCACCCGATCGTTGACGATCCACGGGTTCACCACCACCACCGGTGTGACCGGAAGGCAGGTATGCGCCTCGACCACATTGGAGAGCGGCGACACGTTGGGCGGATCGGCCAAGTCGGCCGATTTGACGGCGAAGTAGTAGTGCGTGTTGGGATCCAGACCCATCACGGTGAACTGCTCGGCCTGCCCGGCGTCGGCGGCGTTCGGCTCGCCCACCGCCTGCACCGCCGTGCCCCAGTTGGCCTCGGTGATTAACGCGCCGGCGTACCGAACGTCGTAGGTGCCCATGCCGGCCGTCCCCGTGTCCGCCGGCGCGGTCCACTGCAATTGCACCGACGTCGCCTGCACGTCGATCTTGGTCAGGTCGGTGATGGCATCCGGCGGGTCCACGTCCTGGTCGGTCTGGATCGGGCCGGCCACGTTCGACATGGCCGAGAAGTTCGGCACCTCGTCGCCCACCTTCATGGCGAAGTAGTAGGTCGTCAGCGAACTGAGGCCGGTGACCTCGAACTGCTCGACGGTGCCGGGTCCGGAGGGTGCCGGCTCACCCGTCGCCGGTGTGGCGGCGGCGAAGTCGGCCTCGTCGGTGATCGCGCTCGTCGAGTAGCGCACGTCGTAGCTGGTGGCCTGGCCGGTCGTGCCGTCGTCGCCGGTCGCCGTCCACTCCAGCGTGACGCGCGTCGGTCGGACCTCCACCACCGCAAGGTCGTCCACCGCCGCCGGCGGCACGCTGTCGATCGGCGGCAGCGTTACATTGGCGACGTTCGACAGGTCACTCACCAGCGCCACCTCGTCGCTGCTTTTGATGGCGAAGTAGTAGAGCGTATCGGGGTCCAGCCCGGTCACCTCGAAGCTTTCGGGCGTGCCCGGCGACGCCGGGGTGGGCACGCCCGTGCAAGGGGTGGCCGCGTCCCAGTTGGCCTCGGTGATCAAGGCGGTCGAGTAACGGATGTCGTAGGCGGCTGCCCCGCCGTTGGGCCCGCTGTTGTCGCTGGGGGCGGTCCAGGTCAGCTCCACTTTGAACCAGTCGACATCACCCACCGCCAAGTCGGCAATCGCGTCGGGAGCTGTCGACGCGGTCACCCGCACCGCGTTGATGTAGGTGTTGTAGTTGTGCGCGCTGGTCACGCCACATTGCACGGTGATCCTGCCGGTCGCGTCGGGACTAGCGCCCACCCACGTCAGCCACTGGCCGGCCAGGTAGCCGTCGTCCTGGACGTTGAAGTACCGTGTGTCGCCACCTACGTCGTACAGCACGTCGGTCTGGCTGGCGTTGCGGCTGGCAACCAGCTCGACGGTGTACACCTGGCCGGGATCCAGCCCATCCACGTGAATGCGGCCGTTGAAGTTCCACCCCAGGTGGGCGTAGTCCATCGCAGTGTTTCTGTTGGCGTCCAGCCAGTGCGGGCCGGGCATGCCCGGGTTCCACGCGTCGGTGGCCGTGCCGAAAGACCAGGTGGAAGTCCCCGCTTCCAGGGTCAGGGTGACCCCCTCGGCGGTCGAGCCGGTGGCGTAGTCGGTCAGCGCAAGACCGGTCACCTCGGTGTCGATGGTGTTCCAGTTCCCTGCGGGATTGGCGGCCGCGTCGTTGAAGTCAATGCGGAAGTCCCCCGCCGTCGCCTGGGCCCCGACTGCAAGCGCTACTGTGCAAGCCGCCGCCGCTCGTAGAGTCATCCTTGGAGCTGCCATCATTGAACCTCCCACCAGAAATGCACTGGATGTGCAGTAGTAGTCAGGGCGCACTAGACGCGCCACGGGCGCCCTGCGGTCACTCTCGCCGACTCAACAGCCTGCAAACGCTATGCCATGGCCAATCGCTGAGCCAGACGAGCGGCTCCGATCGGGCATCGACGATCGCAAATCACTACGGAGCAGGCACTTAGAGATGGTCCAGGCTGTACGGCCTCGACCGCCGGTTACCGCGTTGCGTCGGTGCGGCTAGCGGCGAATGCAGCGCCCTGGTCCGTACCACCAGCGTTGACCGTCCCAACGGCTTGGCTGGCAAATACTTGCATGAGGGGCTGACGCGCTGCACACGGACACTGAGACGGCGCGATGCGCCGACCTGCCGCCACGTCGAAAATCCGCCTTTGCGGGGCGAAACGGAGTCTGCGGCGGTCGCGCTGCAAGATGCCGGAGCACACCCGCTTTCAGAGACGAGTGTGCGGTTGTCCGCTTACTGTCAGCCGGCTACAATGCCCGCACGGGGCCAGCACGGGCTAAGCATGTCTTGGCAGAGGGAGATACGTACCGGTAGCCGGGACGGCCACCAGCTAGACCGCCGGGGATCCGAGCCACTCTACGTGCAATTGGCCCGGATGCTCGCTCGTCATGTAACCGACGCCCACGACCTGCCAAGAGGCAGGCTGCCCCACGAGCGCCAGTTGTGCGAGCAGTTCCGCGTGAGCCGGCAGACGGTGCGGGCGGCGCTGGCAGCACTGGAGCGGCGAGGCCTGATTTATCGTGTGCCGCGGCACGGCACGTACGTGACCCCGGGTGAGCCGGGGCAGAGAACGTGGTTCAGCGCCGCGCGGGCGATCGCCTTTATCCAGCTTGGCTCGCTTGGTCGCGGACCCATCGAAGAGGAGACGTTCTACGGTCACATATACAAGGGGGTGACCCGAGCGGCCGGCGCACTTGGGCTGGCCATCAAGCCGGTCAGGATCTACAGCCCGGTGAAAGTGCCCCTGGCGCGGTACACGCCCCCGCCCTCGGACGAGATCAGCGGCGCGGTACTGATCGGCACATTTGACGAACAATATATCGGGATGTTCGACAGCGAACGCATCCCGGCGGTGGTGGTGGACTACTGGACACACGAGCGACAGATCGACAGTGTGGCTGTGGACGTGGAGGGTGAGGCGTATCTGGCGATCAGGTATCTGGCCAACCTGGGACACACGTCGCTTGGGTTCGTGGCATCAGGTCGCCGACACCCGGGTACGGATCTGTGTGGCTTCGACCCCGACGTCTGGCGACTACTGGACCATCTTCGGCGCGCTGCGCAGCAGAATCACGTGCAGATCCGCGACGAGTGGGTCACGGTGGCCAGGGCAACCGGGGAGTCGGTTGAGCAGGCGATTCGTACATTCCTGTCGATGCGAAACCTGCCGACGGCCTTGTTGTGCTTCAACAACGATGTCGCGCTGCCTCTGCTTAGGCTGCTGGCGGAGGGCGCCCGGCGATGCCCGGAGAACATGTCCGTCATCAGTCGCGCTCAGGACAACACGGGCTGTGACGGACACCAGGTCACGCATCTTCGATGCGACCCGGAATTCATGGGCCAGTTAGCTGTCCGGCTGCTGCTCGAGAGGATCCGCGGGCAACGCAGGCAAACCGTAAGGATGGCCATCGGCTCACGCCTGGTTCGAGGCACCACCACCGGTCCGCCGCCCCGTGAGGCCCGCATGCTGCACACGCGCTGACGATCTGCCTGGCCTTGTGCCCCTGGCGGGTGCCAGACCTTTTGCGGAGCAAAGGGTGGGGTATGGCCGTTCTGTGCCGCATGTGAGCGGGCTCAGCAGAGCCCCACAAAATTCATCCTGCGACCTTCTCTGCGCCGGGACCTGCCGTGCACACGATAGTTCCACACAAGAGGTCGGGGACCGAGCGGTTTTTTGCATCCCGGATGCATGTGATGATTGAAACAGAAAGAACGGGAATACACAAAAAGCCAAGAAGGACACGCACCGTGTGCTACCACCGACTGATTGGCACGCCATACACATCGCGGAAAACCACCCCTCGCAGTTTCATCCGGTATGTGGCGTTGGATCGGGCTTCGCTAACCGTCGTCCAAAGCAAAGGAAACAGCCAGACAGCAAAGTATGCTGTTGCGAGGATGCTCACTCGAGCCCATTCGCTCTTCGCCGGTCGCAGGATAGCGTCCATCATGAAGGACTTGATTGCGCCTCTTGCCGATCCGGGCTCTGATGCGTGATGACGCCGACATCAAGTGTCGGAGTACGCAGTTATCGAGCGCTTGGTCACTCGTCGTAAACGCCACACGCCTACCTGGATCTGATTCGACCCCAAGAGTGGGTCACAAAGTGGGTCAGTCGCCACGTGGTACGGACCTGTAAACGGCTAGTCAGCAACTTGTTGACCACTTGTGGACCTCGTTTTGACCCAGAAAGAGGCCCGTGAGTACCTAACTGCGTTGCACTTATGCGCCGATGACCGGCTTCCCAAGCTGGACGTCGTGGGTTCGAATCCCATCGCCCGCTTTGACAAGGGTTTACGCATTTCTGCAGTTCATCGACGGTACGAAGCAACCCCTCCTAAGACCCCGAAAACGCGGGTGATGACTGCCAGGCTGTAAAGCTGGGCGGTCATCGATTCCGGTCACCGTCACTGTGTCATAACATGCCTGTGGTGGTGGGTTTAAGTGAATCGGAACTGCGGCGTCTCCAGGAGTGGGTCAGTCGGGTCGAGAGTCAGGTGAAGTTGACGAGTCGGCACAGCAAGTATTGCATTGATGTCACACGGCTGGCAGTCACGCACCGGCAAGGAGTGCCGCACCACCCGCGCGCCAGACAGTAGCTGCCGGCAGGAGCCACTTCATTGCCCAGCTTCGGCTAACCCGGTCGCGATTGCTATGGAGCGGCTGGCGCGGGCGGGCGATCGTCCGCCGCTGAAGCCGTGAGTGTGTGAGGTAGCCGGTGAGTACAGTTGACTCCGGGGCGGTTCACTCGGGAAGGGCGCGCGTATGCCCCGGCGATGGTTGGCTACTGACGGTCTGCGCAACGACCTCTGTCAAGCTGCGATCGTAACTCCCAATCCCACCTGGCGGCGCCGGAGGGGTCGGGGTCGGTCAAGTCTAAAGTTTCCTGTCAAACGGTCATGACGCTGGCTCCCGGTGACGT
>CBFCZG010000334.1:0-5084 GCA_965602375.1 uncultured Phycisphaerae bacterium | reverse complement strand
GACGAAGATCAGAGTAGCTCTGGCGGCGATGGCTGTGGTCATGGCAGCAGGCTCGGGCGCAGTGGCAACCGACTATTACGTGTCGCCTACCGGCAGCAACGCCAACGACGGGCTCAGTCAGTCTACCCCGTTTCTGGAGATCCAGACGGCCCTGAACGCCGCCACCAGTCCCGGTGACACGGTGTATGTGATGCCCGGTCTGCACATTCCGGTTGAGTTCTACACATCGGCGGACAAGAAACGTCTGCGGTTTATGGGCGGCGGCGACGTGGGCAACCCGATCACGCTGACCACGCTGCCGGGCGCCTCGCAAAAAGCCGTCATCGACCTGCGCAACGTCAGCTCCGGATGGTGGGGTTTCACCACCAACTACTTCCACTACATTACGGTGGACGGCGGCGGCACCCCCGACATCATGGACACGCCACAAGACCCGTCGATCGAACCGGGCAACACGGTGACGGGCGATTACAATCTCTTTTTTGGCGGCCTGTCCCAGTTCGGCTCGAACAGCTTCAGTGGCGATCCGTACTGGGTGAACGCGGGCACCGGCGATCTGCACATCGGTGACAATTCGGCCGCTCTCGACCGGGCCAGCGCCGGCTACGCTCCGGTCGACGATATCGACGGCGACGCCAGGCCGGCCGGTGCGGCCGACGATCTGGGGGCCGACGAGTGCACCGCGTGCACCCCGGCACCGAATCAGCCGCCGACGGTAGATGCGGGCAGCGATGCGAGCACTCAACTACCCAATGATACGGTGAGCCTGGACGGCACGGTCAGCGACGACGGTTTGCCCGATCCGCCGGCCCAGGTGACGACGACCTGGCGGAAGGTTTCCGGGCCGGGCGACGTGACTTTCGGCAACGCCAACGCTGTGGACACGACGGCCACCTTTTCTGCCGTGGGCGATTATGTGCTCGAACTCGAAGCCGACGACAGCCAACTTCCAATACCGATACCTGTGCGATCAGCGTCGAGCCGGCCCTGCCGACCGGGGCCCTAATCGACGACGACTTCCAGACCGACGTGGGCAACTGGCGAACCGACTTGGGATGGGATCGCGAGGACCTAGGTGGCGGCGACCGGGTCCTCTCGGATCTTGGCGACGGCGGGCAGTCGACCAACACCACGCCACTCTCGGCCGCAATTCAGATCGACGTGGATCTGAAATTGACTTCCTTTACAGCCTCGAACTCTTTGTGTGTCTACTTTCACCTGCACGCTACGAACAGCCCGACGTACCAGAAGGCCTATCAGCTGCATTACGTGGATGGCTGGGGCACTGACAATGACGGCTTGAGCCTCCGGAAGAAGGTGGCCGACTACGGGGCTGTCGAGAACCTGGCCTATGCCTCGGTTCCGTTGGATACCAACGTCCATCACGTCCGGATCGCAGATGACGGCGTCGGCGGTATCAAAGTGTACTGGGATGATATGGGCTTGCCGATTTTCCAGGTGAACGACCCCAACTACATCGGGGCCGACAATCAATACGTGGGCGTAGGCTCAGGTAGTCCGGTCTTCGGCTGGATCGACAATGTCAAGGTCTACGGAGACGCGGCCCCGCTGGCGGTGACGGACTTGGCGGCGGGGAATCCTGACTGGTTCAAGCTCGATTTGACGTGGACCGCACCGTGGGACCTGCCCCCGGCACCTGTGGACAGCTACGATATCCGTTATTCCACATCTCCGATTGACGAGGGCAACTGGGCCGCAGCCACGCAGGTCAGCGGCGAGCCCCTGTCGACGAGCCCGGGGTACCCCGAGAGCTTAACGGTAACCGGACTAAATGTCGACACGAAGTATTATTTCGCTCTGAAGTCGGCCGACGCGGGAGGGTTGGTCAGCAGCCTGTCGAACGTGGCTTCGGGGACCACCGGCCCGCCCGACACGACGGCACCCGCTACGGTGGATGATCTGTCGCTCGGGGAAACAGGCCCGAACCGTGTAACCCTGTCGTGGACGGCCGTCGGTGACGACGGAACGACGGGCACGGCCAGCACCTGCGACGTGCGATACTCCACGTCTCCGATTGATGAGGCTAACTGGGCGGCCGCTTCGCAGGCCGTGGGCGAGCCGGCCCCGCGGTCCTCGGGCACCGACGAAACGTTCACGGTTACAGGCCTTCAGGGCGACACCCTGTACTACTTTGCGGTCAAAGTGGGCGATGAGGTGCGGAACTGGTCAACTCTGTCTAACGTGGTATCGACCACGACCCTGCCGCCGGACAGCAGCCCGCCCGCAGCGGTCACCGACCTTCAGGTGGTCAATCGCCACATCCGGACGGTTACGCTTCGCTGGACGGCGCCGGCGGACGTGGGAGATGCCGGCGTGGGCAGCTATGACCTTCGTTACTCGACCGTCGCCATCACCGAGGGGAACTGGGCCAGTGCGGTCCAGGTTACAGGCGAGCCGGTGCCTGCGGTTCCCGGGGTAACCGAGACCTTCATGGTGACCGGCCTCGACCCGCAGACGACGTACTATTTCGCCCTCAAGTCGGTGGACCTGGCCGAGCCGCCCAACGTGTCCGATCTGTCCAACGTGGTCAGCGGCGAGACGCTGCCGCCCGTGCCGGCGGTAACGATCCAAAACCCCTGGATCGTCAACGATCGCGTGGCCGACTGTCGCACCGAAACTACGATGGGCAATACGTTCATCAACTCGTATCAACCGGGCGGCGTTACATTCCCGAGCACCAACGAAGAAAAAGCGATCAACTGCTACGACAACATCAAGCGGCGGTTCTATCACTGGGGTGCGTTCCCGCCGGACTATCGCAACACGCTGAAGAACATCAATGTTTTTGGGTGGGCATTGTGCGGCTCGCACGCCACGTTCAATACTAAGCTCTTGGAGTACGTGACCGGGATCAACGGACGGCGCGTTTCGATAGCCAGCGGCGCACACACCTGCTACGAAGCCGAGTACGACGGCGCGTGGCACTTCTTCGACACCATGTGCACGTTCTATGTGTTCACACGAGGCGCATCGCCGCACGTGGCCAGTGGCGCCGAATGTGCGGCCGACCATACGTTGATAACAGACGCCGTGGCGGAGGCGCGGGCCTGTCCCGGCTTCCTGCTGTGTGGCGACGACCCGGTCTGGTACGCCAACGGCATGGACAGCCTCTCCGTCCTGGGCGGGCCCGATGCGTCGAATCACTCGATGGACACCGATCTGCGGATCGGCGAGGCGGTAACGCGGACCTGGGAGACGTGGGACGATCAATGTTGCCCGGGCGGGCCGCACTACCACCACGAATCCCAGTATGACTGGAAGGACACGGTCAACTACCCCTACTGGGAGCCGTACGCCCTGTACGGGTGGGAGGGCAAGAGCGTCACGTATCGCCGCTGGGCCAATGGCACGATCGAGCTGCAGCCCGATTTCCGCAGCGCCGGATACGAAGCGAGCCTGGAGCCTGAGAGCACGAGCATCGCGACGTACAACCAGGATGCTCTCACGCCCGACATGCACGTGGCCGCAGTGGGCACGCTGGCCGAGGCCGTCTTCAAGATCTCGACCCCCCTTCTACGTGACCGACGGAACCATCGAAGGCGATTTCTATCGGCACGATTCGGGAGATTCCACGAAGATCCTGGTGTCGACCAACGGGGTGAACTGGTCGCAGGTATGGGAGAACACGGACACAGGCGAGACGAGCATTCAGTGGAACTTCCGTACGCAAGTGTTCGCCTCGTGGGGCTTCTGGGTGAAAGTGCAGATGCAGGCCGACGGCGACATCACCGACGTCGGTGTGAGCAACCTCAAGATTTCAGCCATCTTCGAACACAACAAAGGTGCGATGGCGTACCTGGATCTGGGCACCAATAATCTGACCGTGACGCTGGACAATCCGCAGGACTTGACCGCGGGATGTTCGTTCAAGGTCACCTACAAATGGAAGGAATACGACGGGAACGACTGGACCATCGATAAGATGCAGGAGCAGTACGTCGCCGCGAGTCCGGCCAACTTCACGATTGTCACCAGCGGCGGCAAGGTGCCGCGCACCGAGTACCTCAAGCTCGAACTGACCGAGCCACCCATACCGGACGAGACGGCACCCGGCGCAGTGACCGACCTGGCGGCGCTGAATCCCGACTCGACGACCATCGACCTGACGTGGGCGGCTCCCGGCGACGACGGCACCGAGGGCCAGGCCGCCTCGTACGACATCCGCTACAGCACCAGCCCCATCGACGAGGGCAACTGGGACACCGCCACTCAGGTATCCGGCGAGCCGGCACCCCTCCAGGCCGGCAGCACCGAATATTTTACGGTAACGGGGCTGAATTCATCGACGACCTACTACTTCGCGCTCAAGACGGCCGACGAGGGCAACAACCTCTCCGGCCTGTCCAATGTGGTCAGCGAGACGACCACCGGTCCCGACCTGACAGCCCCGGCGGCGGTGAGCGACTTGGTGGCCGTGGGCAGCACACAGCCCGGCAGTGTGGATCTGAGCTGGACCGCGAGCGGAGACGACGGCACCACCGGCACGGCCGCCGCCTACGACATCCGCTACAGCACCAGCCTGATCGACGAGGGCAACTGGGCCCTCGCCACACAGGTCACTGGCGAGCCCGCGCCGCAGACGGCCGGTTCGGCCGAGCAGTTCACCGTTACAGGCCTGACCGGTGGGACAACCTACTACTTTGCGATCAAGATGCTGGATGAGGTGCCCAACGAGTCGTCTCTGTCCAATGTGGACAGCGCCAAGGCGCCCGTAATTGGTGAGCTGACCCTTTCGCCCACGAAAGACGCCTATGTCATCAACACGAGTCCCGACAGCAACTACGGCGCAAGCACACAACTGGTCGTCAGCGGCTACGATTTTGACCCATACTACGAAAGGCAGCATGCCTTCATTGTGTTCAACGTCTCCTCTCTCGCCGCAGGCACGTCGATCTCATCGGCGAAACTGAGGCTGTTCAACTGGAGTGAGAGCGGCGGCAGCGCCATCTACACGGCCCACGAGCTTACGCGTGACTTCGTCGAAAGCGAGGTGACGTGGAACTCATACGCCAGCGGGCAGGCGTGGACCAATCCCGGCGGCGACTACAGCGCCCCGGTGGTGG
>CBFCZG010000333.1:0-5120 GCA_965602375.1 uncultured Phycisphaerae bacterium | reverse complement strand
CGGGACCGGTCCGACCCAAAGTGAGGTGGAATCATGAGAAACGCAAGAAAAGCCTTTACGCTGGTCGAACTGCTGACGGTGATCGCCATCATCGCCCTGCTGATCAGCATTCTGCTGCCGTCGCTGAACAAGGCCCGGCAGCAGGCGCGCCGGACGTCGGTGCAGGCCTACTTCCACGCCATCGACGCCGGGCTGGAGCTGTTCCGCAACGATCAGGGCAGCTACCCCTACTCCAACGCCGCCGCCATGCAGAACGCCGCGCCCGCTGATCCGTACCGCCCGCCCAATAGTACCGCACCGCAACAGATGCTCGTGCACGACGTCGACGGGAACAACTATACTGAGCCGACCACCCCCAACCCCCTCCAGTGCCTGGACAGGAACGGCAACCATGCTGCGCAGGGCGCCCACCTGCTGGCCGACGCCATGCTCGGGCGCGACCTCTTGGGCTACGACCCGGTGGGTTCCTACGATTTTGGCCCCGGTTATACCCGGTGGGACCCGGGCAATGTCCGGCAGGGCCCGTACATCGACCCCGACACCGCTACCAATGAAGAAACATTTGAAGACTCAAGGGGTAACACGGTAGGGATGGTGGTCACGGACCGCGGGGGAACCCAGACCCTGACGCGAAGCGTGAGATACCTGGTGGACGTGTTCGAGTCGCCCATCCTCTACTATCGGGCCAATCCGCTCTCGCAGCCGAGTTGGCCCGCGCATGGGCAACCCGTGACGCCACCGTATACGCGCCCACCGATTTACGAGCCCGATGATAACTCGGTCTTTACGCGAGATACCGTCGCCCCGCCGAACGAGCAGCCCACGGTAACCACCGGCCAACCTGCGCGTCATTGGCTGTATGATGAAAATGGTCCCACTGGCGGGAACTATCCGGTGCCGAGCTTTTACGACTACATCCAGGACAAGCGGACATCGCGTGCAACGGGGTGGAGTCCTGGCAGCGCTACCGGCGTGATGAGGCCGTACAACGCCGATACGTATCTGCTGATATCGGCCGGGCCGAACCTGATCTGGGGCGACAACGACGACGTGAAGAATTGGACAGTGCGGCCGTAGCTTGTCGCGTGCCACTGGCTGGGGGTGCCCACGTCCCGACGTACGTCGGGATGGGGGACGAAATGTGGTAAACGTGATATGGTGGGTCAACGACCCGCCGCACATTCTTGCATCACACCCGGGCTACCTCGATGGGGGTAGCCCGTTTTTTCGGGTGCCTCGTTGTTCGCGAAGCGAAGGGTGGGGGATGTCCCAACCATCATCATCGAGTCCCCCACTCTCGGAGAGGGTAGGCCACCCGACCTTTCAGTCCAATCAGTTTCCCAGGTCCAGAGGACCCGGGGGAGCCAGCACACTGCGGGCGCTGCGGTGACAGCGGGTCGCTGGGGCGGTAGACTGTTCGCGAGTGATTCTGTGAGGTTGGCTGAATTGAGCCGCAGGCGCAAAGACGTTTCAGAGCTTAGGTTACGGTACTTCCGCCGTGCGCTGGGGTACATTTGGCCTCATCGTCGGTATCTGGCGATGGGGTTGGCGGCGGCGGTTGGCGTGAGCCTCTTCTACACCTTGACGGTCTCGTCGATCGTGCCGTTCCTGACGGTGATGTTTTCGCGGCATGAGACGGTGGGTGACTGGCTGTACCGGCACGTGGCCGAGGACCGGCTCGACTGCGACTTTCCCGAGGACGTGCCGCCCAAGCCGTATATCAAGGTGCTGAAGGTCGACGCCGACCCCAACGCGCCCCTGGCGGGTATGGCGGGGGTGGATCGGATCGTCGCGATCAACGGGCAGCACGGTACGGAGGTCGAGCTGTACCGCCACATCTGCGCCCTGCCTGAGGGCGAGCCGGCGGAGATCGACCTGACGTACGACGACGGCAGGCTGGGTCGGGCCCAGATCGCGCCGGAGGCGCTGGGGTGGCGTCAGCGTCGCATGCTGGACGTAGCGGCCATGCTGCCGAGAGAGCTGACGCTGGCCAGCAGGATGCGGATGCTGGCACTGGTGATCGGCACGCTGCTGGTGTTCTCGCTGCTGGGCGGGGTGAGTCGGTTTACCCACCAGTACATGGTCGAGCTCGTGTCCGAGCGGGGCCTGCTCGACATGCGGACGCTGGCCTATTCGCACGTATTGCAGGCGCCGATGGGGTGGTTCAGCCAGCAGCAGGCGGGCGACACGATGTCGCGCTTCGCACGCGACTCGGAGATCATCCGCAAGGGCATGCGCTCGCTGTTCGGCAAGACGGTACGCGAGCCGCTCAAGGCGGGGGGCGTGTTTGTGCTGGCGTTGTACCTGAACTGGCAGTTGGTGCTGTCGGTGGTGATCGCCACGCCGGTGGCGGCGGTGCTGATCGTGAAGTTCGGCCGGCGGATTCGACGCGCCCAGAAGAAGGCGCTGATGGCGTGGGGTCATCTGATCGAGCTGTTGGACGAGAAGATCGCCGGCATTCAGATCGTCAAGGCCTACCACACCGAGCGTCGCGAGCGGCTGCGTTTCTTCCGCCAGCAGCGGCGGATTCTTCGCCAGCAGCTCAAGATCGCGAGGATCGATGCTGCGACCTCACCGGTTCTGGAATTCCTGGGCGTGACGGCGGTGGGGGCGTTCGTGCTGCTGGCCGGATACCTGGTGTTCAAGGATGACGTTGCGGCCGGTGGGTTGGCTGGGGGCTTTATCGCGTCGGTGGTTTGCCTGGCCGCCATGTTCGACCCGATCCGGAAGCTGGCCAACGTGAACAACCACCTCCAGGAGGCCGACGCGGCTGCCCAGCGGATGTTCGCGGTGATCGACATGCCTTCGGAGGAGCGGCCGGAGACGGCGGCGCGGCGCATCTCACTGCCGAGGCTTGGGGAGGGGATCGAGTTTCGTGACGTGTGGTTTGCCTATCCGGCCCGACCGGAGACGCCGGCGCTTCGCGGCGTGAATGTAAAGGTGCGAGCCGGGCAGGTCACGGCTATTGTCGGGCCGAACGGTTCGGGCAAGACCACGCTGTGCCTGCTGCTGATGCGGTTCTATCAGCCGCAGCGGGGACAGGTGCTTTTTGACGGGTGCGACCTGGCCGACGTGTCGCTGGAGAGCCTGCGGGGTCAGATCGGTCTGGTGACGCAGGATACGGTGATCTTTACCGACACGGTTCGCAACAACATCGCCTATGGCCAGCCGGACAAGACCGACGAGCAAATCGAGGCGGCGGCGCGGGCGGCCTACGCCGACGACTTTATCCGGCTGCTTCAGGGCGAGCATAACGGTCAGGTCGGCGTGGGGTATGAGGCGGTGATTTCGGCGCTGACGCTCAGTGGCGGGCAGCGCCAGCGTCTGGCGATTGCCCGGGCGATTCTGCGTGACCCGGCGATTCTGATCTTCGATGAGGCCACCAGCCAGGTGGACTCGGAGTCGGAGATGAAGATCCAGAAGGCGCTGCACGAGATCATGCACGGGCGGACGACTTTCGTGGTGGCGCATCGATTCAGCACCATCGCCGAGGCGGATCAGATCGTGGTCATGGACGAGGGCAAGATCATCGCGGTGGGCGGCCACGACACGCTGGTGGCCAGTTGCCCACTATACAAGACGTTGTACGAACGGCAGTTCCGCGACGTCGGTTGAGGAGTCGAGGATGCACGGGCGGAGCCTGAAGTGGATCGGACTGACCGGTCTTGGCGGCAGTGTGGTGCTGATCGCGGGCGGGTGCACGGGGTTTGCACTGAGCAGCGTTTATCTGACGCTTGTCTCGGCGCTGCTGCCGTTGCTGGGCGCGTGATGCTGATTTCCCGGTGTTTGCAGGGCAGGCCTGGGGCGGCGCGGAACACTGGCGGATCCCGGCGTGCCGGGACCAGTGGCACCCCAAGCGGACCATACGGGAATCGATAGAAGACTTTCGACGGGGCGGCGCGGGAGACTGGCGGATAGCAACCGAACGGCTCTCGTTTGGTGGGGGGCGAAGATTGGAGCAGGTCAGTCGTTTACGAGTGTGCCGACCTGCTCACCCATCACGACGCGCTTCATGTTACCCGGTTCGGCGAGATTGAACACGACGATCGGCACGCCGTGCTGCTGGCAGAGATCGATGGCGCTGACGTCCATGACCTTCAGGCGCCGATCGATGACGTCATCGTAGCTCAGCCGGTCGAAGCGTTTGGCGTCGGGGTGGGCGACGGGGTCCTTGTCGAACACGCCGTCCACCTTGGTGGCTTTGAGCAGGGCGTCGGCGCCGATTTCGGTCGCCCGCAGGGCCGCACAGGTGTCAGTGGTGACGAACGGATTGCCCGTGCCGGCCGACAGGATGACGGTTCGCTCCTTCTCCAGGTGACGGATGCAGCGTCGACGGATGAACGGCTCGCAGACCGCGGATATGTTGATGGCCGACTGGAGCCTTGTGGCGATGTCCATGGCCTCGAGGGTGTCCTGCAAGGCCAGCCCATTCAGCACGGTGGCGAGCATGCCCATGTAATGGGCGGTGGCGGGCTGCAACTGGGCCTGCTGGGCGATGGTGGCTCCACGGATGAAGTTGCCGCCGCCGACCACGACGGCCGTCTGCACGCCCAGGTTGACGACGTCGGCGATCTGGCGCGCGATGCTCTGAAGCTGCTGTTGGTCGATGCCACTCTGGCCCGATGGGCAGAACCCCTCGCCGCTGATTTTCAGGACGACGCGTCGGTACTTGGGCTTTCCTGCCGGCATGGCGGCTGTCCCCGACTTGAGTTGAGTTGTGGTGCGACCGACCGTCAGGCGACCACACCGACCTGTAGCCGTGCGAAATCCTTGACGACCACGCCTCCGGCAGCCTTGAGCACCTGCTCGACGGTCTTCTTGTCCTCGCGCACGAACGGCTGCTCCAGCAGGACGCAGGTAGCGTACCACTTGTTGAGCTTGCCTTGGGCGATCTTATCGAGAATTTGCTCGGGCTTTCCGGTCCGGGCGGCTTGGTCGCGGGCGATGTCCAGCTCTTTCTTGACCAACTCGGGGTCGATGCGGTCGCGTGAGACAGCCAGCGGGCTCATCGCGGCGATCTGCATGCAGATATCGGCGGCCAACCGGGGGTCGAGTTGGTCGGCTTCGAACTGCGTCAGCACGCCGACCTGCCCGTTGTGGTGGACGTAGCTGGCCAGCGT
>CBFCZG010000332.1:0-5166 GCA_965602375.1 uncultured Phycisphaerae bacterium | reverse complement strand
GGGGGGGCGGGGGCAAGGGGGGCAAGAGCCTCTCCGGTGGAGGCGAGGGGGGCAGCGATTCGGAGGGCCCGCCGCTGCACTATTCGCTGTTTCTGGGCAACCAGCCGGCGGTTTACTTCGCCAAGAACGTCCGAAGCGCGGTGCAGGTAGCCCGATCCAAGAGTCGCCCCCTGCTGATCTTTACCGCCTCGCCCGGCAGCGGGCGCGATCATCAACTCGCTGGAGAGGTGTTCTCCAGGCCCTCTGTGGGGCAGCAGGCCAGACGCTACGTCGCGTTGAAACTCTCGGTCAGCCAGACCCGCCAGTTGCTGGGCGAGCAGGCCAAGAGGACTCACCCGGTGTTGTATGTGGCCGACTCGGTCACCGGCAAACTTCTGGCCGAGCCAATCGTCGGCTATTTCAGTGCAGCCGAGGCCATGAACCTCATGGACGACGGCCTTCGAAAGTTCGGTAAGATCAGAATCAGCGAGGCGATGCTGACGCTGCGTGATGTGGCAGCCGACGAGCAGGCCAAGACCGACGCCATCGACCAACTCAGCATCTACCGCAGCCCGGAAGTACTCCAGGCGCTTAGGGCCATTGTCAGTAACGATCAGGCCAGCCTGCCGATCCGCCAAGCCGCCCTCGAAGGCCTGGCCCAAAGTGCGGGCAGCGGCGCGGTCGACGAGTTGACCGCCCTGGTCGACAGCCGACACGGTGAGCTGGCCATGGCGGCAATCGGCGCCCTCGCCAGACAGGGCCTGGACGATCTCGAGACCGTGATCGAGAGGTTGTGCGCGGAGGAAGAATCGGAGCGGGTCGAAGCCGCCGGCCTGGCCAGCCTCCTTGTCCCCCAGCGCCTGGCCGGCACCGAGCAGTTCTGGCAGACTGCCACCCAGCGCCAACGGATCGTCGCCATACGCCGCTTGCAGCAGTACGCCGCCCAACAGCGCCGCCAACTCCGCCAATCTGCGGGCATTGAAGCCGCCCTTGCAGACGCTAGCGGCAGGCCCAGCCGGGGCCGCGTCGCCTCGGCAAACGTAAGCCCCTCCAAAGAAGGAAGTTATGTCACGCTGCGGATTGAGGTCGTCCGTGGCAAGCCCCTCGAAGTGCCGGTTTTGACCAAGCCGTCAAACTGAATCCAGCAGCACGACGAGCGTCGCTGTCTGCTCACGTACCTTTCGGGGGCGGTGATGCAGTAGCCTGCGATAGTTGCACGCTTCAACGACGGCATGGCCCTCATGCGTAAAGTCTTGCCAAAAAACTAGTTATCGCAACTGGACGCCGCCTTGCCCTCGTCGGAGCTTGCCGAGCAGGTACGGGCGCTCGCCGCTGCGGGCCAGGCGCCGCATCACCGACGCAGCGAACGCGGGCCTGACGATCAGGACGAAGCCGATCCCCATGTTAAAAACGCGGTACATCTCGCCCTCGTCCACGCCCAGCCGCTGAAGGACAGGAAAGACCGAGGGGATGGGCCAACTGCCCTTCCTGATTGTCAGGGCCAGGCCCGGCGGCACGACGCGCGCCACGTTGTCGACAAGACCACCCCCCGTAATGTGGGCCATACCACGTACCACCCGCTTAACCTTGTAGCGCCGCAGCAGGGAGACGACTGGTTGGACATAGATCCGCGTCGGCTTCAGCAGTTCCTCACCGAGCGTGCCATCCAGCCCATCGACGCGGCTGGTGATCTTAAGTCTGGCCTGCCCGAAGACCAGTCGGCGGACCAGGGAGAAACCGTTGCTGTGTAACCCGTCGGAACCCAGGCCTATCGCCACGTCGCCCGGCTCGATGTGCTTGCCGTCGATGATTCGATCCAGTTCCACCACACCCACGGCAAAGCCGGCCAGGTCGAACTCATTGCGACGGTAGAGGTCGGGCAGTTCGGCGGTCTCACCACCCAGCAGCGCGCATCGCGCCCGACGGCAGCCCTCGGCCACGCCTGCGACTATTTGCGCAGTCGCTTCGGGCTCCAGCCGATTCACGCCGACGTAGTCGAGCAGGAATAATGGTTCGGCCCCCATGGTAATCAGATCGTTGACGTTCATGCCCACCAGGTCGATGCCGACCGTGTCGAGCCGTCCCGCCTTGATGGCGATCAGCACCTTGCTGCCAACGCCGTCGGCACACCCCACCAGCACAGGCGTCCGGTAATTGTGCTTGAACAGCCGCTCCTCGTAATCCAGGCGGAACAGACCTGCGAAATGGCCGTGGCGATCGAGAACTCGGGGACCATACGTGCTTCGCATGGATGAGCGGATCAAACCGACCAACTGCTCGGCCGCCTCGACGTCGACCCCTGACTGCTGATATGTCGCGTGCGTTCGGGCCATGTAGTAGCGTCGCACCTGTCTTGTTGCGCCGGTCAGCCGAGACTACGATGATACCCATTCGGCGGAAGGCCGCAAAGTCGGCCCGACTTGTCGATCCGATCCCTTTGGAGCGAAGGAATGAACGGATATGCCGGTGGACTGCTAAGTGGGCTGGCGAGGCTGCGTGACGCGCGGACGCTGCGTGCATCTAGTTGGGACCGAAGTGGGCGCAATCGGGACGCCTGGACCGTACCCGCAGGCGGCACGGTGCGCCTGGCCGACATCGACGGAGCCGGGGCCATCACACACATTTGGATGACTCAGACGTGCCGGTTTGCCCACGGTGCCGACTGGCAGGTAGTCGACCCGGACTTCTATCGGAAGGTCGTCCTGAAGATGTGGTGGGACGGCGAGAAGCAACCGAGCGTGCACGTTCCGCTGGGTGATTTCTTCTGCCTGGGCCACTCCATTGCCTCGAATTTCTGTAGCTTGCCATTCAGCTCGAGCACCGCACAGCACGGGAAGTTCGGCGCGGGTGCGGCCTTGAACTGCTACCTGCCCATGCCCTTCGCCAAGCACGCGCGAATCGAGCTGACCAACGAGGGCGAGCACCCCCTGACGCAGTACTTCTACATCGACTATGAGCTCTACGATCGGCCTCCCGACGACGACGTGGCCTATTTTCATGTCCAGTGGCGTAGGGAAAACCCTACAGCCGGGTGGGGACACGAGATCCGCGTGAACACGCCGCCGGCCGATATCCCCAACCTTGACGGCAAGGGCAACTACGTGATCCTCGACGCCGTCGGGCGCGGCCACTACATCGGCTGCAACCTCTCGGTGACTAATTTCCAGGGAACGTGGTGGGGCGAGGGGGACGACATGATCTGGGTCGACGGCTACAAGTGGCCGCCGGACCTGCACGGAACGGGCTCGGAGGACTACTTCAACCAGGCCTGGGGGATGCAGGACAACGCGTTTTTGCTCAACGGATCGAGCCTTCACGAGCAGACGGCGCCGCCCTACCAGGTCTGCTACAACTTCCACCTGACCAATCCGGTGCACTTCCGCAAGTCGATCCTGGCCACGCTGGAACATGGACACGCCAACCATCTGGCCAACGATTGGTCATCCACGGCGTATTGGTACCAACTCGAACCGCACAGGCCGTTTGACCTGCCGCCGGTGCAGAAGCGTCTGCCATTAAGGACGGATCTGGGCATCGTGCCGGTGGAGCCGGACCGGGCGCCGACCGTACGTCAGACTCAGGACATGCGCCGGACCAAGGCGGACGCCAGCCGAAAGGCCCGCCAGCAGGAGCGGTCGCGTCAGACGGAGGTGAAACGGAGGGCCACACTGGAGCGTCGGTGGCAGAAGAAGGGTCAGGCCAAAACCGGTCCTCGCAAGAAGAAGCGCTCGCGTTGATTCCCACGATGATGACGGGCGCCGGAACTCGTGTCGCGCTCATAGAATTCAGTACATCACGGCGAACGGTCGACCTGGACGGGTCCTGCGGCAAACTCAGCGGGAGGAGACGGTCATGATGATACGTGAGCCGATTGTAGCGGGACGATTCTATCCCGGCGCGGGGAACGATTGTCGAGCCGACCTCGAGCAGCGCATTCCCAGCCAGCCCGACCTGTCGGGCGTGCCCCAACACCCCATAGGGGCGATCGTACCTCACGCCGGGTGGATGTGCAGCGGCGGGGTGGCCGGCGGAGTCTTTGCCGCCGTTGCCCAGCGAAGGTCACCCTCGACATTCGTGCTGTTCGGCGCTGCCCACATGGCAACCGTCCACACAGCGGCCATCTTTGCAGAAGGAGCGTGGGAGACGCCTCTGGGACGAGTCGAGATCGACCAGCGACTAGCCGAGCGGGTCTGCTCTCAGACCAACCTGATCCAGCCGGACGCTTACGCACACGAGACCGAACATTCCATCGAAGTTCAGGTTCCGTTCGTTCAGCACCTGTTCCCTGACGCCCGGATCGTGCCGATTGTCGTGCCACCGTCGCCGGCAGCCCACGAGGTCGGCCAGGCAGTGGCGCGGACGGTGGGCAGCTACGCTGCGGACGTGTTTCTGGTGGGCTCGACCGATCTGACCCACTATGGTCCGCAGTATCACTTCACGCCTCAGGGGGCCGGTCCGGAGGGCGTTCGCTGGGCCAAGGAGGTGAACGACAGGCGTCTAATCGACCTGATGACGGCGATGGAATCCGAGCAGATCGTGGCGGAGGCGGGCGCCCATCACAACGCGTGCGGCGCGGGCGCGGTTGCAGCGACCATCGCAGCCTGCAAGCAACTCGGCGCCGACCAGGCCGTCGTGCTCGAACACACCACCAGCAGCGAGGTGCTTGGCGGGCAGGGGGTGGGGTTCATGGCCGATTCGGTGGGTTACGTGGGGATGGTATTCGGCCGGTCGACATCCTGAGTTGGATCTGCGGACGCAAAAGAACTCGACGCCCCGGTCTGTAGGAGGCGGGCCAGACCGGGGCGCCATTGAGGGCACGAGAAATCTGGGTCTCTATATCCTTTTCGCGGTCCGCGACGTCGTGGCCGGGACCATGTTCTTGCCGCGGGCGAGCCGCCGGAGTCGCCGCTGGCCAGTCGGGTTCGCTCGGCAGACCGATCAACCCTTTGGCCGAGGTGAACATTTCGGCGCCGGCAGGTCCGCCCGAAGGTGGCTTTATTCACTGCCGGTCGCTGTCGTTGCCCAACCGACCCAAACGTACGATTTGAGTTTCGCAGCGTCAAATGGACAAACCTCGCTCAGGTGAAACTTCGGCGCACAAGCCAAATCCAAACGGCCCCGGCGGCTGTTATGACAGTTGGACGCAGTGAGGTGGCATGAATCGCCTGGACGATGCCCAGCTTATCG
>CBFCZG010000331.1:0-5204 GCA_965602375.1 uncultured Phycisphaerae bacterium | reverse complement strand
GCTTTCCTGACGGGCCATGGGCAGTGCTCCGCTGCGGGTGCGAACTTGCCTACTCTCAACACTGGAACAGCCGGGGCGATTGTTGATTGTGCTGACGGGCGTGTCAATCGGCGTGGCCCGGGCGGAATTCGGCTTGGGTAAGCCGCGAGGCTCGATTCTGCATTGATTTGCCCGGCCACTCAGTGGATCATAGCGGCCAACCACAAAGGGAGCTTTCCGATGGGCACGTCGGTATACGAACAGGCCGATCAGGCGAAGACCATTCTCGATGGCGTGCGGCAGGCGGGCGGCGATCCCGACGCGTTGTTGGAGCGGCTGCGGACTTGGCAGATCGAGACGCCGTCGTGGGGCTTTGCCGACGCGGGCACGCGGTTCGGCACGTGGAAGCAGGCCTCAGCGGCGCGGACGATCGACGAAAAGCTCGCCGACGCCGGTCAGGTGCACAAGTATACCGGCATCTGTCCGACGGTAGCGGTGCACGTGCAGTGGGACTTCCCCGACGGGTTCGACCGCAAGGTGCTCGCCGTCGCCGAAGCCGCGGGCGTGAAGATCGGCGCGATCAACCCGAACCTGTTTCAGGATCAGTGCTACAAGTTCGGCAGCTTGGCCAGTCCCGACCGGGCAGCGCGCGAGCAGGCGGTGCGGCACTGCCTCGATTCGATCGAGATCGGCCGACAGACCGAGAGCGAGGTGTTGAGTCTTTGGTTGGCCGACGGCACGAACTATCCCGGCCAGGACGACATCGTCGAGCGAAAGCACCGCCTGGCTGAGTCGCTGCGGCAAATCCACGATGCGATGCCCGCGTCGATGCGGCTGCTGGTCGAGTACAAGCCGTTCGAGCCGGCCTTCTATCACACCGATATTGCCGATTGGGGCATGGCCACCGTCCTGGCACGGCAGGCGGGCGAGCGGGCCCTGGTGCTGGTCGACACGGGGCATCACTACCAGGGGCAGAACATCGAGCAGATCGTGGCCTGGCTGATTGACGAGCGGATGCTGGGCGGCTTTCACCTCAACGACCGCAAGTACGCCGACGACGACCTGACCATCGGCAGTATCGATCCGTATCAGATGTTCCGCATATTCGATCAGATCGTCGCAGCCGAGCAGCGGGCCGGACAGACGCTGCCCATCGCCTACATGATCGATCAGTCGCACTGCATCAAAAACAAGGTGGAGGCGATGATCCAGACGGTCAGTCTGGCGCACGAACTGCTGGCCAAGGCGCTGCTGGTCGACCGCCGGGCATTGCGCGACGCACAGGCAGCCGGCGACGTGGTCGGGGCCGAGCAGACGCTTCGCGGTGCGTTCTTCATCGATACGCGGCCGCTCATCGGCCACGTCCGACAGCAGATGCAACTCGAGGCCAATGCCCTTGCCGCCTTTCGGGCCAGCGGATACGATGAAAAGGTAGCCAAGTCGCGTCGGGGGTCGGCGTAACAGGCTGCGGGCCAACACGGGCGGAGGTTAGACGTGGCGAAATTCAGCCTGCGACGATATGAAGACCAGGCCACGGCGTCGATCGTGCTGGCGATTGCCGCGCTGATCCTGGCGATTCCCCTGGCCTACCTGGTGTTCCGCAACTTCAACGCCGAGTTCGGCTGGATCTGGTACAACCCCAAGTCGCCACGCAGACTGCTGGTGCTTGCGTTTGCCGCGATGACCGGGGGTGTGGCTCTCTTGGGATTCGGCTTTGGGCTCAACAGCCTCGGACAGCGGCGGAACACCAACCAGAATCGCAGTTGGCTGGGGTTTGCCCTGGGGGGCGTGGGCATGTTGGCGACGTTTCTGCTGCTGGCGTGCTTCTGGCTCATGGCCAAACCCATCGCCGTTTCCGGCTGATGTCGATCGTGGTATCCTCACCGCCATGCGGGTCTGGCTTTTCACGACGTGTCTGACCGACATGTTCTATCCGCAGACGGCTGCGGCGATGATTCGCGTGCTGCGCCGACTGGGCGTCGAGGTCGACTACCCGCCTAATCAGACCTGCTGCGGTCAGCCCGCCTACAATAACGGCTTCTTCGACGAGGCGCGGAAGGTTGCCCGCTATACGGTGGAAGTGCTGGAGGGCGCCGACGCGGTTGTGATCCCGTCCAGTTCCTGTTGCGGGATGATTCGCAAGCATTATGACGACCTCTTCGAGGACGAGCCGGCCATGGCGCGGCGAGCAAAGGCATTGGCCGACAAAACGTTCGAGTTCGTGGAGTTTTTGCACAAGCGGCTGTGGGATCGGCTGTCGGACTGGCCGCTCCGCTACGACGGAATGGTTACCTATCACTATAGTTGCCACCTTCGCCTGCTGGAGATGACCGACCAGGCCGAGCAGTTGCTGCGACGGATCCAGGGGTTGGAGTACCGCCCGCTCGCCAAGCTCGATCAGTGCTGTGGGTTCGGCGGAGCGTTTGCGTTTCGCTTCGGTCAGGTGTCGGCGGCTTTGGTGGCCGACAAGGTCGACTGCATCGCCGCCACGGGCGCCCAAACCGTGGTGGCCACCGACGCGGGCTGCGCGATGAACATCGCCGGCGAATGCAAGCGACGAGGCCTGGACGTGCGCGTGCGACACATTGCCGATCTGTTGGATGAAGCCATGAGCAACGGCAAGGCGCCGGAGGGGGTGGGCACATGAAGCCGGAACGGTTCGGCGAGCAAGCCTCGGCGGCTGTGCAGGACGAGGTCCTGCTGCGGGCGCTCGACCGGGCCACGCGCCGCCAGCACGACGGGCGAAAGGAGTTGCTGGCCGAACTACCCGACGCGTTGGCGATGCGCACCCTGGCGAGCGATATTCGCGAGCGGGCGCTGTCGCGGCTCGATGTGCTCCTGGCGCGATTGGCCGACAACATCGAGCGCGTAGGCGGGTCGGTACACTGGGCGGCGACCGCCGAGCAGGCCTGCCGGATAGTCGTGGACATCGCCGGGCGGACCGGCGCGAAGCTTGTCGTCAAATCCAAGAGTATGCTCAGCGAGGAGATCGAGCTAAACGATGCGCTGGGGGCGGCTGGACTGGAAACGGTCGAAACCGACTTGGGCGAGTACATCGTCCAGCTTGCCGGGCAGAAGCCCTCGCACATCGTCGGGCCGGCGGTGCACCTGACCACCGGTCAAATCGCCCGACTCTTGCAGGAGAAGCTCGGCATCGACTACACCGAGGACCCGACGGCACTGACGCGCGCGGCGCGTGCGGTGCTGCGCGAGAAGTTCCGCGCTGCGGATATGGGTATCTCGGGGGTGAACGTAGCCGTGGCCGAAACCGGGGCCTTGTGCATCGTGACCAACGAGGGCAACGGGCGATTTGTGACCTCGCGCCCACCGGTATACGTGGCCGTGATGGGCATGGAGAAGGTGGTCGAGTCGATGGCCGACCTGGCCGTGTTGCTGAAGCTGCTGGCTCGCAGCGCGACGGGGCAGCGATCGACGGTCTATGCGAACCTGACGAAGGGACCGCGTGGCCCGGGCGAGACCGACGGCCCGCGTGAGTTTCACCTGGTGATCGTCGACGCGGGGCGCAGCGAAATCCTGGGCGGGCCCTTCTGGCAGGTGCTCAAGTGCATCCGTTGCGGCGCGTGCCTGAACGCCTGCCCGGTGTACCGCAAGGTCGGCGGCCATGCCTACCAGAGCGTCTATCCCGGCCCGATCGGCAAGCTGCTGACACCGCTGCTGGACTCGCTGCGCGAGCGCGCCGAGCTTCCGCATGCGTCGAGCCTTTGCGGGGCCTGTTTCGAGGCGTGTCCGGTGCGGATCGACATTCCGCATCTGCTCATCCGCATGCGTCGCTTGCTCGAAGATGACCGCTACTCGGGTCACCTGGCGAAGATGGCGGTGACGATGTGGGCGTGGATGAATACCAGCCAGGGGCGATACGCCGCCTCATCGTGGATGGGAAGGCATTTTCTCGACGCAGCCGCGACCGATGGTTGGTGCCGTGACCTGCCCCTGTTGGCTGCCAACTGGACGCGATACCGCGACTTTCCCGCCATGGCCGACACGCCGTTCCACAAGCTGTGGAATCAACTGCAAAGCGACGAGGGAAGCTAATCGTGCCCGGAGTGAGCCGCGAGCACATCCTGGAGCAGGTACGCGACGCTCTGCGGCGCGGCAAGGTGGTCGGAGCTGATCGCGTCGATCACAGTTCGGCGAGGATTGTGGCGGACGATCTTCTGGGGCATTTCACACAAATGGCGTCGGATGCGGGGATGCAGATTCAACAGGCAGCCGATGCCCCGCAGGCGGCGCGGCTCGTGGCCGACGTGGTACGGCAGGCCGCCGCACGTCGCGTGCTGATCGAGCCGGGCTCGTTCGTCGCTCGTGGTGCGATTGTAGAGGCCCTTGGCGGCGGGGAGTTCGAGCTGGTGGACCAGTCGAGCGACAACGAGGTGCTGTTCTCGGCCGACGTGGGCATCACGGGAGTGTGTGCCGCGATTGCCGAGACCGGCTCACTGGTGCTACGAGCCGGCCCCCAAGCGCCGCGTATGACAAGCCTCACGCCGCCCGTGCATGTTGCACTGCTGGCGAGCGGACAGATCGTCGCCGATCTGCTGGACTGGGCCTCGTCGCATGAGCCCGGCAAGCAACCTACGGGCACATACGAGGTGCTCATCACCGGGCCCAGCAAGACGGCTGACATCGAACTGAACCTGGTTACGGGCGTGCATGGGCCTGGTGCGGTCCATGTGGTGGTCGTGCGTGATTGATGATGAACGTCGGACGGCGATGGGCGCCGGCCTTTGCCTTGGCGGCGGCGATGGGCGTCGCGGGTCTGGCGGCGATGGGATCAGCCGGCAATTCACCAGAGCGAGCCGCCTCATCGCAGCCGTCGGACTGGGCTGTCGACATTCTGGCTGGCCGAGTTGATGGCGTCCTGGTGGTCGCCCATCGGGCACGATCGCGAACCGGAGCAGTCGAAAACTCCTTGGAAGCGATGTCGTGGGCGATGGCCGATGGGGTGCCCATGGTTGAGCTGGACGTCCGCCTGACGCGCGACGATCGCCCCGTCCTGATGCACGATCGATCGTTGCGGCGGACGGCGGCGGTGCAGCACAGCGTCGACGAACTCGATCTGGCGGCACTGCGACGGCATCGACTTAAGGGCAACGGCGAGGCGATCCCGACGCTCGACGAGGCGCTGACCCGGGCGGGTGGGCAAATGCTGCTCGTCCTGGACGTGAAGGTCGATGGGCTCGCCCCCGTGGTGAAGGCGATCGAGCATG
>CBFCZG010000330.1:0-5238 GCA_965602375.1 uncultured Phycisphaerae bacterium | reverse complement strand
CACCTATCCGAGTAGAATACTTGGGGTGGACCCGCCTGCTGAAGGCAACACCGATAGGGTGGAGGCGTAGGGTATGGCTCTGGTTGGGCAACTGGCCATCGAGACCACCAGGCTGGGCCTGAAGAATCTGCGGCTGCACAAACTGCGCAGCATGCTGACGATGCTGGGCATCATCTTCGGTGTGGGCGCGGTGATCTGCATGCTGTCGATCAGCGAAGGCAGGTCGGCCAGCCAACTGCAACTCATTCAGATGCTGGGCAGCAACAACGTGATCGTCAAGAGCACCAAGCCGACCGAGATCACCGAGGGCGGCGAGACCACGACGCTGCTGAAGTTCGGGATCACACATAACGACGTCGAGCGCATCCGCGAGACCGTACCGATGCTCAAGCGCGTGGTGCCCATGCGCGAGGTGGCGTTCTCCGTGCGGCGAGGCGACCGAAAGATGCCCGGTCTGGTGGTGGGAACGGATCCGGCGTTTTTCGATGTGGTGAATTTGGCGGTGGCGTCGGGGCGATTGCTGACCTTACATGATGATAAGGAGCGGCTGCGGGTCTGCGTGCTGGGGTCCGAGATTGCCCGGGAGCTTTTCCGCTACGATGATCCGATCGGTCAGACGGTGACGGCCGTTAGTGTCAGTGCCGGTCTCATGCCGTTAACTGTGGTGGGCGTTCTCAAGAGCGTGGAGACCGCGGGCACTCCCGCTCGAGGCATCGCCAAGCGAGACACCAATCACGACGTGTACATGCCTTTCCGTACGGCCGACGCGATGTTCGGCAGCATGATGGTCATCGTCCGCAGCGGTTCGCGCGAGTTTCGAGAAACCCAGTACAGCGACCTCTACGTCGAGGTAGCCGACGCCGACTACGTCAAGCCAGTCAGCGAGATGATTCGCCAGATCATGGAGGTGGGCCGCTCGGTGCAGGATTATGTCATCTCGGTTCCGCTGGAACTGCTGATGCAGATCCAGGCGGAAAAACGCAACCGCATGCTGATTCTGGGCACAATCGCGGGTGTATCGTTGGTGGTCGCAGGCATCGGGATCATGAACATCATGTTGGCGACAGTAACCGAGCGTACGCGCGAAATCGGCATTCGGCGCGCCCTGGGGGCCAAGCAGCGGCACATCGCTCAGCAGTTCCTTGTCGAGACGCTGGTGCTGACGATGGTGGGCGGGGCGCTTGGAGTGGTGGCCGGCACGTTGGGGGCGGTCGGTCTGACGCGACTGGCGAACTGGCCGACCATCATCACCGCTTGGAGTGTGCTGACCAGCGTCAGCGTCGCCGGCCTGGTAGGGGTGTTTTTCGGTATGTACCCAGCCATGGCGGCGGCGAAGCTCGACCCCATCGAGGCTCTGCGGCACGAGTGATGGCCGTCACCCGGTCGTGTTCTCGTCGCTGACAATCTCGCCGTCGCGCAGCAGAATGACCCGCCGACACCGCTGGGCGACCACCAACTCGTGGGTGACCAGGATGAGGGTTCGCCCCTCGCGGTTGAGTTCGTCGAAGAGGTCCATGATGATCTGACCGGTCTTGGTGTCGAGGTTGCCGGTGGGCTCGTCGGCCAGGACGATCAGCGGCTCGTTGACCAGCGCCCGTGCAATGGCCACCCGCTGCTGCTGTCCACCGGACAGTTCCATGGGGCGATGGTGGGCGCGGTCGGCCAGATTCACCAGTTCGATCATGTGCATGGCCCGGTCGTGTCGCTCGTGGCGATGCACGCCGAGGTAGAACAGCGGCACCTCCACGTTCTCCAGCACGGTCAATTGCGGGATCAGGTTGAAGCTCTGGAACACGAAGCCCAGCTGCCTGCCGCGGATTTCCGAGAGGGCGTCGTCGTCCAACGTGGAAATGTCCTGTCCGCCCAGGTAGTAGCGCCCGCGCGTCGGCCGGTCCAGGCAGCCCACGATGTTCATCATGGTACTCTTGCCCGATCCGCTGGCCCCGGTGATTGCGACGTATTCACCCGACTTGACGGCAAGGTCGACGTCTCGCAGAGCCTCGACAGCAATCGTCGTGCCCGGCTTGGCGTAGATCTTCCAAAGGCCCTCAAATCTGGCGATCGGGTGGTCTGTCTCGTGTGTCGTAGCAGTCGTTGCCGGGGTGGCGGTGGTCATGATCGTTCGAGGTCAGTCCTGTGATGCCGAGTCCGTGGTCGGATCTCCAGCCGTGCCCTGGTCGCTCGTCTGGCTCGTCGGCTGGGATCGGGCTGCATGCGGGGCACGCTGTGTGGCCGAACGGGTGGTTGTCTGATCCTCACCCTCGGCCGGCTGTGTCGCGCCCGGCTGCGTAGCGGCCGCTTGGGTGGTCGTCGGGCGGCTGGTCGCCAGCGACCGCAGCAGACTCTCGTTCTTCGTAACCTGATGGTTTTGCTGCTTCTCGCTCTCTATCGTGTCCACCAGCATCTGCTTCACTTCGTCGCTGATCGTCATCATGATCCGCTGACCGGGCTGGACCCCTTCAAGCACTTGGGCATACTCCGTACTGGAGGCGCCCAGCTTGACCTTTGAGGGGATCGTGTCGCCGCCATCTTTCACAAAGACATACTGCTCGCCGCCGAAGCCGTAGACCGCCTGGATGGGCACGGCCAGCACGTCCTCCATGTAGTCGACGACGATTTCGGCCTCGGCCGTGGCGTTGGGCGTCAGCCGCCTGTCGGCTTTGTCCAGAGTGATCTCAGTCCGGTACTGCTTCAAGTCCGGGTTGAGCCAGCGGTGGGCCTGGTCGGCCAGCGGGGCAATCTGTGTGACCGACGCGGTAAACGTTTCGTCCGGCACCCCTTCGACCGTGACCATGGCACGCTGGCCGACCTTGATCTTGTCCTTCTTCGATTCATGCACCTTGACGATGACCTGCATCACCGCTGGGTCGGGCAACTCGATCAACGTCTGTCGTTTGTGCACTTCGGCGCCTTCCTCGATTCGGGTGTCGCGCCACCAGTTGACATTGGCGTATACCACCAGACCCGGCGCGGGGGCGTGGATCTTGCAGTTGGCCTTCTGCTCCTGTTTCTCCTCGAGTCGATCGGTCGCCAGTTCGAGTTGGTTCTTCTTCGATTCGAGATTGGCCTTCCTCAGCGCCTCCTGGGCCTCGGCCTCTTTCTTGGTTCGTGCAAGTTCCTTATCAGCCTCGGTTACATCGGACTCCTTCTGCTCGCTGGAAGCTTCGTGTGTGTAGGTCTGTAGGATCTCCAGCGCCAGTTTGGCTTTCTCCAACTCGACCTCTGCCTTGTACTTTGCGAACGCATCGTCTTTCAACGCGGCGTCAGTGATGTAATGCTGGGTATGGAGCTTCTTGCTGGTCTCGTGGTCGTCTTTCGCACGGGTTAAGGCATACTCAGCCTGGTCTCTAGCCAGCTCGGCCTCCTGGAGATTCTTCTGATAGTCGCCTTTGAGGTACTTCTCCAGTTCAAGTTTGGCCAGTTTAAGTTTCAGTTCCGCCTTGCGGATCTTGCTCTCGTTCTCATCGAGTTGAATCTCATAGTTGCTCTCGGCTGCCACCACTTCGGCCTTGAGCCGCTCGACTTCGTTCTGCCGCGTCTTGATGGCCTCGTCGATATCCTCGCTGGCCAACTCGACCAACAGATCACCTTCCTTGACGGTCGTACCCTCGGGGATGAGCCAGATGATGGTGCTTCGCCCGTCGACCTGGCACTTGACGTCGACGGATTTCTTGGCTTTCACCTCGCCCTTCTCCTTGAGCGTCACCGGAAAACTGATGGGTCGCACTTCGTGGATGGTAATATCGCTCTGGACGCCCGGCCGAACCGCGCGCGTGAACGCCACCCCCAGCATAACCAGCGCAACCAGTGCGATGCCTCCAACAGCCAGACCGCGGCGCAGGCGGCGCGAGGCGAGGATACGACGGGCCCATGGCCGGCTCCAAACGCCGGCCGCCGGGGCTGCTTCGCTTTGATGTGACGACACCTTGCTTGCTCCTGCCATCGATCAGACGGCGCTAATCAATCTGCTCGCTCGTCGGTCGTTCGCCGTCCGTCCACATCCTATTCTATCACGTTCGCTAGCGATCCAGGAAGTTTCCTTCATCGTCTGTCCGGAGGGTGGCCGTATCTCGTCGGAAAGCCAGAATGGCCACGCGCAGCCCGGCCTGTGCGGCGGCGTAGGCATTGCGGGCGTTGAGCAGGTCGTTCTCGGCCTCTACCACGTCGCGGTTGCTCAACAGGCCCTCGCGGAAGGCAAATTCGGCGTAGGCACGGCGGTCCTCGGCCAGCTCCATGCCCATCTGCTGAATCTGGAGGGTGACTTGAGCTTGACGAATCTGCCGCAAAGCCCGGCGCACCTCCTGGCTGACCTGGTCGGCCGCCAGTTGGTACTGCCGCTCGGCGCGCCGCCACGACACGAGCGCGCTGCGGTAGCGGTTCAGTTCCTCCTTCCGCTCCACGGGAAGGTTCAGCGTCACGCCCCCCTGCCAACTGATGCGCGAATTCTCGAACGCGGTCAGGTCGAGAATGTCCGGCTCGGTCTCGGCTGTAACCTGCCCCCGCAAATCCAGATCGGGCAGCAGACCGTTGCGGGCCACGAGAACCTGGCGCCTGGCGTCGTCGATGCGGCCACGAGTGTTGAGCAAGTCAAGCCGCGACCTGAGCGCGACCTCGACGGCGCGTTGCTCGGGTACCGAGGGCAGGGGGACGTCGAGTTCGGCCTCGGCGAGTTCCAGAGGCTGAGCGATGGGCATGCCCAGCGTGACCTTGAACTGGTCCAGTTGCGACTCGTACGCCTCGGTGGCGACCAGAACCTGGTTGGTGGCGACCAGCTCCTCTTGCTTTGTGCGCTGCACGTCGAGCACGGTGGCTCGACCGGCGTCGAACAGCGCCTTGTCGCGCTCGTAACTGTCGCGGTTGCTGTCGGCCTTTTTCTGGGTATTCTCGATCTGCTGTTTCTGTTGTAAGAGATCGTAGTAGTCCGACGCCACGCTCACCGCGAACTCGCGACGAAAGCGCTCGAACCGCCTCACTGCGTAGGTCAGGTCGCGCTCCGCCTGATAGCGCGACTCGTAGGCCACCCGCCCCGCTCCCCGTAGCAGCGGCACGCTGGCCTCGAGCGAGTATTGGCCTTTCTCGCTCGTGGTGACATGGTTGCCCACGTCGCGGACGAGCGTGTCGACCACGCGGGTCGTCACCGACGCGGTGCGCAACACGCTGCTCGACGCGATCGACGCCTACCGGGTCGCCGTGGGCTGGCCCACCGAGACCTTTTCCCCCGTGCGCGGGGACGAGATC
>CBFCZG010000329.1:0-5251 GCA_965602375.1 uncultured Phycisphaerae bacterium | reverse complement strand
CCGAAGGGGCGGACGTGGCGCATACCTATGCGTTCGATGGCCCGCCCGGCACGCCGGAGGGTCGGCATTTGGAGTCCTTCGCCTTGCGATTCGTGCCGGACGTCGTGGTCGACATTCACGGCCGGGCCGGCGGAGGGATGAAAGAGTTGGCGTGGCTGATGCCGGCGTGGAAGTTTTCCTCGGACCGGTACTTCCTGACGGCCATGTCGATGGAGATGGCGAGTGCGGGAGAGGCGGTCGGTTTTCCGCAGTGCGAGCTTGACCCGCCGGGAGCGCTCGAGCTGCGAGCCGGTCAGGTGGCCATGCTGGGTGAGAAGCTCGCCTACGAGCTTAAGAGTCTGGGGCTGGGGCTGGAGACGATCGAGCAGTACTACCGTCAGGACGAGTGGCGAGTGACCGGGGCGGCGCGGCTGCGGCGGCTGCTTCGGTTCGGCATGGCCGACGAGTTCGGGCTGGGCGAGCCGGGCTACCCCAATGCGCTGGTGTCGGGCAACCGGATCCAGGGCCTGAAGGCGCACGGACGAACGGCGGCACAGCGTCGTGAGAACCGTGTTGCGCTGACGCGTTTCCTGCGGCGCAATTTTGCTATCGTCGATCGCGGTGCCGACGGGGTGGACGGCTGCGCACGAGTGAGAGTGTTCTCCAAAACGTGCGAGGGTGACAACCCAGGGCGGTTCGCAGTGCTGTTGCGGTTCAAGAAACCGGCTCGCATCGAATCGGTGACATGGCGAGACACGGAACTGGCCTCGGACGACGAACATGGCTACCGCATGTGGGAGGACGCATGTTCGCGGTTCGTGCAGGTCAACATTGCCGAGCCATTCGGCGGGGCCGAGCGACTGCTCGTGGTGCGGTACGAGTCGCCCTATCTCAATCAGTAACGGGCCCGAGGGATGCCCTCAAAGGAGCCGACATGGATACGGCGGTGAACGATTTGATGGCCTTACTTCGAATTCCTGGCGCACCGGGTGAGGAAGCGGCTGTGGCCGAACATCTGGAGGGTGTGCTGCTTTCCTGCGGTGTACCGGCAGAGGCGATTCGGCGCGACAAGGCGTTCGAGACCAGTGAGTACGGCGGGCAATGCGGCAACCTGATCGTTGAGTTTCCGGCTGTGGGACGTCACGCGGGTCCGGCCCGTCTATTCTCGGCGCATATGGACACAATTCCGTTAGCGGTTGGCTGCCGGCCGCGGCTGGTCGACCCGGTTGATGGAAGCGGAAAGGACGGCAGGATCGTCAATGACGCCGCCGATACGGCGCTGGGCGGCGACAATCGGACGGGATGCGCGGTTCTGCTTCATCTGGCCCGGATGCTGGCCGGCGACGCGGCGACCGAACCGCGACCACCTGTTGTACTGGTTTTCTTCGTGCAGGAAGAGGTCGGGCTGGTCGGCTCGCGACACTTTGACGTCGACGCGCTGGGCGTGTCGGATCATATGTGGGGCTTCAACTTCGATGGCGGGCGGGCTGCTCAGATCGTTACGAGGGTGACAGGAACGTGGCGGTTCAAGATTGATCTGCGCGGCGTGGCGGCACACGCGGGCGCGTATCCCGGCTCGGGTGTGTCGGCAGCGGTGGCGGCGGCCCACGCGATCGCGTCGCTCGATCATGGTGGATGGCACGGGCAAATCGAGAAGGCCGAAGGTCGCGGCAGTGCGAACATCGGCACGCTCCGAGGCGGCACGGGCACCAACGTGGTGATGGATCGGCTTGAAATCCTCGCCGAGGTGAGGAGTCACGATGCCGCGTTTCGCGACCAACTTCTGGGTGTATACAAAGACGCCTTCAGTAAGGCGGCGTCCCAGACGAAGAACCGCCAAGGCCGGTGTGCCGAGGTGAGCTTCGCCGACGGTCCGCGTTACGAGTCGTTCGCCCTGGAAGACGATGCCCCGGTCGTGGCTGCCGCGCTGGCGGCGACCAAGGCGTGCGGGCTACAGCCGACATTGGTGAGCAACGACGGCGGCATGGACGCCAACCACCTCAATGCCAAGGGCGTGCCGACCGTCACGTTCGGTGTGGGCCAGCACGATGTTCACACGCCGGAGGAGTGGATCGATCTGGAGGAATTCCTGATCGCCTGTCCGCTGGCGACGGAGCTCGTGACGGCCGGTCCCCGCTAGGTTCGCGCCGGCGCGGGTTTCGGTACCTCGACGTTCAGCGAAACGCTCTTGCCGGTACACGGCTCGGTGACGACGACCGACCATTGGCCGTGCTCGTTAACGCCCAGGGGCCAGTCGACGGCGAACACGTTTCGGTCGCAGTCGATGGTTCGGCGATATACCGGCTGTTCGGCGCCGTCGGGTCGATACACCCGCATGGCCACGACGAGTTTCTCATTCTCGACGGGCGTGGACGTTGCGACGTTGCCGGTGACGCGAATTCGATGGCCCGGTACGGTGGTGGCTTGGGCGGTCAGATTCTCTATCTCGAAAGGCCAGCAGGCGAACACGTGTCCGGACGTTCGGGCGCTGATCATTTTGACCGAGCGCACGTCGCCGAGGGCCTTGCGTTCGACCAGATCGTAGGTAAACAAGCCCTTGGGAATAGTGAGCTGCGAGGGGTGAGCATCCTCCAGGAACACGTTATCAGTGATGAATTCGTAGCGACTCTCGATGCCGCCCAGCTCGCTGGTGCGGACCGTCGGATTGATCATCGTGCCCACGACGTACCCTCGGCCGTTGCGGTACAGGACGACGTCGTGGCCTACGGGGTGGAACAGCGCATCTTCGTCGGGAGAGGTTACGGCAAATAACGGCCGGACCCCCGCACGCCCCAACAGCGTCAGCAGATAGCGACGGGCCGGGGCGACCATCCGGGGGAAGAACCGCTGGAGGAAATACTCCTCGAGGTTGAAGTTGAGATAAATGGCGTGGCCCTGCCCGACCGCACGGGTAATGGCCACGTCGGCCTCCTGGTGGCCTCCGCCCGGTTGTCCAGCCTCGGCTTTGAGGGCCTTCTCGAAGGCGAAGAACGGCAAAGTGTTTCCATTGACGGCTACACCCTGGCCGCTTGGCGGCATGCGAGTCACGTCGATCTTCCGGTAGTCGCCTCGCCGCACGCCGAACAGGTCATCCAGCACGCCCCGGGGACGAACGCGGCACGCCTGGTCCATGATTCCCGGCCACGAGTCGGCGATGACCGTGCCGCCCGCCTCGACGAATCGGCGGATGGCGTGAGCCGTGTCGTCGCTCAAGGCCACCGCCCGGGGCAGCACCAGCACCTTGTATCCCTTGTCGAGCAGGTAACCGCGCCGGATCTGTGAGACGTCGACGTATCGGGGTCGAATGCCAATATCGTGCAGCCACATTGCCCACGACATGCGGACGCGGAAGGACAGTTCTTTCTGTCTTACCGTCCAGGAGTCGCGACCAGGCCAGTCCCGCCCCGTTTGGGGCACATCGATGCGGTGGCAAATTTCCAGGATCCAGTTGCCGCGGAGCGACGGCTGCGAGTAGAGAATCGCCACCGGGTCGCGCACGCGTTGGGCCCGATTGCGCAATCGTCCCGGTCCGGCGTGCACCCAGTCGGCGAACTGTTTGACCTGCTCGCCCAGCGGCGTGAGCCGTTGGTTCTCTATATCGATCATCTTCGAGTAGACGTCGCCGAACGAGTCCCACTGCTGGACCATATCGTAGCCACGGACAAACGCGCGCCATAGGTCCTCGTTGTCGCTGCCGAAGCCCGGGTCGACCACCTTGCCGTCGGCTCCATCGTTGTGGAAGCTCATGATGACGTCAGGTCCCTCGCCGATGTCGTAGGGCGTGGTGACGTCCACGACGCGAGTGAGCTTCCAGAGGTCGTAGCCCCAGCAGGAGGGCTGCTGCACCCCGGTGATCGAACAGCGGGCCTGAGGGTCGAGCGCGCGAACGGTGCGAACACCCAGGGCGACGCCTTCGAGCAGCACATCGTCCATGAACTCGACGCGATCGGCCCACGGTGAGAAATTGCCGCTTTCGGTCCGCTCGAGCGCCTGCCACGTCGAGAACATCTCCACGTCGCCCCAGCTTCGATAGCGTGTGCCCCATTGGGCGTTGAGCGCATCCAACTCGCGGTAGCGTCCCTGCAACCACCAGCGGAAGCGATGTTTGCACCATGCAGATCCGCACAAGTCGTATGGGCCACACATGTTGCCGATGCCGATTTCGTCGCCGATGCCGTAGTGCAGCGGCTCGTATGGGCGATGCCGAAGAGCGGCGGCCGTCAGGATGTCGGTGGTGAACTTCTGCTCCTTGGGGTTGCTCAGGCAGCGATGGCGCGTCAGCGTGACCGGTCCGGTCGACTCGCCCTGTGCCTGCTTGATCTCGCGCCAGCGTTTGAGGTCTCGGTGGTAGAACCCCAGCAGCGAGTACAGGATATTGGACGCGTGGAACCTCAGGTCGTTCTGGACGGGGAACGTCGACGCTCCGGTGGTCTGGATCGCCCGATGTCCCAGACCCATATCGCGGAAGAGTTTTCCGGTACCGGGCCGGGTTCCCATGTTGTAGACGCCGAGGATGAAGTCCCGCCACGGGTCCTCGTCGGTTGGGACCAAGCGTATCGGGTCGACGCCCGACCAGAGCTGCTCGGGCCCGGCGTGCAGCTCGGCCTTGAGGTAGATCCCGGTGCCGAGCGAGCGGGACGCATTGAGTCGGAACGCGAAGACCGGTGCGCCCACGTGCTCCTCGTCGAGCACGCGGCCATAGTTGTCTTCCAGCCACACATGCGCCGACTGCGCCTGCGGAGGTGCCTCTTTGACCGCGCCCGAGATGGTAGCCGTTCGCTTCAGCACGCGATCGAGCAGTCTGGGCGGCTCGTCGGCGACGGTGAGTTCGATCATGAAGTTTCGGCCCGGGTTGGGAGCGTCCTTGTCTTCGGGCTTCTCATACTCGGGGCCGACGTGGTGGTACTGGTACTGTGTCATGCGGGACTCAACGATCTGATCCGAGTCCCATTCGATTTTCGGCTCGCCCCCCGCGGCTTGGCAGAGGATCAACACGGCGGCGACGAAGGCAGACTTGGGAAGGAGTGAGGTGACAGACATCATGATCCATCTCCTGCTTTGAATTGCGGTAACGGTTGCGGCTATCTTGCCCTGTCGGACGGACGGCTGCAAGTCATTTTACGCATCGCCAATAGGGGGCCGAGTGGTGCGTGTTGGGTTTGCCCTGGCGGCGAGCTATGAGTTTCGGTACCTTCGAGCAGGCTCTCGGTAGCATGGGAGGTGAATTCATGTCGAGCCAATGCAATACCTATCTTGCTGTAGGCCCCAAACT